>NZ_QNRN01000002.1:43390-510703 GCF_003315125.1 Bacillus sp. DB-2 | reverse complement strand
CTTAGTCATGAAAAATCCCCTCCAAGTAATAGTGTAACATCCATGTATGTACATGGTCTTTTTACACTGTCTACCTAAAGGGGATAATATCAAAATTCTAGTCTTTTTTTATTTGATTAGCAGAAAAAAACATGGAGAAAACACGGAAAGGACATTGGAAGTACATCTTTTATTTTTAGAATATTCTTAGTTTTAAAATATTTTAGAAAGGAAGATTGTAATGAGATTAACTCCAAGAGAAATTGATAAACTGCTGGTAGTTGTTGCGGCTGATTTAGCTTATCGACGAAAGGAGAGAGGGCTTAAGTTAAACTATCCAGAAAGTATCGCTATTATTACGTATGAAATTTTGGAAGGAGCAAGAGATGGTAAAAATGTAGCGGAATTAATGGAGCTTGGAAAAAATATTTTAAGTGCTGAAGATGTTATGGATGGGATTGCAGACATGATATCAGATATTCAAGTTGAGGCAACTTTTCCTGATGGAACAAAATTAGTAACTATTCATCAACCAATTCATTAAAGGAAGTGAATGTTATGATTCCAGGGCAATATATCCTTGCGAAAGAAGACATAGTATGTAATGGAAATAAAAAAGCAACGAAAGTTAAGGTGTTAAATCAGGGAGATAGACCGATTCAAATTGGGTCTCATTACCACTTTTATGAAGTGAATGAGGCGTTAAAATTCAATCGTAGTGTAGCAATTGGACAACATTTAAATATTCCAGCGGGTACAGCGGTAAGATTCGAGCCTGGGGATGAAAAAACGATTGAATTAGTTCCGTACTCAGGGAAGCAAGAAGTATATGGATTTAAAAATAAAGTGGATGGCGATATTCAATCTTACAAAAAAAGAGGGAGATAGCATGAGTTTTAAGATGTCACGTAAACAATATGCTGATTTATATGGTCCAACTACAGGAGATTCTATTCGTTTAGCGGATACACAATTATTCGCACATATTGATCGAAATTACACGGTATATGGTGATGAAGCTGTCTTTGGTGGAGGAAAATCAATTAGGGATGGTATGGGACAAAATTCGCAACTTACAAGGGAACAGGGTGTTGTTGATGTTGTTATTACGAATGCAATTATTATTGATTATACAGGAGTATATAAAGCGGATATTGGTATAAAAGATGGAAAGATTTCAGCAATTGGTAAGAGTGGTAATCCTTCAGTTATGGATAATATTGATATCATCATTGGAACATCAACGGAAGTAATTTCTGGTGAACGAAAAATCGTTACAGCTGGAGGTATTGATACACACGTGCATTTCATATCCCCACAACAAATTGATACAGCATTAGCTTCAGGTATAACAACTTTAATTGGGGGAGGAACAGGACCGGCAGAGGGTACTAAGGCAACTACAATAACGCCTGGATCTTGGAATTTAAGAAAAATGCTAGAGGCAGCAGAAGCTTTTCCTATAAATATTGGGTTTTTAGGGAAAGGAAATAGTTCAAGTTTACCTGCCCTGGAAGAACAAATATTTGCAGGAGCTATTGGATTAAAAATTCATGAAGATTGGGGAGCGACTTCTTCAGCAATTAATCACTCGTTACAGATTGCTGATAAATATGATATTCAAGTTGCTATTCATACTGATACGTTAAATGAATGTGGTTTTGTGGAAGAAACGATAAAGGCTATTGATAATCGTGTTATTCATACGTACCACACTGAAGGGGCTGGTGGTGGGCATGCACCAGATATTATAAAGATTGCTGCACTGAATAATATTTTACCTTCTTCAACGAACCCGACCTTGCCATATACAGTGAATACGTTGGATGAACATTTAGATATGCTCATGGTATGTCATCATTTAAAAGCAAATATTCCAGAAGATGTAATGTTTGCGGATTCAAGGATTCGAAAAGAAACAATTGCGGCAGAGGATATTTTGCAAGATTTAGGGGTTTTCAGCATGATTAGCTCTGACTCGCAGGCGATGGGAAGGGTTGGAGAGGTTATTATTCGCAATTGGCAAACCGCCGATAAAATGAAAAAGCAGATTGGTAGTTTAGAGGGAGATAAAGAGTATAACGATAATAATAGAATTCAACGCTATATAGCTAAGTATACAATTAATCCAGCTATTACACATGGGATTTCAGAATATGTCGGCTCTATTGAAGCTGGGAAATATGCAGACCTTGTAATATGGGATCCACAATTTTTCGGTGTTAAGCCAGATATGGTTTTGAAAAACGGGATGGTAGTGATGGCATTAATGGGAGACGAGAATGCTTCGATCCCCACACCACAACCATATTATGAAAAAAAGATGTTTGGTGCATATGGAAAAGCGGTACAGTCAAGTTCGATTACATTTGTATCTAAAGTAGCTTATGAGAATAATATTAAAGAAAAATTAGGTTTAAATAAAGTTGTATTACCTGTTAGAAATACGAGAGAGATTTCTAAGCAAGATATGAAGCTGAATAATGCAACACCAGAAATTGAAGTAGATCCGCAGACATATGAAGTTAAAGTTGATGGACAAGTTATTACGTGTGAAGCAGTAGATGTATTACCTATGGCTCAAAGATATTTTTTATTTTGATATAACGGAGGAGATAAAATGATTATTGAAAAAATTAATAACAACGTATGCAATATGAATGATTTTGCAAATACAAAAAAGCATCTTGATAAAATATTGATTTCTAGTGAGCTTTTACTAAAGAGGGTTCAGAAATTATATTCAGAATCTGGTTTTGAAATTGGGGTGTCTTTAGATAATGGAGAAACATTAAAGAACGGTGATATTTTATATGAAGATGAACATCGTATTGTATATATTGAAGTGTTACCAGAAGAGGTAATTGTAATTACTCCAACGTCAATAAAAGAAATGGGAATTATTGCTCATAACTTAGGAAATAGACATTTGCCAGCACAATTCGATGAAGGGTGTATGATTTTGGCGAACGACTACTTAGTAGAAGATTTACTCAAAAAGGAAGGTGTTCCTTATCAAAAAGAAAATAGAGTATTACCCAAACCGTTCAAGCATGCTTCACACAAACATATTTAACCTACTTAACCTACTTAACCTACTCCAAATTAGTGATTCGAACTTCCCAACAGGAAGTTTTAGTCACTCTTTTGGATTAGAAACATTTATTCAAGAGGGACAAGTTACAAATAAAGGAGAATTTTTCAAATGGATTAATCGATATGTAAAAGTGCAATTAACACACACGGACGGCTTAATTTGCAAATATACTTACGAAGCCACTAAGAATAATGATGGAAAACAAATTACATTTTTAGATGATTTAATAACAGCACAAACATTGCCTTTTGAATGTAGAAGAGCAAATAGAATGATTAGTAAAAGTACTTCTAAACTATTGTGTGAACTGTTCTCATTTGCAAATTTAAATATATACAAAGAAGATGTTATGGGTAATAAATTACAAGGTCATCCGAGTATCGTATACGGAATATTAGGGGCGGAATT
Source organism: Bacillus sp. DB-2 (assembly GCF_003315125.1). Classification (NCBI taxonomy): domain Bacteria; kingdom Bacillati; phylum Bacillota; class Bacilli; order Caryophanales; family Bacillaceae; genus Bacillus; species Bacillus sp. DB-2. The sequence goes on along the minus strand of NZ_QNRN01000002.1, from coordinate 507,219 downwards.
GAAAATGACAGTAGAAGAAACGCTCTTAGTTTTCTTATATTCATGTGTTGGAAGTATTATTCAAAATGGTGTGAGAGCCATTCCTCTTGGACAGACGGATGGTCAAAAACTATTACAAGAATGCCATGAATTGATCTGTGAATCTATTGATAGAATTCAAATGCTTTCATTAGAGGATTTTGGATTGAATGATCCTGAATTCGAAATAAATCAAATGCAACATGAAGATGTAAATATAAGAGTCTTCATGTCATAGGGAGGAAAAATAAAATGATAAAGCCTATTAAAATTGGTATTGGTGGCCCGGTAGGTGCTGGGAAAACAATGTTAGTTGAAAAGTTAACAAAATATTTAAATACAGATTATGAAATTGCAGCAATTACAAACGATATTTATACGAAAGAAGATGCAAAGATTTTATTGAAAACGGGTGTTTTACCAGAAGATAGAATTATTGGTGTAGAGACAGGAGGGTGTCCACATACAGCAATTCGAGAGGATGCTTCTATGAATTTTGAAGCAATTGAAGAGCTCATGATTAGACATAGTAATTTAGATATTATTTTTATTGAAAGTGGGGGTGATAATTTAGCTGCCACATTTAGTCCAGAGCTAGTGGATTTTTCAATTTATATTATTGATGTAGCACAAGGAGAAAAGATTCCTCGTAAAGGTGGACAAGGAATGATCAAATCTGATGTATTTGTGATTAATAAAACGGATTTGGCACCTTATGTAGGGGCTGATCTTGGAGTTATGGAGCAGGATACGAAAAATTACCGACATAATAAACCATATTTTTTTACAAATTTGAAGGATGAGGAAGGCTTACAGGGATTAATAAATTGGATGCGACAAAACATCATGTTAGAAGGATTGAAGAAATGAAAGCCCCTACAGGTGTCTTAAACATTGATGTGATGGAAAAGAGACATAAAACGGTACCTATTAAGGTTTATCATAAAGATGCCTTAAAAGTAACGCAGCCAATATATTTGGACGATTATGGTAGAGCATATTACTATATCATGAATTCTGGTGGAGGTTATTTAAAAGGAGACTTCTATTCTATAAATATAAATGTTCATGAAGATGCGAAAACATATATAACAAGCCAATCAGCAACGAAAGTTTACAAGACTCCAAATAGCTATGCTTTGCAAGAATTGAATGTTTATATTGGTGAAAATGCTGTTATGGAGTATTTACCAGATCCGTTGATTATGTACAAGGATGCAGCATATAAGCAAAAAACAAATATATATATGCAAAATAATTCTACATTGATTTTATGCGATTCAGTTACGCCTGGTTGGTCTCCAAATATGGAGAAGTTCACATACCAGTATTTTGATTCGCTAACAAAAGTATATATGGAAAACAAACTTGTAGTTTACGATCATTTATTGTTAAACCCTTTCAAAGAGTCGTTAGATCAAATGGGAATATTAAATCAATATTCCCATTATGGTACTTTCATGGTTATTAATGAGAACATTACAAATGATTTAATTGTAGCATTAAAAACTTCGCTTTCTAACACTAACAATATGAAGATTGGAATATCTTCTATGCCATGTAAAGGCTTTGTCATACGCATACTTAGTCATAATACAGAGGATATGGAGTCTATATTTTTTCAGTGTCATCGTTTTGTTAGAGAGAATTGTCTGCATGAAAAATTAACATCCTATCGAAAATATTAAGTAGGAGAAGGGGATACTATGACTAATGTGGGATTATTATTTGTCGGTGCAGTTCTATTTATGAATGCACTAGCAGCTTTTAAACTCATTGATAGCAAAAGTGTAGGGTACTTCAATTTATTTGTAGGGGCATTACAAACTTTGACACCACTATATTTATTATTTACAGGAAGTCAATCTAATGAGTGGACTATCCTATCTAATGGAACTATTTTTTTATTTGGTTTTACTTATTTATATGTTGGCCTTACGAATATATTAGAACTTGATTCTTCAGGTGTAGGCTACTATTCTCTTTGGGTTGCTATTATTGCAACGGTTATGGGAATAGCGAATCAATTACATGAGAGTGGAAGTCTACAAAGTACAATAATTTGGTTCTTTTGGGCGTTCCTTTGGTTTTTATTTTTCTTGCAAGATGGGTTGAAAAAGAAGATTCATATTTATGTAGGGATTGTTTGCTTCATTGAATCTTGGATTACTGCAACGATACCAGCCCTGTTAACACTTACAAATAATACAGGCATGTTAAATGATTTTGTAATTATTTTAGTGACTATTATAACGATTGTAGTTTTTATTATGGCACTTTTCTTTTTCAAGAGTATTCAATCTAAAGTAGAAAGGGTTAGTAACTATGTGGAAAAGTGAACTGAAAAAAGCAACTAATTTTTTTGTTATTATTATATTTCTTCATGTGCTTGGAATTCTCTTATTATTACCTGCACTGTATAAAGGCAATAGCATAATTGGAATGGCTATTATTGCATATTCTTTAGGATTGCGTCATGCGTTTGATAGTGATCATATTGTCGCAATTGATAATACTGTTCGGAAATTAATTGAAAAAGGTAAAAACTCACAGGGGGTGGGGTTTTACTTCTCATTAGGACACTCTACTGTAGTATTTGTGATGATCGTATTAATTGCTTTAATTGGAAAAACAGCAAAACATGGAATGGAGAGTTTTTCTACTATAGGCGGTATTATCGGCACAATTGTTTCTAGTACATTTCTTATTATTATTGGGCTTACCAATCTGTTGTACCTTATTAAAGTGTTACGAAGCCAAGAGGATAAGCAACCAGAAAACTTAGGATTTATATATCGTTTCACGCAGCGCTTATTTACGTTTATTGATAGTCAAAAGCAATTGTATATGATCGGTTTTTTATTTGGGCTTGGTTTTGATACAGCAAGTGAAATCGGATTAATTGCTCTTTCTACAGTAACTGCAACAAGTCAATCTATCCCGCTTGTAAGTATATTTGCTTTTCCCATTTTGTTTGCTGCAGGAATGTCGTTGATGGATACATTAGATAGTACATTCATGAATACGAATTATAAGTGGGCAATGGAAAATAGTCGAATTAGAAATTCATATAACGTATTAATTACCTCAATATCTGTTATAACAGCTTTTTTAATAGGGGGTTATCAACTATTATCTTTACTTATTGAAAGCTATAATTTACAGGGACCGTTTTGGAATCTCATTCAGGTAGTTAATTTTGATTATTTGGGTATATGTCTTGTTGTATTCTTTATTATTTCTCTTATTGTTTTTGCTGTATGGAATAGAAATGCATTTAAAGAACCACTTACAAAGAGTATAGAGAAATAAAAATATACCGTATGATATTTGGTTAATTATGTATATAAACTGAAATAAAAAACACGTCAGATGAAAATGCATCTAACGTGTTTTTTATTATTTATGTTCCTTATATTCATGTACTTTTTCTTTTACATTACCAACTGTATCTTTTGCATTACCTTTTACTTTATCCCATTTTCCTTCGGCTTGTAATTTCTTATTGTCCGTTACTTTTCCGACAACTTCTTTTACTTCACCTTTTACCTTATCAATGGCACCTTCTACTTTTTCTTTTAAACCATGATCATGCTTTGTCATACATTTCTCCTCCTTGTAGTTTGATTAGAATTCTCTTTTCATATTGCAAGTTGAATGATGTATCTAGTAATAGCGTAACAAATCTAGTTCGAATATTCAAATGATTAATAGAATAGAAAAGGAATTGTCATAAAATGTTTAAGGTTGTAATGCGAAGAGAAAAAATGTTAATTATATGTCTTTCACAGTCCATATTGATTTTGTATAAGCGATTTTCAAATGAGCACGTTCCATATTATTTTGACTACCACTACCAAATCGAGCTTGTCCAACTATTAAATGACAGTCTGTTGCTATAGCTGTTTCTATTCGTTTTTGAATTAATGCAGTATGACAACCTTTACGCTGAAATTCCGGTAAAGTAGCAGAAGCAGCTAATGAGGCAATACCTTTATTTACATACAGTACACCAATGCCTGCAGGGATATTTTGAACTTCAGATATGAAAAAATGCCACCCGGGTTTATTGTAAAGAATTTCGTTATTTTGGCGAACACCATCTTTTGTAAAGGGGGGCATATTAAATCCACGTACATATATGTCTGCAAAAATATCAAACTCATTTTCTTTCAGTTTGCGTACTGAAATGCTAGAAGGGAGAAGGGATGAATCTTCTCTCGGTATACTATATAAAGCAGTATGGAAGCTAGATTGGTAAAAGCCTTTTTGAGATAAGTATTGAAATAGTTCAGTTGTGCCTTGCGCTGGTGTGATTTCAAAACGGCAAGGAATTTGTAGTGATTGATAATGAGAGATGATTACATCTAACTCATCTGTATTTATAAATGTAATGCCTTTTACCGTATTAAAAGCAGGACCAGTAATTACTTTTGATGAAAAGGCAGTGGCACTTCCGAATTTTTTTATTTGTATTTGCATTGGATTTCCGCTCAGTGCTTGTAGTGCTTCTAATCTAGAAGAAAGCATATCTATTTCTGCGTTTTCAATTTCACTTGCTGTATCGAGTGTCATAATAGTACTCATAAAATTCCTCCAAAAAAAATATAGTCATAGTATATATACGTTTTTTCTAATAGGATTCCTGTTGTAATCTAAGAGAATAAGAAGGTTTTTGGAAGGGAAATGGAAGTTAACTGTCGAAGGGAGTAGAAACAGATTAAAGGTGGTGCTCTCATGAAACAGAAAGACGTGCAGACATGCTCTCATTGCGGTTCTCATAACATAGGAGAAGGTGAGTTTATCGGTTATGCACAAATACGGAAAAAGGAGACGATGTTCACATCTTCACCAGTGGATGCTTATATTTGTACAGATTGCGGGAATATCCTTTTATTAAAGGTACGGAATTATGAAAAGTTTAAACAGAAGCCGTTATGATTGTTGAGAAGTGGTCATATCCAGCGTTGTATACGAAACGTCTTATATTAAGGGAAATTAATATGAGTGATATTTTACATATATCCGAGTATGCTTCGGATAATAAATTAACAACTTATACTGTATGAGATGAACATCGATCGTTAAATGGTACGAAAAAGTTTATTTATGAAATCATGGAACGATATGAGAAAGAAAAAGTCGCTCCTCTTGGAATAGTATTAAAAGAGAAGCAGAAACTCATAGGGACATGTGGATTTATAAGTTATGATTCAACTATACATAAATCGGAAATTGCATACACCTTGTCGCGAAAATATTGGGGGAAAGGACTAGCTACCGAAGCGGCGTTAGCTTTTTTTAGTTATGGATTTAATGAGTTACATCTTAATAGCATCGAAGCGGGATGTAATTCAGAAAATGAAGCAACTGAAAGACTAATGAAACGTTTAAATATGGAGTATGAGTGTACGATTCAAAATGATTTGTTTGTAAAAGGTAAATATCGTGATACGAAAAGGTATTGTATATCCCGAGAAAGATATAGGAATAAATGAAATATGTCATAACGAAAACTCCTTTAAATGAATAAGGGAGTTTTTTATTTCTATAACAATAATTATCTTTAATTGTTATAATTGGTTATTGAGAGGGGTTGTTTTATTAACGCCATAATCATAGAAGAAAAACAGCTAAAACGTATACAAAACCGCCATATAACATAATCGCAACCGTAAGTTGACAAAGTGCAACCGCAGGAAGATAGAGATAGGGGCAATGTTTACATACAATTTAGTTAAGAAAACAAGGGGGACACACATATGGGATTTGGTGAGAAACTTTTTAAATTAAGAAAGGAAAAAGGCCTTTCTCAAGAAGCATTAGCTGAGAAATTAAACACGACAAGGCAAGCGGTTAGTAAATGGGAAAACGGTCAAGGTTTTCCAGAAACTGAAAAGCTAATAATGATTGGAAATGTATTTGAAGTATCGCTTGATTACTTATTAAAAGAAACTGCTGAGCAAAGTAATGAAAAGGAACATGGTTATTATGTAAGTAAGGAAATGGCAGAAGGGTATATAGTATATGGGCAAAAAATTTCTAAATATATCGCATTAGGGTTTAGTTTGCTTATTTTATCTACAATACCGTATTTATTATTCAAAGAAGATCCAACAATGTCTACATTCCTTATCATTATTATTGCTGTCCTTGGAATTGGAGCGATTATGGTACCTGTAACGATAGAAGAGAGTCGATACAATGTATTGAAAAAGGAAGAACTACTATTTGATCCAAATTTTTTAAAAGAATTGACAAAAAGATATGCGACTATTAAAAAGAAATATGCTGCAGTAGTAATTGTTGGACTTTGTTTCATAGCAGCGGGTGCAATACCATTTTTGTTTGAGAAAAAGCATATCACTTCAGGAGAGTTAGTACAGTATTATCCTTACTGTGTGGTTCTTATTGCAATTGGTTTTTATCTTTTTGTTAGTGTTTTAGGAGTGTTAGAAACGTACAGAATTTTAGCGGAAAATAAAGAATATAGCAATCGTTTTATCTTTAAACTAAAAAAGAAAGTGAGAGAAAAAGTGGATAATTTTTAATAGGAGAAAACGTGTTTTAATTCGTTTTTTTATTAAAAGCTAAGATAGGAGTGGAATGATGTCAAACCTTTTAGAAATTGAAAATTTGAGTAAATCATTTGGAAACAAAGTTGTTTTAAGAGATGTATCATTCAATGTGCCGTCTGGATCAATTGTTGGATTTATTGGTGATAATGGAGCAGGTAAATCAACAACATTTAAAACAGTACTACAATTAATTTCTAAAGATAGCGGTACAGTAAAAATATTTGGTGAAGAAAATATAAATAAACATGCCAAGATTAAGGAAAAGATTGGAGTCGTATTTGATGCTATGAATCTACCGGCTCATCTTACAATAAAACAACTAAATAAGGTTTTTGAAAAGATGTTTGAATATTGGGACATAGAAAATTTTTATCGATTAGTTCATTCTTTCTCTTTACCTACTGATGAAAAAGTAGGTGAATTCTCACGTGGGATGTCAATGAAACTATCCATAGCTGTTGCATTGTCGCATAATGCAAAATTATTAATCCTAGATGAAGCGACGGGAGGTCTTGATCCTTCATCTAGGGAGGGCGTGTTAGAGGAATTAAAAAGTTTTGTGAGTAAAAGTAATGGTGGTATATTACTTTCTTCTCATATTATGAGTGATGTAGAAAAAATAGCTAGCCACCTTATCATTATAAAAGATGGAGAAATTTTATTGAATGAAGAAAAAGATAAGGTTTTGGACAGTTACGCCATTGTAGATGTTGATGTGGAACAACTAACTTTAATCAACAAAGATATAGTTGTGGCAAAGAGGAACCATGGTTCTTATTTCAATGTACTCGTATCAGATGTACATAAATTACCAAGTGGGATTGCTCATAGAACCATCTCGATAGAAGAAATGAGTGTCTTATTAACGAGGAGTGAAAAATAAATGAGAGGTTTATTATTGACAAACTATTACCTAGTGTATCGAACTTTCTTTATGTTCATGGGAATAGCGATATTGGGAGCGGGATTCGTGTTTTATTTTGGTGATGCTTCAATGTACCGTTTAATTGCTACGTTCATTATCTTATTTGCTGCGATTCCTGCACTTGAAGTTATTAAATATGAGAGTAAGTCGGGTTATGAAAAGTATGTACTTACTTTACCGGTTACTAGAAGTAATATTGTGCAAAGTCACTATTTTTTCTATTTTTTAGTTGTAATTATTGGTACCTTATTATCTTATGGCGTATTTTATGTATATGGTTTAGTTTCAGATACACCAATTGATGATGGTATATTCAAGAGTGTTTCTTTAGGGACTTTCATCATTCTTAATGCCGGAGCAATAGCCTATCCACTCCTCTATATTTTTGGAGCAGAAAAATCTGATGCTATTACAATTGGAGGCGCATGCGGGGGACTTGTTACTTATTTTGGATTACAAAGTGTAATTGGCTATCTAATAGAACAATTTCCAATATCAAATTTAAATTCATCTGTATACATTTCAATTCTATATACAATATTTGGCGTTATCCTATATATCTTTTCTTTTTTTATTTCGGTATTTATATATCGTAAGAAGGAATTTTAATAGATTCTCTCCTAGTATTTTCTGAATTATTTCCAAAGAAATAATTCAGAAAATACAGAAAAATATCGTAATTTTTTGTAGAAGTCTGTTATAATATACAGAAATGAAAACGCTTTAAAGGGAGGGTGTAAACAATATGATGATGAATGTACCTCTAACAATTAGTTCTATGATGGAAAGGGCAGAAAAACTATTCCCGAAGAAAGAAATCATTTCACGGACGCATGATACAGTTACGACCTTAACGTATAAGCAGCTAGGGGAAAGGACAAGAAGACTTTCCAGTGCGTTAACAAAGCTTGGGATTAAAGAAGGCGAGCGCATAGGAACGTTAGCGTGGAATCATCATCGACATGTAGAAGCATATTTTGCTATTCCAGGTATTGCTTCCGTTTTACACACAATTAATATTCGTTTATCTCCTCAACATATTTCATACATTATTCAGCACGCAGAAGATCGTATTTTACTCATTGATGAAGATCTCGTACCACTTGTTGAAAATATTCAATCGCAATTATCAACTGTACAAGCCTACATTATTATGACTGATAAAGACGAACTTCCCAAAACTACACTGGAGCCTGTATATCATTATGAAAAGCTATTAGAAGAAGGCGATCCCAATTTCCAATTTGTAAAAGATATTGATGAAAATACACCTGCTGGTATGTGTTATACGTCAGCGACTACAGGGAATCCAAAAGGCGTTGTTTATACGCATCGTAGTACGGTTTTGCATTGTATGGCACTCGGTTTAGCCGATACAGCTGCTTTATCGGAAAGTGATGCGGCTATGGCAATTGTACCAATGTTCCATGTGAATGCTTGGGGGCTTCCTTTTGCAGCTACTTGGTTTGGAACTAAACAAGTTCTGCCAGGACCAATGTTTACTCCGAAAATTTTATTAGAGATGATTCAAGCTGAAAAAGTAACGATAGCAGCAGGTGTGCCGACAATTTGGCTCGGTGTATTACAAGAGTTAGAAAATGATAGTTACGATTTATCTAGTATAACGAGAATATTATGCGGTGGTGCTGCTGCACCGAAAAGCGTTATTAAAGCATTTGAGCAAAAATATAATGTTCCTTTCGTACATGCATATGGTATGACTGAAACAAGCCCGCTCGTAACACTTGCACGTTTAAAAAGTTATGAAACAGAATTATCATATGAAGAGCAATTAGAAATCCGCTCAAAACAAGGATATCTTGTCCCTGGTGTAGAGATGAAAGTAGTCGGTACAAACGGTGAAGTGAAGTGGGATGGTACTGAGATGGGAGAGTTATGCTTACGAGCACCTTGGATCGCTGAAAGCTATTATAACGATGATCGTACTGTCGAAGGATTCCGAGACGGTTGGTTATATACTGGTGATGTTGTTACAGTTGATGAGGAAGGCTGCGTGAAAATTGTTGATCGTACGAAAGATGTTATTAAAAGCGGAGGAGAATGGATTTCTTCAGTGGATCTTGAAAATGCTTTAATGGCACATGATGCTATATTTGAAGCGGCTGTCGTTGCAATTCCTCATCCGCAGTGGCAAGAACGCCCAGTTGCCTGCGTTGTTCAAAAGAAAAATAGTACGGTTACAAAAGAAGAAATATATGAGTTTTTAAAACCGCAGTTTGCGAAGTGGTGGTTACCAGATGATATTGTATTTATGGAAGAAATACCGAAAACATCTGTTGGGAAGTTTTTAAAACAGGCACTTCGAAAAGAACTTGAGCATTTGCATAAAGAGAAATAACCGAACTTTTATTTGTAAACTTATTTTTAATTACGGTTGACAAATGTCAAAGGGAAAGATAATATAACTCCTATAATATGTTATCTAAAATCTGATTTAAGTTTACAAATAGGAGAAGCAAATATGAATACAAAAAACTTAGTTTTCGTCGCTTTATTTAGTTCTATTATGGGAGTGTTAGGGTTAATACCTCCAATTGCTCTTGCTATTACACCAGTTCCAATTACATTACAATCACTCGGTGTTATGCTTGCTGGTGGGTTGTTAGGCTCACGTCTCGGTGCGTTAAGTCAGCTTATTTTCTTACTTATAGTTGGAGTTGGAGCACCATTACTTGCTGGTGGACGCGGGGGGCCAGGTGTATTTGTTGGACCAAGTGCAGGATATTTACTTGGTTATATCGTTGGAGCGTTTGTCATTGGATATTTAATTGAGCGTTTACGTGAAGTTTCTATTATAAAAGTACTATGCATTAATATAATTGGTGGTATTTTCGTAGTTTATGTATTTGGTATTACTGTACAAGCTTTCTTAATGGGGGTTTCCGTATGGGAAACGATGAAAGTAAGTGCTGTGTTCTTACCGGGGGATTGCATAAAAGCAATTATAGCAGCGATTCTTGTGACAAGATTACATCGCTCATTGAAACATATTATTACGCCTGCTCTAAAGAGTGGGAAATATACAAATGCGAGATAAGAAAGAGAAGAAACACGTTCATTGCGTGTTTCTTTTTATTATTTTGTAGAGAAAGGACATCTCATATGGGAATTACGAAAGAATATAAAAAACATGCCTCTTTACAACCAAATAAAATAGCGCTAAAGGAAAATGATCGAGTTTTAACATATAAAGAATGGTTTGAGTCAGTTTGTAAAGTAGCAAACTGGTTGAATGAAAAAGAATCGCAGAATAAAACGATAGCAATTTTATTAGAGAATAGTATGGGATTTTTACAAATATTTGCAGGTTCCGCAATGGCTGGATGGGTTTGTGTGCCGCTAGATATAAAATGGAAACGAGATGAACTTAAAGAAAGAATAGCGATTAGTAGACCGGATATTATTGTGGCGGAGCAGTATAGGCTTAGTGATATATCGTGCGAAGAAGGAAGGATTATTGAGATTGAAGAATGGAAAGAAATGATTGAGAACTATCTTCCTGCATATCATTCTGTAGAAAATGTACAAAACGCTCCTTTTTATATGGGATTTACATCAGGATCGACTGGAAAAGCAAAAGCGTTTTTACGTGCTCAACAGTCGTGGGTACATAGTTTTGATTGTAATGTACATGATTTTTATATGAAAAAGGAAGATTCTATTTTAATAGCTGGGACGCTTGTTCATTCTCTTTTCTTATACGGGGCAATAAGTGCATTATTTCTAGGACAAACGGTACACATAATGAGAAAGTTTGTACCAGTTCAAGTGCTATCTAGTATAAAGATAGAGAATATTTCTGTAATGTATACAGTTCCTACAATGCTTGAGTCTTTGTATAAAGAAAATAAAGTAATTGAAAGTGAAATGAAAATTATTTCGTCAGGAGCGAAATGGGAAGTTGAAGCAAAAGAGAAGATGAAGAATGTGCTTCCTTATGCAAAAAGATATGAGTTTTATGGTGCGTCTGAGCTAAGCTTTGTAACGGCATTGGTTGATGAAGAGAGTGAAAGAAAACCGAATTCAGTAGGGAAACCTTGTCATAATGTACAAGTTCGAATATGTAATGAAGCAGGAGAAGAAGTACAGACAGGTGAGGTAGGAACTGTGTATGTGAAAAGTGATCAGTTTTTTATGGGCTATGTATCGGATGGAGCTATAATCCCGCAATTGTCCGAAGGTGGCTGGATGACAGTACAGGATGTGGGCTACCAAGATGAAGAAGGCTTTATATATATTGTTGGTAGAGAGAAGAATATGATTTTATTTGGAGGAATCAATATTTACCCAGAAGAGATAGAAAGTGTGTTATATACGCATCCAGCTGTTGAAGAAATAGTTGTGGTTGGTGTAGAAGATAGTTACTGGGGTGAAAAGCCTGTCGCTATCGTAAAAGGAAGTGCTACAAAGCAACAATTAAAGAGTTTTTGCTTACAACGATTATCATCTTTTAAAATACCGAAAGAATGGTACTTTGTTGATGAAATACCTTATACAAATAGCGGGAAAATAGCTCGCAATGCAGCAAAAAGTATGATTGAAAACCGGGAGAAGATATATGAATAGGGCGGTTATTGTAGAAGCGAAGAGAACACCTATTGGTAAAAAAAACGGGATGTTGAAAGATTATGAAGTTCAGCAATTAGCAGCAACACTTCTTACGTTTTTAAGTAAAGGAATTGAGAGAGAAATAGACGATGTTATATTAGGGAATGTTGTTGGACCGGGAGGTAATGTTGCAAGATTATCTGCTTTAGAAGCTGGGCTTGGTTATCATATACCTGGTGTAACGATTGACCGGCAATGCGGCGCTGGATTGGAAGCAATTCGTACTGCGTGTCATTTTATTCAAGGGGATGCAGGTAATTGTTATATTGCTGGGGGCGTAGAGAGTACAAGTACGTCACCTTTTCAAAATAGAGCGCGGTTTTCGCCTGAAACAATTGGGGATCCTGATATGGGAGTGGCAGCTGAGTATGTTGCAGAGCAATATAACATAACAAAAGAGATGCAAGATGAATATGCTTGTCTTAGCTATAAAAGAACGCTGCAAGCATTAGAAAAAGGATATATACAAGAAGAGATATTACCTCATTATTTTAATGGATTATTAGATGAATCTATAAAGCGAGAAATGAATTATGAAAGAATGATTAAGAGAACGAAACCTGTATTTTTGCAAAATGGAACGGTAACAGCAGGGAATTCGTGTGGTGTAAATGACGGGGCATGTGCTGTTCTTGTAATGGAAGAGGGGCAAGCTCGGAAATTAGGGTACAAGCCAGTTCTTCGTTTCGTTCATAGTGCTGTAGTTGGAGTTGACCCAAATATTCCAGGAACTGGTCCGATATTTGCCGTACAAAAACTACTTAGAGAAATGAATTTAGTAATAGAAGATATTGATTGTATTGAGATGAATGAAGCGTTCGCCGCTAAAGTTGTTGCATGTGCGCAAACGTTACAAATTCCGTATGAAAAGTTAAATGTAAATGGTGGTGCAATAGCACTTGGTCATCCGTACGGTGCGTCTGGAGCTATGCTTGTAACGCGCTTGTTTTATCAGGCTAAAAGAGAGTATATGAAATATGGAATTGCTACATTAGGAATTGGGGGAGGGATAGGGCTTGCTCTATTATTTGAGAAAGTAGAAAACTAGCAAGATAACTAGTTTTCTACTTTTTCAGGAATATAGACGTTGTTACCAGGTTTTGCTTTTATTTTGTTCCAAGCAGCGATAGCATCTGTTTTTGATTTTCCTTTGTTGTATGGGTCTTCGAAAAAAGCGCGAGTAAAACGATTGTATTCAAACTGTGTACCGATAGTTGTTTTATAGGATGGTTCTTTTTTACGTTCGTTTTCTTCGTACCAAAACGTTATCGCGTCTTCATACGTTTTTCCGGTATTCTTTTTAAAAAACTTTTGAAGGGCTACTGTAAAGCGGAAGTTTGCTCCAATTTTTTCTTTGAAAAAAGCACGCACATCTTCACTACAGCGGTGATTTTCAGTAATAATTGTTTGAAGAGAAAGATCTTTATAAGAGAGGGAAGCTTTACTTACCTTTTGATGAGAACAGTTTTTTAATATTTTACCTGTAGTTAAATAGTGTGAGATACGCTCGGTTATTTCGATTTTAGAGCCACTAGCTGGTAAATCATGCTCACGACAAAATGTTTGCAGTTCTGTTTTTAACCAATAATAGTTTTGGAAATCTTCAAGGGATATAGGCTTTGTTAAAGGTGGGCGCATGCATATAACAACTTCTTTCTTCCATAATTTCCTTTAATTATAAAACGTATGTTCTTTTTGTGGAAGGATTAATTTATAAATTTAATAGGAAGAGGAGATTACATATGGAAAATGTAATGCAAGTTCGTGTTACTGGGATTTTAATTGAAGGTGAAAAGGTATTGCTAGTAAAACAAAAAGTTGTGAATCGGAATTGGTCTTTACCTGGGGGAAGAGTAGAGAACGGTGAAACGTTAGAAGAAGCGATGATTCGAGAAATGAGAGAAGAAACCGGATTAGAGGTTAGGATTAAGAGACTACTCTATGTTTGTGATAAACCAGATGCTACCCCATCTTTATTGCATATTACATTTCTGCTTGAAAGGATTGCAGGTGAAATCAAGCTTCCGTCTAATGAATTTGATCTTAATCCAATTCATGATGTACAAATGGTAGCGATAGAAGAATTGAGTAGATATGGTTTTTCTGAGAAGTTCATTAAACTTGCATCTGAAAAGTTCTTGAACGCAGGAAGTTATCAAGGATTAAAACAAAACATTGGTTTGTAAACATAAGAGGAGGCTGTTATTTTAGAACAGCCTCCTCTTACTCTATAAGTTGTGTTTATTCTCGTATTTTGTTGGAAAATCGATATTTCTTATAGAATCGTTGATATATTTTGATTTATGATAGATATATTTGAAAAATCGTTAATATAATTTCATTTACTGTATTACTATGTATGAAGCAAAGCAGCAAAGAGGATATCATCCAGTTCAATGACATCCCATTCATAAAATAATTTACACTGCTGACTGTAAAGAAGAAACAAGTTGATTTAAAAACTCATCCCCACTCATAATTGCTTTTCCACCGCCGCGAGCATTCTTTTTATTTCCGCCACCTTTTCCTTCAATAGAAGGGAGGGCATCTTTTAAAAGTGTATTCATATCGAGTGTCACTGCTTTACCACAAGCGAGAATACATTGTAATTTGTCCTCATTTTCAATAACGAAATATGTAATTGCGTGTTCTTGTTGTTCCGTAATAATAGCAGACAGTTTTGCAATTTCTTGCATAGGGCGGTTTGTAAATACTTTAGAAATAAGTATTCCACCGTGTATTTCTAAAGGCTGTTGCAGTAGTTCATTTGCTTCTACAAATAATAGTTTTTCATTCATTGCTTGTACTGCCTTTTCGTTTTCTTTTTGAGAGGTAAGAAGTTGTGCCACTTTTACTGGAATATCAGTTTCGCTACTGTTCAATTGCTTAGAAACATCTGTTAATATTTGTTGATGTTGTCCCATTAATTTAAGAGAACGCCAACCAGCAATAAATATTAAGCGTATACCACCTTTATTGCGCTCCCATCCTAGTACTTGAATAGGGCCTACTTCACCTGCATGTTTCGGGTGTGTTCCGCCACAACCGTTGTAGTCATAGTTTTCGATGATAACAACCCGTATATTTTCTGTCATAGTCGGTTCTTTGCGAAGGGGTAATGCTTTGGCCTCTTCTAAGTTCATCCATTTAATACGAATAGGGTGGTTTTCAAAAACAATTTGATTAGCAATTTGTGCGGCCTTCTCAACAGTTTCTGTAGAAAGGTTAGCAGTTTCTAAATCAATGGTTATAGTTTCTTTTCCAAGATGGAATCCGATCGTCGGTATGTTAAAATGATCCCAAAAAGCAGCGGATAAAATGTGCTGAGCTGTATGTTGCTGCATATGATCAAAACGGCGCTCCCAATCTATTTTACCCTCTACTTCTTCTGTATGTAATTGTTCTATTATGAAATGACGAATTTCTCCATTTACTTCTTCAACGTTACTTACCGGAATACCATTTAAGGTTCCAGTGTCGTGTGGTTGCCCGCCGCCTGTTGGATAAAATGCAGTTTCATTTAAGACAACATATAAGTTTCCTTCTGTATCATGCTCTTGTTTTATAACTTTAGTTGTAAAGGTTTGCTGATAAGCATCGATGTAATATAATTTTTTCTCCAATTTTCTTTCCCCTTTCGTGTTAGCTAGTTTCATTGTAAAGCAATTGAAATTAGTTTCCTAATATTTCAGAAGAAAGAAACTTTTTTTAGAATTTTCTTGCTATAATAAGAAGAAAATGCGGGGGGGAATGAAAATGCCATATGAAAACGGCGTAGATAAGTTGCTTAGTTTAAGCAGAAATATTTCCGAATTATATCGAGAATTAAATGAGATGACCCGGATTTTAACGGATTGTAATCGAGAAAGTGTGAAATTTGATCGGTTATATGTAAAGGAGTTACTTTGGAAAAAAGAAGATGTCATAGAGAAGTATGAACAATTACTCGTCCAGCTTTGTATTAATGAATGCTTTGATTTAAAAAGTGTAATTACTGGCGAATATAAGTATACATATGAAGAAGTAGAAAGCATTGTTTTAGAATTTAATGAAAAGTATAACGTAGCTATTTTGATTAAAGATGTTTGTAAAGAACTACAGTTTACATATGGAATTGATATGGAAATAACGAGAACAGCTCGGGTATAAACATCTCAAGTATAGAAAAAGGAAAAAGAAAGCAGATCCTTTGCTTTCTTTTTTTATGTAGGAAAAGGGAGAGTAGGTTTAAAGATGAAGGGGAAGTTACAAAATATTCATCCACTTGGAATGAGTATCATTATAGGGACATTATTTGCTAGGTTTGCAACTTCAATGAGCATTCCTTTTTTAGCGATTTATTTAACGACTGTTAAAGACGTATCGGCTGGAATGACCGGTGCTATCATTGGAACGAGTGCGCTTGTTGGAGTGTTTGCTAGTTTTATTGGGGGCAATTTATCTGATCGATTTGGTCGAAAGATGATTATAATATGGTCCATGATTGTTTGGGTGTTTGTATTTATAGGATTTTCAGTTGCAGAGCATGTTTTGAGTTTCTTTCTATTAAACGCTTTGAATGGCTTATGTCGTTCTTTTTTTGAACCGACATCAAGAGCTTTATTATCAGATTTAACGAAACCAGAGTATCGTTTACTCGTATATAATTTGCGTTACGGTGCAATAAATGTTGGAGTAGCGATGGGTCCACTTGTTGGATTACAGATTGGAAGTGCAAAATCAACGATTCCTTTTTTAGTAGCCGCTGGAGTGTACATTTTATATACAGTTATATTAGCGTTTCAATTTAAGAAATATCCACTTGATAAAAAGAAAGTAGCTACAGAAAATCCGGTCACAATGTTAAGTGCGGTTCGGATTTTGCGAAAAGACATAGTATTTTTAGTTGCTTTAGTCGGAATCATTTTGAGTAATAGTGGTTTTTCACATTTAACGACGACACTATCTCAATATTTTGCAAATGCACATATATTTCAAGATGGAGTAAAGTTGTTCTCATATATGCTAACTTTAAATGCGATTACAGTAGTAGTTATTCAATACCCTGTTATTCAAATGTGTAAAAAGTATACGCCGTTAGCATCTATTATGGTTGGAACGTTATTTGTGAGCGGGGGATTGTTTGGATTTGGACTAGTAGAATCTATGTTAGGGGCTGCTATATGTACAATTATTTTTACATTCGGAGAAGTATTAATGTTTTCAATGACAGATGTATTTATTGATGAGATAGCTGTTCCACATTTGAAAGGGACATATTTTGGAGCTATGGGATTTTCAGGAATTGGAGTAGTAATTGGTCCTTGGTTTGGCGGGATACTTCTCGATCATTATGGATATCAAAATGGCTTTATAGTATTTTTAATATTAGCTATATTTTCAAGCATAGCGTTCCCAGTTCTTTTAGTGACAAAAGGTTTAATGAAAAAAAGATATATTAGAAATTCTAAAATAGAAATACATGCGAAATAACATGAGCCCGAGCAAACTAAAAGGTTGCTCGGGCTCATGTTTGTGTTTATAGTAATCCTTAATTTGAAAAAAGAACTTTCTTTTCATGTTTATTGGCAACTTCGTTTTTGGAAATATGAATGGCTAAACATCCATTCTCTAAACAGGCTAGCATCTTGTTATAAATGATATTAGTAGGTAAAGGAACAATCCGCTGTAAAGAAGTGTTTTTATAAAGTATACAAATGTTTAGGCCTGTCTCCATCTTTTTAATGAGTACATTTTGTGCAGTTGCATTTGGTACATCTGTTTCCAAAATGTATTCTTGTTCTGTTTCACAAAGGTCAATATGAATTTGATTTGGAAAACTAAAGTTGCTACAAGAATCAGAACAAAATTGATCCATCCATTCTTCGAAACCATCAACATGAAAAAGACAATCCTTCTTTTTCTTGCCCATGAAAGACACCCTCCGTAAAATCTCAATTCATACTATGTTATGCATGAATGAAATAGAGGTGAAGAACAAATAGAAAAATATAAACATTTTATGTGAAAGATACAGTGTGTGTGAATGCTTTTGCTTTACATATCATGATGTGCATGATTTTTTTGACGTGAATGATTACGATTTTTAACTTTGTGAGATCCACTTAAAGGTTCGGGCTGTCCAGAAGATTGCCCTTTTTTCTCGTTTTGACGATTAGATTGATTATTGTTTTTACCCATTGTATTTTACACCTCCTCTCCCTATTTAGAATGAGAGAAGTTTGCGAATTTATACGAGAATGTTTTTTGAGAAACGGGTAAAGATAAGTAGGACTAACTCATATAGGAAGGGGAAAGTGTTATGCCATATCATAAAGATAAGCAACAGGCTTTTCAGGCCGCGCAGCAAGGGGTTGTTCAAGCGGAAAATATATTCAATAATATTGTGAAAAATGACCCGAATTACGGCCATGATTTAAAAGAGTTACGCCAAGAAGTGCAAGAGGCGTACGAACAAATTCAAAATGCACTTGAAGTAGCATCAGAAACGCAGCGTCCACAACTTGAGCAATATGAAAGTAATCTCCAAAATATTATGCGAAATGTAGATCAAATAGAAAAGTGAAAAGGTTGTTGTGAATTCAACAATCTCATTACTTTTAGTGCTACTATGCTGAAACGAAAAATTATTCTATCAATTTTTTCTTTAATTTGTGCAGTACATATATTTCAAGTGGACAAAGTGGAAGCTAAAATGTTGTTAAGAAAAGAGCTAGAGCCAACTGGCTATGTAACATGGGAAGTACCAAATAATGAAAAAATTATCGCAATTACATTTGATGATGGACCGGACCCAACTTATACACCGCAAGTATTAGAGTTATTACGTCAATATAAAGCGGAAGCGACTTTTTTTATGATTGGCTTTCGAGTTCAGCGTAATCCGTACTTAGTAAAGCAAGTGTTGAAAGAAGGGCATGAAATCGGAAATCATACGATGAATCATTTGTATGCGAGTAATTCATCAGATGAAAAATTAGAACATGATATTTTAAATGGAAAGAAATATTTTGAAAAATGGGTGAAAGAACCTTTATTGTTCCGTCCGCCAGGTGGATATATTAATGATGCTGTATTTACTACGGCAAAAAAAGCTGGGTATCAAATTGTTCTATGGTCATGGCATCAAGACCCTCGTGATTGGGCGAATCCAGGTACAGAATCCATAGTAAATCATGTTGTGAAAAATGCTAAAAGTGGAGATATTGTACTGTTGCACGATGGAGGAAGTGATCGTAGTCAAACAGTGGCGGCATTAGCAAAAATTTTACCTGAGCTGAAAAAGCAGGGTTATCGATTTGTAACAGTTTCGGAGTTGTTACGTTATAAACATTAGAGAAAATCCCAAAAGGTATACCTTTTGGGATTTTTCGTTACTGATTCTTTTTTCGTTTTTTATTATTTTGTCGCTCTGCCGGAGTTAAAGGTTCATTTGCGAACTCTTCGTTATAACCAGTTCCTTGTCCTTGTGCGGATGCAGCATTCATTCCTGAAATAGTATGATTTGCTTTTCGTTTACCCATTTTTTCTCACCTCTATAATATTTTTTATAGATAAATCATGAGTTGTTCATAACATATATGAACGTAAAGTAGAGTGCTTTACTTTACAATAATAGTATTTATAAGGAGCATGGACACTATTCAAATTTAGAAAGATAAAGAAAACTTATTATAATCCATAAGTTTCTTATTATTTACTTATTTAGAAAGTTGTAATAAGATATTATCGTAAGGTATTGAAAAGTTTGTCTACATTTTATATTCAGACAAATTAGTCACGTTTAACAGGGGGGAAACATAATGGTCAAACATAATCCATTTCAATCACGTGCAACTTTTGAACTAGATGGAAAGACGTATCATTATTATCAATTGAAAGCGCTTGAAAACGCAGGGGCTGGCAACGTATCTCAATTACCATATTCCGTGAAAGTTTTACTTGAATCTGTACTTCGTCAAGTAGACGGACGCGTAATTACAGAAGAACACGTTACAAATTTAGCGAAATGGGGAACGAAAGATGTTCAAGATATCGATGTTCCGTTTAAACCATCTCGCGTAATCTTACAAGACTTCACAGGTGTTCCAGCTGTTGTAGATTTGGCTTCGCTTCGTAAAGCAATGGCAGACATGGGTGGGGATCCTGACAAAATTAATCCTGAAATTACTGTAGACCTTGTAATTGACCACTCTGTACAGGTTGATAGAGCGGGTACGGCAGACTCGCTTGCATTCAACATGGACTTAGAGTTTAAACGTAATGAAGAACGTTATAAATTTTTAAGCTGGGCACAGAAATCATTTGATAACTACCGTGCAGTTCCACCAGCAACAGGTATTGTACACCAAGTAAATCTTGAATATTTAGCACCGGTTGTTCATGCGGTGAAAAATGCTGAAGGTGACTTAGTTGCATACCCAGATTCATTAGTTGGAACAGACTCACATACAACAATGATTAATGGTATCGGTGTTCTTGGATGGGGCGTTGGTGGTATTGAAGCAGAAGCAGGAATGCTTGGACAGCCTTCATATTTCCCAGTACCTGAAGTAATTGGTGTGAAATTAACTGGTACACTTCCAAGTGGTACAACAGCAACTGACGTTGCATTAAAAGTAACACAAGTATTACGTCAAAAAGGTGTAGTTGGTAAATTTGTTGAGTTCTTCGGTAATGGACTAAAGAGCATGCCTTTAGCTGACCGCGCAACAATTTCAAATATGGCACCAGAATACGGTGCAACTTGTGGATTCTTCCCAATCGACGACATTTCATTAGAATACTTACGTTTAACAGGTAGAGATGAAGAGCAAATTCGCGTTGTTGAAGAATATTGTAAAGCAAATGGCTTATTCTATACAGCAGACAGCAAAGATCCAATCTATACTGATCTTGTTGAAATTGATTTAAATACAATTGAATCTAATCTTTCTGGACCGAAACGTCCGCAAGATTTAATCCCACTTTCAAATATGAAAGAGGAGTTCCATAAAGCTGTTGTAGCACCAGTTGGAACACAAGGACTTGGATTCAATGAGCAAGAGTTCGATAAAGAAGTGAAAGTTACATTGAAAGATCAAGAAGTAACGATGAAAACAGGTGGAATTGCAATCGCTGCAATTACAAGCTGTACAAATACGTCAAATCCGTACGTGTTAATTGGAGCAGGGTTAGTTGCGAAGAAAGCAATTGAAAAAGGACTTAAAGTACCTGGTTACGTAAAAACATCGTTAGCACCAGGATCTAAAGTTGTTACAGAGTACTTAGATAAGTCTGGTTTAACAACGTATTTAGATCAATTAGGTTTCCAAACAGTTGGTTACGGCTGTACGACTTGTATCGGTAACTCTGGTCCATTAGCAGAGGAATTAGAAGAAGCAATCGCAGCAAATGATTTATTAGTAACATCTGTTTTATCTGGTAACCGTAACTTTGAAGGTCGTATTCACCCACTTGTAAAGGCAAACTACTTAGCATCACCACCACTTGTTGTGGCATATGCACTTGCAGGTACTGTTGATATTGACCTGAAAAATGATGAAATCGGTAAAGATGTAAATGGTAATGCTGTTTACTTTAATGATATTTGGCCATCAGCTAAAGAAATTGAAGATGTAGTTCAAAGTGTTGTTACATCTGAATTGTTCAAAAAAGAATATGCACAAGTATTTAACAGCAATGAGCGCTGGAATGAAATCCAAACTTCAAATGAAGCTTTATATACTTGGGATAATGATTCAACATACATTCAAAACCCACCGTTCTTCGAAGGATTATCTAAAGAGCCAGGTGAAGTTGAAACATTATCAGGTTTACGCATAGTTGGTAAATTTGGTGATTCTGTAACAACAGACCACATTTCACCAGCAGGTTCAATTGGTAAGCACACGCCAGCTGGACGTTATTTACTAGAAAACGGCGTACAACCAGTCGACTTTAACTCTTACGGTTCTCGTCGTGGTAACCATGAAGTTATGATGCGTGGTACATTTGCAAACATCCGTATTAAAAACCAAATCGCACCAGGAACAGAAGGCGGATATACAACATATTGGCCAACTGGTGAAGTAACATCTATCTATGATGCTGCTATGAAATATAAAGAAGATGGCACAGGCCTTCTAGTTGTTGCTGGTAAAGACTACGGTATGGGAAGTTCTCGTGACTGGGCTGCGAAAGGTACAAACTTATTAGGTATTAAAGCAGTAATCGCAGAAAGCTTCGAGCGTATTCACCGCAGTAACTTAGTATTAATGGGCGTATTACCATTACAATTTAAAGATGGCGACAGTGCTGAAACATTAGGTCTTGTTGGTGATGAGTCATTTGAAATTCAAATTGACAAAACGGTTAGACCACGCGATCTTGTAAAAGTAGTTGCAATCGATGCAGAAGGCAAAGAGAAGCAATTTGAAGTAGTGGCTCGTTTTGATAGTGAAGTTGAAATTGACTACTACCGTCACGGTGGTATCTTGCAAATGGTTCTTCGTTCGAAAATCGAAGAGTCTAAAGTGTCAAACTAAATAATTGAAATGAATGATAAGGAAGCTAACATTTGTTAGCTTTCTTACTTTATGTACAGAGGGAAAGGGATGAAACCATTTGGTTTCATCCCTTTCCTTTTATTATGCAAAATTGGAGGAATGACAATGAATGAGTATAGAAGAATAATGTTGCCGCTGTTGCAAGAAAAGCTATTGCTAATTAGTGCGATTTGTAGCGGAATAGTAGCTGCCATTTTAAATTTATCCCGTCCGCTATTTATGGGGCTAATTGTAGATAACCTTATTCAGCGGGACTTAAAAGGTACGTATGTATATATTGCTTTGTTTGCGGGGAGCCGCTTTTTGATGTGGGTGAACAATCTGTTATTTGATTATGTAAGCTCAAAAGTAAGTCAGCGAATATTACGAGAGAAGCGTATAGATGTATTACGTCATTTTTTCTTATTACCGTTTGAAGAAAGTGAGAAGGTAAAACAAGGGGAGTTAGAAACATTAGTCGTTTCTGATATTCCGAATTGGGTAAGGTTATATGGATCATTAATAGAATACATCCACGCCATTGCACAATTTATTGGTGCGTTCATAGCTCTACAACATATCGATGTACAGTTCATATGGTGGATAACCCCGTTTTTATTTTTAAGTGCAATTGTTCCAATGATTATGGGGGAAAAAGTAAGAAATATTGCAAGTATTGCTCAAAAAAATCAATCAAGTGTTGTAGAGATGATGTCACAGTTTGTAAAAGGTATACAAGATTTAGGTAGTTTACAAAAAGAAAAATGGGCAATTCATTTGTTTAAAGGAGTGACGGCACAATCTTATAAAACAGAAGTAAAGAAGACGATGATACAACATTGTATTGGGATAGTTGGAACGGTAATAGAAACAGGAGCATATATAGTTGTTCTTATTGTAGGAGCAAAAAAAATAATAAAAGGGGATATGGAAGTCGGTTTGCTTGTGGCGGTATTAGCTACAATTGAGATGTTATTTTTCCCCGTTCGTTATGCGAGTGATTTATTGATGATGACACAAGTTGCTATTGCTTCGGCAAATCGAGTTTTTGGCTTTTTAGATATACCGGCTGAATACAGAAATGTAGAAAGAGCGATGGGAATGAAATTAACAAACGTTTCATTTCAAGAGAACGGTGAAGAGAGATGTAGAATTAAAAATATACATTTGCAAATTAATCCTGGCGAACTCGTTATTATTGTAGGGGAAAGTGGTGCAGGAAAAACAACGCTTTTAAAATTAATAACGGGTTTGTATAAACCATCTAACGGTAGCATTGTTTATTATGGTAATGGGGCTCGTATGACTACAGTGTGGCAAGAATCTCGTTTCTTTCGTACGACAGTAAAAGAGAATATGTATTTTGGGGAAGGGGTCTTAGAAAAACAGTTAGAAAAAAATATTGAACTTGTAAATGCGAAGTCAATTATTAGGAGTTTATCTAAAGGGATTCAGACTGTACTACATAAAAGCGGTGAAGAGTTTTCGGGAGGAGAGAGAAAGCGTCTTGCGTTATTGCGAGCGATTGTATCAAATCCGAATCTCATTATTCTAGATGAACCGACTGCGGGATTAGATCTGAGCAATCAAGAAGTGGTTTGGAATATGCTTAGAGGGCTAGAGGGGAATGTAACGAGAATTGTGACGACACATGATGTCGAGAGGGCGATGATAGCGGATCGGATTGTTGTCATGAAGAATGGGATTATTGTGGAATGTGGGGATCCTAGAGAATTATTAAATTGTAAGTCATTGTTTAAAGAGATGCTAATAAAAAGATAAGAGCTATATAGCGCTCTTATCTTTACTCGGCATTATTAAGTTGATACGTATAGGAATCAGGGTCATTAGTACTAAATTCTTTGACTAGAGTAAGTTGATTCGTATCTGGATTATATTTAAAGATTTTGATTGTACGTTCGCTACTTAGTGATGGATTATATTCTTGAATAGCAAATGTATTTTCAGCAATCTGTGTCATATTACTGGTTGAAACGTTTTCTACGGCATCATGATTTGTAGAAATTTTAACAACTCTTTCACCGTTGAAAAATAAAAGAACGATTACTAAAACAACTAAACATATTCGTATATAGCGAAGTTCTTTACTTATAGGATGTTCTCCCAAAATAATCATCCTTTCTATAACTATTGTATAGTAGTGGTAGTCATCGTGAAGAAACTAAGAATACCGAGACCGGCTAAAAGGATAAATGAGATTAAAGCGATAAAGAGACAAATACGCCCAACTTGCTTTTTTTCAGAATCTTTACTGAAGAGTGAGATGATCCAAGTGATAATCCCGATTGGGGAAAATATAAAACTAAGAATATATAAAAGTATTTTTTCGAATAAATTCATAAAATCCCCCTTTTTGAAAGTTCTATATGTGTAGTTTTCGTCGTATTAGTGCTGCCGTTATGTAGGAAAGTACAGAATAAACAGCACTATAAACAATCCAAGCGTCTAAGTTTTGTAAAGCTAGGTGTATATTAAATTTAGAGACGATAATGAAAAATATAAGTGGAACAGTAAAAGAAATAATAATTGCAGCCCATTTGAATTTGTATAGCAAGTAGCTAAAACAAATACATAGTAATGGTAAAGTGAAAAAAACAAAAGTGAAAGGGTTGATAAGTAATTGTAAAATACATATCACCTCGCAAGTTTTGTATTTATTTCTAATTATATGATAAAAAGGGAAATATTTCATCCGGACTATAAATATTCTAACTATTTCGACTGTGAATATTTCCAAGCTTGTCCGTATAAGCTAAAATAAGGTATATAGTATGTAGTTAATTATGTTATAAGAAGATAAACACGTAAGGGTGATATAATATGTGGCGGAAGCTTACCATTATTGTAGTGTTACTTTGTTTAGCGGGATATGCAGCTTATGAACAGTTTGGTAAAGAGGATCAAGTAATGCAAGAAAAGCCTGCCAAAAGTGAAGCTGCTATGAAAGAGATTTTCGCAAGGAACGGTATTGAAATTGGAAAGAGCGCACCAGATTTTGAATTAGCAAAGATAGATGGAACGAATGTAAAGTTATCCGATTTAAAAGGAAAGAAAGTTATTTTAAACTTTTGGGCAACGTGGTGTGGGCCTTGTCAGCAAGAAATGCCTGATATGGAGGCCTTTTATAAAGAACATAAAGAAAACGTAGAAATTTTAGCTATAAACTATACTCCTTCAGAAAAAGGAGGGGGAGAAGAAAAGGTAAGGAACTTCGCTAAAGAAAAAGGAATTACTTTTCCTATTTTATTGGACAAGAACATTGATGTGACAACAGCGTATAAAGTAATTACCATTCCAACTTCTTATTTTATTGATACAGAAGGTGTTATTCAAGATAAGTTTATTGGACCGATGACACAAAAAGAGATGGAAAAACGGATCGCGAAATTAAAATAATTAGTAAAAAGGCAGAGATGGAAATGGACCATTTCTGCCTTTTCTTTTTCATGGAGTGATGACTTCGTGATATGATAAAGAAAAACTTTAATCATAGGGGGATGAACATCCCCCCATGATTATTAGCCCGCACCAATCGGGCATTTACAGGTAGCCGCAAATAGCGGGGGAAAAGAAATGTAACTGTTAATAACAGATGAGGGAGTGTATGGATTGGGGAATGTATCCTTACCATTAGATTATGTTGTAATTGATTTTGAAACGACAGGGTTTAACCCCTATAATGATAAGATTATCCAAGTGGCAGCTGTGAAGTACCGTAATCATGAAATGATTGATCAATTTGTATCGTATGTGAATCCAGAGCGTCCAATTCCGAGCCGAATTACGAGTTTAACAGGTATTACGAATTATCGTGTTTCAGACGCACCAACAATTGCAGAAGTATTGCCTTTGTTTTTGGCATTTCTAGATACAAATATTATCGTGGCACATAATGCTTCTTTTGATATGCGTTTTTTAAAGAGTAATGTAAATATGCTTGGACTACCTGAGCCTAAAAATAACGTTATTGATACTGTGTTTTTAGCTAAAAAATATATGAAGCATGCGCCTAATCATAAACTTGAAACGTTAAAACGAATGCTTGGAATTCGCTTAAGTTCTCATAATGCATTTGACGACTGTATTACGTGTGCGGCTGTTTATCAAAAATGTGCAGCCGTTGAAGAAGAAGGAAAAAGAAAAGCGAATAAGGAAGTACTTGATGAAACAGCGGTATTTGAAGCAGTAAAAGAAATGCTTGTACGAAATAAACGTGATATTGAGTGGATTCGTTGTATGAATGTTGGGAGTTATTTAGATATAAAAGCCTTTTACCCAATTATAAGGTTAAAGGTCAAAGGGCGAAAGAAATATGTGTTAACAGAAAAAATGGAAGACGATGTAAGAGAAATTTGTACGAGCTTAACATACGAGGCAGCATTGAAAAGTGAGATTGGCAACACGAGAATTATGATTGACAGTGTAGAGGACATTTTGAAGCTAGAGAGCTACATTGTAGAAGAATACGATTCTGTATTACGAGCGCTGGATGAATATAGGGCAAATAAAGTAAATGCGGATGAAGAAATTAAAAAATATTTAAATATGATGGTGTAAAAAATCCCATGTGCAATATATGCGCATGGGATTTTTTATCAAAACATAAAATTTTCTTGCAAATCTGATTAAAGAGTTTTTCATTTGCTCATACTATGTAATAAGAAAGCGTTGAAGAAAGGGTGAGCAACATGAGAAGAAGTCGCCGTAGATCGTTTGAAGAACTTGTAAATGAAAATAAACAACAATTATTAAGCGATCGTGATGCAATGGATCGAATTGAAAAACGAATTGAAAAACGTTATGAAATGAAACTTTTTAAGCAGGCTGAATAATTCTTAACACTAGTACGATACTAGTGTTAAGGAGGCGATAGTAATGGGTAATCCGAAAAAAAATTCAAAAGACTTTGCACCAAATCAAATTGGAACACAATCGAAAAAAGCTGGTGGCAATAAAGGGAAGCAAATGCAAGACCAAACTGGCAAACAACCAATTGTTGATAACGGTTAAAAAAAGGAGAATGTCATCATTCTCCTTTTTGTGTGTTTGGATAATATTATAAAAATATTTAAAAAGCTGACTTTCGTCAGCCTTTTTTCGTAATTGTAAAGTTTTCAACGAGTAAACGCCAATTTTGTGGGAATGGTAGACCAATCTTCCAGTAACTAATACCGCCAATGCCTTGTTCTTTCATTAAATTGAATTTACTTTGAATAGACCTCGAATCTTCAAACCAAACCTCGTGTTGTACGCCGTTTTCATCAAAGTAATTAAAATGTGGAGCTTGGGCTGTGAAATCATAGCGGATAGGAACATTGTATTTACGAGCA
Organism: Bacillus sp. DB-2; assembly: GCF_003315125.1. Lineage (NCBI taxonomy): Bacteria > Bacillati > Bacillota > Bacilli > Caryophanales > Bacillaceae > Bacillus > Bacillus sp. DB-2. Next base: position 479,192 of record NZ_QNRN01000002.1, on the reverse strand, counting down.
AGTGCAACAGCTGCGACAGAGCTAACTGCTTTTGCGGGTGGATTCCCTTGTTTGAAAGGAAGTTTCCAATCAAATCCATATAAATTTTGCCCCATCATAATTTTTTGTGGAGGCATTTGAGATTTTGCATATTGAAGTACTTCTTTCACAGGACCAATAGGGGAAATCGCCATTGGTGGGCCACCTTGCCAACCCCAGTCGTATGTCATAATGACGACGAAATCAACAATTTGTCCTTGTGCTTTATAATCGTGAGCCTCAAAAAATTTCCCTTTTTGATTGGAACTTGTTTTCGGTACAAGCGTTGTACTTAATGTGTACCCGCTAGGTAAGCGTGTTTTCACATTTCGTAAAAAACGATTATAGGCTTCGCGATCTTCAGGTGCCACACTCTCGAAATCGAAATGAATGTCTCGCATGCCATATTTTTCAGCTGTTTGCAAAATGTTAGTAATAAACTTGTTTTGAATTGTTGCATCGCGTAAAATAACCGAGGTCAGATCGGCACTGAAATTTCCATTTTCGATATTTGTAATAACGAGCATAGGGATGGTTTTACCTTGCGTTGCAATATTAGCGATTTTCGCTGTTTCGGTTGGTTCTTTTAATGTACCGTCTCTTTTTGCTTCAAAACTAAAGTAGGCTAAATATGTTAAAAATGGGTTGATAGCACGTGTAGCAGTTACTAAACTTTCTTTTATCGGTATTGTTGAAGGTTGTAAATAAGCAATGGATTCTACTGCTCGTTTTGTTCCTTTCGGTATATATAATTGCTGTCCGACATGGAGAATAGATTTTAATGAAAGGTTATTAACTTTAGCTAAACTGGCGAGAGGAACGTTATACGTTTGAGAAATTCGATAAAGGCTGTCGCCAGGCTGTACATAATAATTATTGCCTTTCGTATTAACGATAAGTGCCTGACCAACAACGAGTGTTTCGGCTGGATTTAGTCCATTGTCTTTTACAATCTCTTCAGGTGTAGATCCATATTTTGAGGCTAAACTATATACGCTATCACCGCTACGAACAGTTACAATTTGAATCATGTGCTTGCCCCTTTCGGTAAAAGATTCACTGTTTTTATTTTATTTTTGATTCCACTGTATTATGATTAAATGTATGCAAGGGAACAGAAGTGAAAGAAGGCGAATAGAAATGTTTGTAGCAGAACATGAAGTTGAAATCCGTTATGCGGAAACAGATCAAATGGGTGTTGTTTACCATTCAAACTATTTAGTGTGGCTTGAACTAGGGCGCACGAAACTTATACAAGATTTAGGATTTTCATATGTTGAAATGGAGAAAGAGGGAATTATTTCTCCTGTGTTAGACTTACAAATTTCATATCGTAAAGCGATGCGTTATGGAGAAAAAGCTATTGTGAAAACGTGGGTTGATACTGTGAGCCCGCTCCGCGTTGTATATGGATATGAAATTTATAATGGTGATGGCGAACTTTGTATTACTGCAAGCACGACGAATATTTGTGCGAAAAAAGAAGGGTTCCGCCCTGTATCATTTAAAAAATTATATCCTGAGTGGTATGCGAAATATGAGGAAATTAAAAAGAAATAAAAAAGCGTGGCAGAAGCCACGCTTTTTTATTTTTCATAATTAAATTGAGGGAAATCATCACCGTCGTTAAGTGTAACTAATAAATTATGTCCATCGAAGAACCACTCATCATCGCTTTCAATAAAGAAGTTAATACCTTCTTCTTGAGTTTGAACAGCAGGGTGCGCAGGGTCATCTTTACGAATACCTAAAGAAAGTCCTTTTTGCACAGTACTGCAACCGCCGTATTGTACGAAAAGGCGTATTGTTTCACCCGATTGTAAGTTTAATTCGTTTTTATACCATTGTGCTGCTTCTTTTGTTACGGAAAGATTCATGTATAGTTCCTCCAAATTATGTTGCTTTTTCTTTTAGTATAAAAAATAACGCAAAAAGACGCTATTAATATGCTTCACGTTTTCTTTTTGCGTTATGTGGGTTACGATCTTATTTTTGCTTTTTTGAAAAGTTTGCTTTTGGTTCAGTTTTATTTATAATTCGTCCGATATTTGCACGGTGTTTATAAATAACCATACCTGCTAATAAACACATCGCAATAATGAAGATTTTATCCCCGCTAACAATGGATGCAATAACAGCAACGACAGCTGTTATCATAGAAGAAAGTGATACGTATCTTGTTGTAAATAAAAGGCTGAAAAAGACAACAGCTAATATTGCAAAAACAACTGGTGAATAGCATAATAGCACCCCAGCAGAAGTTGCAACTGCTTTCCCCCCGCGGAATTTTGCGAAGATCGGATAGACATGTCCAAGAACAGCGGCTAATCCAAACCATAGTGGGTGAATATCTGACCCGAAAATAATCGGTAGACCTGTTGCTAATGTACCTTTTAAAATGTCAGCAATTGTTACGATAAAACCTGCTTTTTTCCCTAATGTACGGAATGTATTTGTTCCGCCTAGATTACCGCTTCCATGCTCACGAATGTCGATTCCATAACCAATTTTTCCAACGACTAATGCAAATGGAATCGAACCGAGTAGATAGGCAACGATAAATAAAAGATATGTAATAACCATGAGTTCAGTCTCCTTTATACAAATGTGTTGATAAAGGGTAAAAAGAGTTTTTCCCATTTATTGTACCATACATTTGTAAAGAGCACATTTCTTTTTTATAAATGAAAAAGTCATTAATTTTTAAAAAAACTTTCACAGGAATGTTACATTTTTCACAGGAACAGAAGAACTATATGTTGTATGATTTTAATCAAAAGACAACAACATGTTGGTGGAGGGTTATGAATGTTGAAACAAAATGTACGTGGAGAAGAATTAATGAAAGTATTTGAGACAATTATCCACGGTAATGAACAAGATTTAATGCAGGAAAATGCAAATGTAGATGGTCGATCTCCAATGGGAGTAATGGGAACGTTCGCATCTGAGAGCGCAAAGTATTATGCAGTAGAAAAATTATTATCAGATCAAGTGAAAAAAGCGATAGATCAAAATATATTATATCCACATGATTTAGATTTTTATGCAACAGGAACGACGACTTGTTCGCAAATTCCGTTAGCGCAAATGCTAGCTAACGGTTTTCATACTGGCCATGGACATATGAGACAACCGCAAGACATTAAAAGTGCGTTGGCGCTTTCTTCAATTATTTTTCAGGCGAATCAAAATATGCAGCACGGTGGTCAATCGTTTGCACTCTTTGATATTGATTTAGCTCCATATGTGAGAAAAACAGTAAAGAGACATAAAAAACGACTACAGTCATATCCGCTTACGAAAGAACAAATAGAGGAATTTGCATGGAAAGAGACAGAAAATGATACGTATCAGGCGTGTGAGGCTTTCGTTCATAATTCAAATAGTATGCATAGTAGGGGCGGGGGACAAGTACCATTTATTTCTATTAACTACGGAACAGACACATCGAAAGAGGGAAGACTTTTAATTAAGCAACTTTTAAAAGCGACGCAAGCTGGACTTGGTAAAGGGGAAACACCGATTTTTCCTATTCAAATTTTCAAAATGAAAAAAGGCGTGAACTTTGAAGAGTGTGATCCGAACTATGATTTATTTGAATTAGCGTTAGAAACGACCGCTGAGCGATTATTCCCTAACTTTTCGTTTTTAGATGCTCCGTTTAATGCTGTGCATTATGACGGTCGACCTGAAAGTGAAGTATGTTATATGGGGTGCCGTACTCGTGTTATGTCTAATATACATGGGGAAGAAACAGCAATTGGAAGAGGGAATTTATCGTTTACTTCTATTAATTTAGTGAAATTAGCGCTAATTAGTGGTTCAAAAGAAGCGTTTTTTGAAGCGCTAAGTTATTATTTAGATTTAGGCGTTAAGCAATTATTAGAGAGATTTGCTTATCAATGTACAAAGAGAGCAAGAGATTTTCAGTTCTTATATTCACAAGGTGTATGGCGCGGTGGAGAGACGTTACAACCTGAAGATGCTGTGGCACCGATTTTAAAACAAGGGACGTTAAGTCTTGGTTTTATCGGTCTTGCAGAATGTTTAGTAGCGTTAACTGGAAAGCATCATGGAGAAAATGAAGAATCGTGGAAGCTTGGATATGAAATTATTTCCTTTATGAGAGAGAGAATGGATAAGGCGATGGAAGAACATCAACTCAATTTCTCTGTAATTGCAACGCCAGCAGAAGGGTTATCAGGAAAGTTTGTGAAAAAAGATAGAGAAGAATTTGGTGAGATTAGCGGTATAACGAACCATAATTACTATACGAATTCATTCCATATTCCAGTTTATTATAACATTCAAGCGATAAATAAAATTCGTTTAGAAGGACCTTTCCATGCCCTATGTAACGGGGGACATATTACGTATATTGAACTAGACGGAGCAGCTATGCATAACAAAAAGGCATTAAAGCAAATTGTGCAAGCGATGGCAGAGAATGGCGTTGGGTACGGTTCAATAAATCATCCTGTTGATCGTTGTAAGTGCTGTAGTTATCACGGAGTTATTGGGAATGAATGTCCAAGCTGTGGAAATGAAGATGAGGCTAATATAGAAAGAATTCGCCGTATAACGGGCTATCTTGTAGGAGATATGTCAAAGTGGAATAGCGCGAAACGTAGTGAAGAGATGGATCGGGTGAAGCATAAATGAAAGTTATGAATATTATTCATGATAGTGTAGTAGATGGAGAAGGGTTGCGGACAGTCGTGTTTTTTGCGGGCTGTCCGCATCGTTGTTTCGGATGCCATAACCCGAAATCTTGGAATGTTTGCAATGGAACTGAAATGACGGTAGAAGAAATTGTGAAAGAGATTGAAAGTAATTCATTAACAGATGTAACATTTTCAGGTGGAGATCCATTCTTCCAAGCTGCTGAAGTGAAAAAAGTAGCAAAAGCTGTGCAAGATTTGAAAAAAAATCTATGGATGTATACAGGTTATACGTTAGAAGAGATACAGAGTTCTCGAAATAATGATATGATAGAGTTGTTACAGTATGGGGATGTTTTAGTCGATGGAAGATTTGAAATCGAGAAAAAAGATTTAACACTTCCATTTCGCGGAAGCTCCAATCAACGTATTATTCGATTGAAAGAGTAAAAAGGCGGGATAGATTATATGAATAAAACAGTATTACTTGTTGAAGATGAAAGAAGATTACGTGAAATTGTTAGTGATTATTTTCGTAATGAAGGCTTTGAAGTAATCGAAGCGGAAGATGGAAAAAAAGCGCTAGAATTATTTGCTGAACATACAATTGATTTAATTATGTTAGATATTATGTTACCAGAAATAGATGGTTGGTCTGTTTGTAGACGAATTAGAAAAGAGTCAGCGGTACCAATTATTATGCTGACAGCACGTTCTGATGAGGATGATACATTACTAGGCTTTGAACTAGGGGCAGATGAGTATGTAACAAAACCTTTTAGTCCGAAAGTGTTAGTAGCTCGTGCAAAGACGTTATTGAAACGTGCGGATGGAGCAGTAGGAGTATCAGAAGAAAATACTATGTCTTTAGCTGGAATAGAAGTGAATCGACTATCTAGAACAGTTTTAGTAGATGGTGAAGAAATTATATTGACACATAAGGAGTTTGAACTTCTTGTTTATTTAATGGAGAACAAAGGAATTGTGTTGTCACGTCAACATTTATTAGATCAGTTATGGGGATATGATTACTACGGTGATGACCGAACAGTTGATACACATATTAAAAAACTGCGAAATAAGCTAGGAGATAAGGCGAAGCATATCGGCACTGTTATTCGAGTAGGTTACAAATTCGAAGAATAACCTTTAAGCTACTATGCATCCCGGCTTTGGGATATAGCAAATTTACACTCTCCTTTGTAGGTGGAATGTACAAAAAATACGTTTCTTGTCTACAATGGTAGATAGGAGTATTTTTTTAATTGGATTTCACGATGAGTTCACAAGAAGGACACAAAATGTGACTATACTGAAAGTACGAATTCACCAGGGAGGGGAAATAAAACATGGGATATTACGACGGACCGAATTTGAATGAAGAGCATAGTGAAACGAGAGAAGTGAAAAAATCAGGTAGTAAAAAAGGATATTTTTTCACAGGTTTAGTTGGAGCTGTAGTCGGGGCGGTTTCGATTAGTTTTGCAGCACCGTACATGCCATGGGTGCAAAATAATGATGCAGCTGTTTCGTCATTCAATTCTAATAAACAAGTAGAAGGAACTGTAGTTCCAGTTGTAAATAAAGCGAAAAATGAAACTGATTTACCGGGAATGATCGAAGGCGCGAAGGATGTTGTTGTAGGTGTGATTAATATGCAACAAAGTGTTGATCCATTTGCGATGCAACCGACAGGTCAAGAACAAACAGCTGGTACAGGCTCAGGTGTTATTTATAAAAAAGCAGGAAATAAAGCATATATCGTAACAAATAACCACGTAGTAGATGGTGCAAATAAACTTGCCGTTAAACTAAGCGATGGAAAGCAAGTCGATGCAAAATTAGTTGGTAAGGACCCTTGGTTGGACTTAGCTGTTGTAGAGATTGATGGATCTAATGTGAATAAAGTTGCAAGTTTAGGTGATTCCAGTAAAATCCGTGCGGGTGAAAAAGCAATTGCAATCGGTAATCCATTAGGATTTGATGGAAGTGTAACGGAGGGTATCATCAGTAGTAAAGAGCGTGAAATTCCAGTTGATATTGATGGTGATAAACGTCCTGATTGGCAAGCACAAGTTATTCAAACAGATGCAGCGATTAACCCTGGTAACAGTGGTGGTGCACTATTTAACCAAAACGGTGAGGTAATCGGTATTAACTCAAGTAAAATAGCTCAGCAATCAGTAGAGGGTATTGGTTTTGCAATTCCAATTAACATTGCAAAACCAGTTATTGAATCACTTGAAAAAGATGGAGTGGTGAAACGTCCAGCACTAGGAGTCGGTGTCGTTTCATTAGAAGATGTGCAAGCTTATGCAGTAAATCAATTAAAAGTGCCAAAAGAAGTAACAAATGGAGTTGTATTAGGTAAAATTTATCCAATATCACCAGCGGAAAAAGCTGGTTTAGAGCAATATGATATAGTAGTAGCGTTAGATGATCAAAAAGTAGAAAATTCACTTCAATTCCGTAAATATTTATATGAAAAGAAAAAAGTAGGCGAGAAAGTAGAAGTTACATTCTATCGCAATGGTCAAAAAATGACGAAATCAGCTACGTTAGCAGATAATTCAGCTACTAAGAATCAATAATCGGAATAAAAGAAAGTCTCTTTCATGTTGAAAGAGACTTTCTTTATCGGATATACTAAAGGAATAGGAGGGATTAATTATGGCAATTGAAAACCCAACTCGTACGGAAATTGGTGAAGTATTAAAGAAAAGTAAAACGATTGCAGTTGTTGGATTATCAGATAAGCCAGAACGCACATCGTATATGGTTTCAAAAGCAATGCAAGATGCTGGGTACCGCATTATTCCAGTAAATCCAACAGTAGATGAAGTACTCGGAGAAAAGGCGGTTTCTTCACTGACGGATATTAAAGAACATGTTGATATTGTAAATGTGTTTCGTCGCTCAGAATTTTTAAAGGATGTTGCGGAAGAGTTTGTAGAGATTGATGCAGATGTTTTCTGGGCACAATTAGGAGTACAAGATGAAGATACATATAAACTTTTACAAGAAAAAGGCTACACAGTAATAATGGATCGTTGCATTAAAGTAGAGCATGTAATGACAAAATAGTATAGATTTTAAAGATAGAAAGATTGATTCAGCCCTCGCTTTTTACATAAGTAGGGCGGATGAACGAGGTGTTCATCATGAGATTTTTTAAAGGCTGTTTTTGGGGATTATTACTTGTTATCCCATTTTGGATATTGATCATTTGGATCATGATAAAGGTTTGGAATGTATAATGTTGGAATACATATCCATTTCTCGTTGACAAACGATTATTTTTCTGAAATAGTAGCCTAGAGGAATCCTTGTGAAAAAAACAAGGATTTTTCTATTGAAAATAGTATATAAAAGAGATAAGATAACTTGCCAAAACTATAGTCGAGGCGTTATTCTATAATAGAAACATATGTTCTGATTTGATTAGGAAAGGGGCAAGGAGTTTGGCGAAGCATCAGTTCCAATATAATGAAGATGCAATTCAAGTGTTAGAAGGACTTGAAGCCGTTCGAAAACGCCCGGGTATGTATATCGGGAGTACGGATAGCCGTGGATTGCATCATTTAGTATATGAAATAGTAGATAACTCCGTTGATGAAGCATTAGCGGGATTTGGCGACGAAATTTCTGTCGTAATACATAAAGATAATAGTATTAGCGTAATTGATAAAGGGCGAGGAATGCCTACGGGAATGCATAAGCTTGGAAAGCCGACACCTGAAGTTATCTTAACTGTACTTCATGCTGGTGGTAAGTTTGGCCAAGGAGGCTATAAAACGAGTGGTGGTTTACACGGTGTTGGGGCATCAGTTGTAAACGCCTTATCAGAATGGCTAGTAGTAACGATTAAGCGAGATGGTAGCATTTATGAACAACGCTTTGAAAATGGTGGTACTCCTGCAACGACGTTAGAGAAAATCGGGAAAACGAAAGAGTCTGGTACAACGATGCACTTCAAACCAGATACAACTATTTTCAGCACAACAAATTATAATTATGAAACATTATGTGAGAGATTACGTGAATCTGCATTCTTATTAAAAGGAATGAAAATCTCGATAAAAGATGAACGTAATGATTTAGAAGATGTGTTTCATTATGAAACAGGAATTGAGGCTTTCGTTTCATACTTAAACGAAGAGAAAGATTCGATTCATCCAGTTGTATATTTCTCGGGTGAGCAAAATGGAATTGAAGCAGAGTTAGCGTTTCAGTTTAATGATGGTTACTCAGAAAACATTCTTTCGTTTGTAAATAATGTACGTACAAAAGACGGTGGTACACACGAAGCTGGATTTAAAACGGCAATGACACGTGTGTTCAATGAGTATGCTCGTAAAGTTTCTTTATTAAAAGAAAAAGACAAAAATTTAGAGGGTACAGATATTCGAGAAGGATTAGCTTCGATTGTTTCTGTACGTGTACCAGAAGACGTACTCCAGTTTGAAGGGCAAACGAAAGGGAAACTAGGTACAAGTGAAGCTCGTTCTTCAATTGATGCAATTGTATCTGAGCATTTAGCTTACTTTTTAGAAGAAAACCCGGATGTAGCTACACTTCTTGTGAGAAAGGCAATTAAAGCAGCACAAGCACGCGAGGCTGCTCGTAAAGCGAGAGAAGAAGCGCGTACTGGTAAGAAGAAGAAAAAATCAGAAGGTACTTTAAGCGGGAAGTTAACACCTGCACAATCACGTAATCCTCAGAAAAACGAATTGTATTTAGTAGAGGGTGACTCGGCTGGTGGTTCAGCAAAGCAAGGGCGAGATCGTCGTTTCCAAGCGGTACTACCATTACGTGGTAAAGTAATTAACACGGAAAAAGCAAAGCTTGCTGATATTTTTAAGAATGAAGAGATCAATACGATTATTTACGCAATTGGCGGCGGCGTAGGGAATGAGTTCGCTGTTGAAGATATTAACTACGATAAAGTTGTTATTATGACCGATGCAGATACGGATGGAGCACATATTCAAGTGTTACTACTGACGTTCTTCTACCGTTATATGAAACCACTTATTGAAGCTGGTAAAGTATTTATCGCACTTCCACCTTTATATAAAGTAAGTAAAGGAAAAGGGAAAAGTGAAGTAATTGAATATGCATGGTCTGATGAAGAATTAGGTGATGTAACGAAAAAGGTCGGTAAAGGCTACATGTTGCAGCGCTATAAAGGACTTGGCGAAATGAATGCCGATCAATTATGGGAAACAACGATGAACCCTGAAACACGTACGTTAATACGTGTGAAAATTGACGATGCATCAAGAGCTGAGCGCCGAGTTACGACGTTGATGGGGGATAAAGTAGAACCTCGCCGTAAATGGATTGAGCGTAATGTACAATTTGGTATGCAAGAAGAAGGAAATATTTTAGAAAATGAAATGATTATGGAGACGGAGGTGGAATAACATGCAGGCAGAGAAGTTTCATGATCTCCCGCTTGAAGACGTGTTAGGTGACCGCTTTGCACGTTATAGTAAATATATTATTCAAGACCGCGCGCTTCCAGATGCGCGTGACGGTTTAAAACCGGTACAAAGACGTATTTTATATTCTATGTATGTAGAAGGAAACGTACATGATAAAGCGTTTCGTAAATCAGCTAAAACAGTAGGTAATGTTATCGGTAATTATCATCCACATGGTGATTCCTCTGTATATGAGGCGATGGTCCGTTTAAGTCAAACTTGGAAAGTACGTAATGTTTTAGTTGAAATGCACGGAAATAACGGTAGTGTTGATGGGGATCCAGCAGCGGCAATGCGTTATACGGAAGCACGTTTATCACCAATCGCATCTGAGTTATTACGTGATCTTGATAAAGAAACAGTAGAATTCGTGTCAAACTTTGATGATACGAGTGAAGAGCCTATTGTATTACCGGCAATGTTCCCGAACTTATTAGTGAACGGATCTACAGGGATTTCCGCTGGTTATGCAACAGAAATTCCACCACATCATCTTGGAGAAGTAATTGATGCTACAATGATGCGTATCGATCAACCGAATAGTTCTGTGGATGACTTGTTAACAGTTATTAAAGGACCAGATTTCCCTACAGGTGGTATTATACAAGGGATAGATGGCATTAAAAAAGCGTATGAAACAGGTAAAGGGAAAATTATTATTCGCGGAAAAGCAGAGGTTGAAACGATTCGTGGCGGGAAGCAACAAATCGTTATTACAGAAATTCCTTACGAAGTAAATAAAGCGAATCTTGTTAAGAAAATGGATGAATTACGTATAGATAAAAAGCTAGATGGAATTGCTGAAGTACGTGATGAGACAGATCGTACAGGTCTTCGTATCGTTGTAGAATTAAAAAAAGAAGCGAATGCTGAAGGTATTTTAAATTATTTATATAAAAATACAGATTTACAAATTCCATACAACTTTAATATGGTAGCGATAAATAATCGTCGTCCGACACTTATGACATTACCTAAGATTTTGGATGCATATATTGGACATCAGAAAGAAGTTGTTACAAGACGCTCACAATATGAATTAAGAAAAGCAGAAAATCGTCAGCATATTGTAGAAGGTTTAAAGAAAGCATTATCAATTTTAGATGAAGTGATTGAAACGATCCGTGGGTCTAAAGATAAGCGTAATGCGAAAGATAATTTAAGTGCGAAATTTGGATTTACAGAGGCGCAGTCAGAAGCAATTGTTTCACTGCAATTATATCGTTTAACGAATACAGATATTACAGCGCTAGAGCAAGAAGCAGCGGAACTTAGTAAGAAAATTATAGAGTTACAGTCAATTTTACAAAGTGAAAAAAGACTTTTTCAAGTTATTAAAACAGATTTGAAGAGAGTAAAGAAAACATATAGTGATAATCGCCGTGCGATAATTGAAGAGGAAATTGAAGAAATTAAAATCGATGTGGAAGTTATGATTCCGCAAGAAGATGTCATCGTTACTGTAACGAAAGAAGGCTATGTGAAACGAACAGGTTGGCGTTCGCATAATGCATCGAACGGGAAATACTTCGGTATGAAAGAGGGTGACATCTTACTTGAGCGTTTCGATACAAACACGACAGAAACCGTTCTTTTATTTACGAACAAAGGAAATTATATTTATCTTCCTGTGTATGAAATGCCAGAAATTCGTTGGAAAGATTTAGGTCAACACGTTGCGAATCTTGTTTCACTCGAGCGAGATGAATCGTTAATTTGGGCAACAGTCGTACCGAATTTTGAAGAAGAAAAACGATTTATCGTATTTGTTACACGAAACGGTATGATTAAGAAAACAGAATTAAACCAATATAAAGTGCAGCGTTATTCACGGGCATTCGTTGCTGTAAACTTGAAAAAAGATGATGAAGTTGTTGATATATTTGCGACAGATGGGACAAGTGATATTGTTCTTGCAACACATGGTGCATATGCACTTGTATTCAATGAAGAAGAAGTAAGTCCAGTTGGTGTCAGAGCAGCTGGTGTGAAAGCAATTAATTTAAAAGAAGATGACTATGTTGCTTCTGGTAAACCGTTAAATGGTGAAAAAGATCAACTTATTCTCGTTACGCAGCGAGGTGCTGTGAAACGTATAAAGGCATCGGAAATTGAGAAATCAACGAGGGCGAAGCGAGGCCTTGTAATTTTTAAAGAGTTAAAACGTAATCCGTACCGCATTGTCGGTATTGAAATTGTTCGAGATGATGAATTAGTTTACATGAAGACAGAGAAACACATTGTAGAAGAAATTGATCCGAAAGCGTTTCGAAATAAAGACCGGTATAGTAATGGTAGTTTAGTACTAGATGTTAATGATACTGGTGAAGTAATTGAAACGTGGACAAAAAAACGAACAGAGTAAATGTGAAAAAACCTTGCTAGTGTATAACTAGCAAGGTTTTTAGTTATGAAAAGGTATGTATGAGCAAAACGTTATGTATATAAAAATAATCTTGTTATAATAATGAGATGAAATCGTTCTCATAAAGTGAAACTTTAATCAGTGGGGGTTTTCTTCATCCCCCACTGATTATTAGCTTTCACCAATCGGGCTTTTACGAGCAGTTGATTCCTCACCTAATTTCTTTGCTTTCGCTGAATTTTGAGGTAGGAATCTTACTGCCCGCAAATAGCGGGATAAATGGAGGGGCAACATGAAAAAAATAGGTGTAGGGATTGTAGGATTTGGATTTTCTAGTACAACATTTCACATCCCGTTATTACAAACGATAGAAGAATACGATATTCGTGCTATTTTATCATCAAAAGAAGAAGTAGTGAAACAAGCATTACCAAATGCTGAAGTTGTTGGTACAATTGATGAATTAGTAAACCGAGCTGATATTGACTTAGTGGTTATTACTTCGCCGAATACAACCCATTTTCCATATGTAAAAGAAGCAATTGTACACGGCAAGCATGTTGTTGTGGAAAAACCATTCGTTGTTTCAATTGAAGAAGGAGAAGAACTTATTTCATTAGCGAAGCAACATAATGTCGTTTTAAGTGTGTATCATAATCGCCGTTTGGATAATGATTTCTTAACGATAAAGAAATTGTTAGAAGAAAAAAGAATAGGGAATGTATACGCATATGAAGCGCATTTCGATCGTTTCCGCCCACATGTACGTGATCGCTGGAGAGAAAAGAATTTACCGGGATCAGGAATTTTATATGATTTAGGCTCACATTTAATTGATCAAGCATTATCATTATTTGGGAAACCAGATGCGATACATGCTGATGTAATAAAGCAACGACCAGGTGCAGAAATTGATGACTACTTCCATGTTGTACTTCACTACGGAGTAAAGCGTGTCATTTTACATAGTAGCAGTTATGTGAAACAAGCTGGACCACATTTTACACTGCATGGAGATAAAGGTTCTATCGTGAAGTATGGTATGGATTCACAGGAAGAACAATTAAAGACTGGAATGAAGCCGGGAGATAATGGTTATGGAGCAGACCCTGAAGAGAATTTTGCTACTTTAGAAACAGAAGAAAGCTTAGAGCGTATTCCAACAGAAGTCGGCTGCTATGACATGTATTATAAAGGTGTAAGAGATAGTATTGTAAATGGTGAGAAACCACCTGTAACAGCACAAGAAGGCTTAGAAGTTATTCGACTTATTCAATTAGCGATTGAAAGTAGTGAAACGGGTAGAGTCATTTCGGTAAAATAAAAAAGACACGATTCTGTGTCTTTTTTATTTTTGCGGAACAGAAAATCCGTAAAAGAACATCGTAACTATATCTTGTATATGTTTTTCTCGATCTCCTTCAAGAAGCTGTGACCCGAAATCATCACCTAATTTAGTGAACATTTGAATGTACAGTAACATCATTTCTTTTGAAAGATGAGGATTAATTTCATTTTTGCGCTGTGCTTGTTCTAGTATTTCTAAATACCAAGGCAGGATTTTTTCGTTTTGATAACTATAAATAAACTCTCGGAGCTCTTCATCCCTTTGCATCATTTGTAGTAACATATCTGGCTGAAATAACCCACCAGTATTCATTTTTCTTACAATCATTTTTTGCATCATATCATGAAAAGGTAAGTTTTCTTCTGCAAGATCTTTATAATATTGAAATTCAGATATTATAAATTCTTGTATGAGCTCCCTAAATAACGCATCTTTACTTCCAAAATGATTATAAATTGTAACTTGAGAAACGTTTGCTTTTTTTGCAATATGTTCTATTTTCACTTCATTAAATCCACGTTCTGAAAATAATTTAAAGGCCGCATCTTTAATGGCACGTTTTTTCTTTTCTTTCACTTTTTCAAAGCCGTTCAAAGCAATCACCTCATTTAAAATATACAAGAAAAAATAATTGAAAACAATATTTTTGAAATATGGACATATAAATATTTCAAAAAGTTGTTGCGAATATGAAAGATGAGGAGTACAATAATTTTGAAATATCATACATTAAATATTTCAAAAAATGAGGTGGGCTTATGATTTCAGTTCAAAATGTCACAAAACAGTTTTCAAATGGAAAAGGCTTGTTTGATATTACATTTGAAGTGAAAGAAGGGGAAGTTTTTGGCTACTTAGGACCAAATGGTGCTGGGAAATCAACAACGATTCGTAATTTAATGGGATTTATAAAACCGACGGCTGGTAAAGCGACAATTTTCGGATTAGATTGTTGGGAAGATGCTGCGAAAATTCAAAGAGAAGTTGGCTATTTACCAGGAGAAATTTCTTTTATTGAAGGAATGAATGGATTAGAATTTTTAAATTTGATGCAAGGAATGCGTGGGTTAAAGGAAACGAAGAGACGTGATGACTTGATAGAGCGTCTGCAATTCGATGTGAAAACACCAATTCGAAAAATGTCTAAAGGAATGAAACAAAAAGTAGGTATAGTTGCGGCATTTATGCATGATCCAGAAGTGCTAATTTTAGATGAACCGACATCAGGACTCGATCCACTTATGCAGCAAATATTTATAGATTTAATATTAGAAGAAAAGCAAAGAGGGAAAACGATTCTTATGTCATCGCATATTTTCACTGAAATTGAGAGAACTTGTGACAGAGTAGCGATTATTAAAGATGGTTGCCTTGTAACAGTTGAAAATATTCATGATTTACAAGAAATGAGACGACAGGTGATAGATGTAACAGTATCAGCGCAAGAAGAAATTGAGTCACTTACACAATCAAATTTACAATTCGAGGCTGTGAAAGGGAAAACAGCATCAATTATTGTACAAGGAAACTATCAAACTGTTTTACAAATACTTTCAAAATATAATGTAACTGCACTTCAAACAAGAGCAATGGATTTAGAACATTTATTTATGCATTATTACGATAAGAAAGAAGGGATAAAGCATGAATAAACAATTATTTTTAGCTAGTTTGAAAGAAACACAAAAAAGTATTTTGAGTTATGCGACTGGTGCAGCTCTTTATTTATGGCTATTAATTTGGATATTCCCATCGATGGTATCAGCGAAAGGCTTAAATGAATTAATAAGTGCCATGCCTGATAGTGTAAAAAAAATCGTTGGAATGGAAAGCCCAATTCAAAATGTAATGGATTTTTTAGCTGGTGAATATTATAGCCTGTTGTTCATTATCATTTTAACAATTTTTTGCGTCACGGTTGCAACGCATTTAATTGCTCGTCATGTAGATAAAGGGGCGATGGCATATTTATTAGCAACACCTGTATCCAGGGTGCAAATTGCAATTACACAAGCTACTGTTCTCATATTGGGGCTACTAATAATTGTAATTGTTACTTATGTAGCTGGTATATTAGGTGCAGATTGGTTTTTAAAAGATAATAACTTAAATAAAGAATTATTTTTGAAAATAAATGTAGTTGGAGGGCTTATATTTTTAGTAGTTAGTGCCTATTCATTTTTCTTTTCTTGTATATGTAATGATGAAAGAAAGGCACTTAGCTACTCAGCCAGTTTAACAATCTTATTTTTCGTATTAGATATGGTAGGGAAATTAAGTGATAAGTTAGAGTGGATGAGAAATATATCTTTATTTACATTGTTTCGTCCGAAAGAAATTGCTGAAGGAACATATAATATATGGCCAGTAAGTATAGGCTTAACTGCTGGAGCGCTTTGTATCTTCATAGTAGCAATTGTAGTGTTTAGGAAGAGGGATTTACCGTTGTAAATTAGAAAGTCCACTGAGAAAGTGGGCTTTTTTCGTTTTTGTAGGAAAAAGATTTCTAGAATATACATTATTTATTAACGATAATCTACAGTATGTTTATTAAAAAACATAATATACACTATTAAAATAGTGTATATGTAACGAGGAAAAATGATGTTGAAAAACTATATAGAATTTTCATGAATATTACTGTAAGAAAATAATTTTTTAAAAATTTTTAATAATAATACTTTACAAATTTTAAAAAATTAGTAGAATAAGAAGTAGTAAGAATCGTCTGATAAATATATAAAGAAAAACAGAATTATCAGAAAATTCTTAAATAGATATCGTTTAGAATTAGGGAGGGTACAGAAAATGAAAAAGAAAAAAATGAAAAAACTAACAGCAGTTGTAGTACCGGTTTTAGCAATGAGCATGGCATTAACAGCATGTTCTACATCAGGTGGAGATAAGAAGACAAGTACAAATTCTAGCTCAAGTGGAGATAGCAAGTCAGGGGAAAAATTAGCAGCGAAACAAGTATTAAATCGAACAGAGACAAATGAAATTCCAACAATGGATACTTCTAAAAATACAGATACATTAGGTTCTCAAATTTTAGGGAACACGATGGAAGGTTTATATCGATTAGATAAAGATAACAAACCAATCCCAGCTGCAGCAGAATCAAGCACGAAGAGTGAGGATGGTAAAAAATATACATTTAAACTACGTAAAGATGCAAAATGGTCAAATGGTGATCCTGTAACAGCAAAAGATTTCGTATTTGCATGGCAACGTCTATTAGATCCAAAAACAACTGCTGAGTATGCGTTTATCGCATTCCCAATTAAAAATGCAGAAGCAGTTAACCAAGGGAAAGCAGAAGTATCTACATTAGGTGTAAAAGCAGTAGATGACCTTACGCTTGAAGTTGAATTAGAACAAGCAGTACCATACTTCTTAAATCTAGTTGCATTCCCATCGTACTACCCATTAAATGAAAAATTCGTAAAAGAAAAAGGCGATAAATACGGTTTAGAATCTGATACAACAGTTTATAACGGACCATTCGTTCTTACTGATTGGAAACATGAACAAGGCTGGAAACTAAAGAAAAATGATCAATATTGGGATAAAAAGACTGTAAAATTAGATGAAATTAATTACAGTGTAGTAAAAGAAGTAGCTACAAAGGTAAACCTATATGATACAGGTGCAGTTGATTCTGCACTTTTATCAGGAGAATTTGTTGATAAGTATAGAAATAATAAAGATGAGTTTGGAACATACTCACAAGTAAGTACGTACTTCTTACGTATGAA
The DNA here is from genome assembly GCF_003315125.1 of Bacillus sp. DB-2. Taxonomy (NCBI): domain Bacteria; kingdom Bacillati; phylum Bacillota; class Bacilli; order Caryophanales; family Bacillaceae; genus Bacillus; species Bacillus sp. DB-2. Next base: position 461,553 of record NZ_QNRN01000002.1, on the reverse strand, counting down.
TCAACAACGTGGTGGACAAGATACACCATTAAAGAGTCAAAAATTACGTGAAGCAATTGCACTTTCAATCGATAAGAAAAATTTAGCAAGTGTTATTTTAAATGATGGATCTAAACCTGCGGACTTCTTAGTACCAAAGGGATTAGCAACTGGACCAGACGGTAAGGACTTCCAAGAAACATTTAAAAATGGTATCAAGCCAGATGCGAAAAAAGCAGCTGCTGCATGGGAAGAAGCGAAAAAAGAACTTGGTAAAGACCAAGTTACAATTGAACTATTAAACTATGATACAGGTAATGCGAAAAAAGTTGGGGAATATGTTAAAGATCAAATTGAGAAAAATTTAAAAGGTGTAACAGTTACCATTAAACTTCAACCATTCAAACAAAAACTGAAGTTAGAAACAGAGCAAGATTATGATTTATCATATGCTGGTTGGGGACCTGACTACGCAGATCCAATGACATTCTTAGATATGTTCCAGTCTAAGCATTCTCATAACCAAATGAGCTTCTCTGATCCGAAATATGATGAAATGATTAAGAAGGCTGGCGGAGAATTAATGGGTGATGCGAAGAAACGTTGGGAAGAGTTAGGAAAAGCAGAAAAACTACTTATTGAGCAAGATGTAGCGCTTGTACCTCTATACCAACGTGGTGATGCTTACGTTCAAAAATCGAATGTAAAAGACGTTGTTCACCATAACATCAGTCCAGAGTATAGCTTTAAATGGGCTTATGTAACCGAGAAAGACGGGAAATAATAGAATTTAAAAAAGGCATTGCAAAAGTGGCTAATCTACTTTTGGAATGCTTTTTTTAGTGTAATTAAATAGAGAAGAATAAGGGGTATAGTATGTAAATACAGTAGATGAGGGATAAATCATACTAAATTACGAAGAAAAAATCTGAATATTTAAAATAAAACTATTTACAAACACAGAAAATAGAGTAGAATAATATTAGTTATAATTTTCTGAAAAGTAAATCCTTAGCAAGGGGTCTCTCAAGGGTTGGTATTGTACATATAATTGGGGAGGGTATAAAAATGAAGAGAAAAAAGATGAAAAAGTTAACAGCAGTTGTAGTACCAGTTTTAGCGATGAGCGTTGCATTGACAGCGTGCTCTGGGTCAGGTGGAGAGAAGAAAACGACTACTACATCTAATAGTGGGGAAGAAAAAAAATCTGATATTAAATATGCAGCGAAGCAAGTATTGAATCGTACGGAAAATCAAGAAATTCCGACGATGGACACTTCTAAATCTACTGATACGTTAGGGGCACAAATTTTAGGGAACACGATGGAAGGATTATATCGTCTTGATAAAGATAATAAGCCTATTCCAGCTGCTGCAGAATCAAGTACGAAAAGCGAAGATGGTAAAAAATATACGTTTAAACTGCGTAAAGATGCGAAATGGTCCAATGGAGACCCTGTAACAGCGAAAGATTTCGTATACGGATGGCAGCGCTTACTTGATAAAAATACAGCTGCAGAATATGCGTTTATTGCCTACTATATTAAAAATGCAGAGGCAATTAATAAAGGTGAAAAACCTGCAACGGAATTAGGTGCAAAAGCGGTAGATGATTATACACTTGAAGTAGAATTAGAAAAACCAGTACCATATTTCTTAAACTTATTAGCATTCCCGTCATACTATCCATTAAATGAAAAGTTTGTAAAAGAAAAAGGAGATAAGTTTGGTTTAGAAGCAGATACAACGGTGTATAACGGACCATTCGTTATGTCTTCATGGAAACATGAACAAGGGTGGCAGTTGAAGAAAAATGATAAATATTGGGATAATAAGACTGTGAAATTAGAAGAAATTAATTACAGCGTTGTAAAAGAAGTGGCTACAAAAGTAAATTTATATGATACAGGATCAATTGATTTCACACTACTATCAGGAGAGTTTGTAGATAAATATAAATCGAATAAAGATGAGTACGGTGAGTATGCAGAATCAAGTACATTCTTCTTACGTTTAAATCAAAAGCGTAACGGACAGGATACACCGTTAAAGAGCAAAAAACTGCGTGAAGCAATTGCTTTATCAGTTGATAAAAAGGGCTTAGCAAACGTTATTTTAAATAATGGATCAAAAGCAACAGATCAATTGGTTCCAAAAGGGCTTGCGACAGGACCTGACGGTAAAGATTACCAAGATACGTTTAAAAATGGTCTGAAACAAGATACGAAAAAAGCAGCAGCTGCATGGGAAGAAGCGAAAAAGGAACTTGGAAAAGATCAAGTTACAATTGAATTACTAAGCTATGATGATGGAACTGCGAAAAAGATTGCTGATTATGTTAAAGATCAAATTGAGAAAAATTTAAAAGGTGTAACGATTAATACGAAAATTCAGCCGTTCAAACAAAAATTAAAATTAGAGTCAGCGCAAGATTATGAAATTTCTTATGCAGGCTGGAGCCCAGATTATGCGGATCCAATGACATTTATTGATATGTTTGAATCGAAGAGCCCATATAACCAAATGAGTTATTCGAATCCGAAATACGATGAAATGGTGCAAAAAGCAGGTAATGAATTATTATCTGATCCGAAGAAGCGTTGGGAAGCGTTAGGAAAAGCAGAAAAATTATTCCTTGAAGAAGATGCAGGATTAGTTCCTTTATATCAAACAGGAAGATCATATGTAATGAAACCGAATGTAAAAGGCGTCGTTAAACATAACATCAGTCCAGAATATAGCTTTAAGTGGGCGTATGTAACTGAGGATGGCGGGAAAAAATAATATAGAGGCATTTTAAAAGTGGCTAAGCTGCTTTTGAAATGCTTTTTTGTATGAATAGGAGAACAAGGCACATGGAAATTTTGAGAAATGTTGAGGTTGCTTTTAAAATTCTACTGTAGGAAATTAGAAAAGAGTTCAACAATTGGATAGATAAATGATAGCAGAGAGTTCATATTGATGAGAAAAATATAGAACTTAGTAATAGAGAAGAATAAGAGGAGGTATGTTTACATATAGTAGATGGGGGATAATTCATATAGTAGTAATAGTAAAATAACAAGTTACTATCATAAAAAAATAAACTTTTAGAATGTTCTTAAAAATACTTTACAAAACTGAAAAAAATAGTAGAATATTAATTAATAAGAATTTTCTGATAAATAAAGTTGGTAGAAATCTCTAAAAGTTAGTAGCGTACATATAATTGGGGAGGGTACAAGAATGAAGAAAAAGATGAAAAAGTTCACGGCGGTTGTAGCGCCAGTATTAGCGATGAGTATGGCGTTAACAGCATGTTCTGGGTCTTCCGGTGGGGAAAAGAAAACGACTACGACGTCTAATAATGGTGGGGAAGAGAAGAAATCCGATATTAAATATGCGGCAAAGCAAGTGTTAAATCGTACAGAAACGAATGAAATTCCGACGATGGATACTTCAAAAAATACAGATACACTTGGCTCGCAAATTTTGGGGAATACAATGGAAGGTTTATATCGCCTTGATAAAGATAATAAGCCAATCCCAGCTGTAGCAGAATCTAGTACAAAAAGCGAGGATGGTAAAAAATATACATTCAAATTACGTAAAGATGCAAAATGGTCAAACGGTGATCCTGTAACGGCGAAAGATTTCGTATTTGCATGGCAACGTCTAGTAGATCCACAAACAGCTGCTGAGTATGCATTTATTGCTTACTATCTTAAAAATGCAGAAGCAATTAATCAAGGGAAAGCAGAAGTTTCTACGTTAGGCGTAAAAGCAGTTGATGATTATACGCTTGAAGTTGAATTAGACAGACCGGTACCATATTTCTTGAACTTAATGGCATTTGCATCATACTATCCGTTAAATGAAAAGTTTGTAAAAGAAAAAGGGAAGAAATACGGTTTAGAGTCCGATACAACAGTTTATAACGGTCCATTTGTGCTTACTGATTGGAAACATGAGCAAGGTTGGAAGTTGAAGAAAAATGATCAGTATTGGGATAAAAAGACAGTGAAATTAGAAGAAATTAATTATAGTGTAGTAAAAGAAGCAGCTACTAGGGTGAATTTATATGATACAGGTGCAATTGATTTTGCACTTTTATCTGGAGAATTCGTTGATAAGTATAGAAATAAAAAAGATGAGTTTGGAGCATATTCGGAAACAAGTACGTTTTACTTACGTCTAAATCAAAAACGTGGTGGGCAAGATACACCGTTAAAGAGCAAAAAATTACGTGAAGCAATTGCATTATCGGTTGATAAGAAGGGTTTAACTAATGTAATTTTAAATGATGGTTCAAAACCAGTTGATTACTTAGTAGCAAAAGGTTTAGCAAGTGGACCAGACGGTAAAGATTTCGCAGAAACATTCAAGAATGGTTTAAAACAAGATTCCAAAAAGGCAGCAGCAGCTTGGGAAGAAGCGAAAAAAGAACTTGGAAAAGATCAAGTGACAATTGAATTATTAAATTATGATACTGGTAATGCGAAAAAAGTTGGGGAGTACGTGAAAGATCAAATTGAAAAGAATCTAAAAGGTGTAACAGTAAATATTAAACTTCAACCATTTAAGCAAAAACTAAAATTAGAATCAGATCAAGATTATGATTTCTCATATGGTGGCTGGAATCCAGATTATGCGGATCCGATGACGTACCTTGATATGTTTGAAACAAAGAATTCTCAGAACCAAATGAGCTACTCAAATTCAAAATATGATGACATTATTGATAAAAGTAAGACAGAATGGATGGCTGATGCAAAAAAACGTTGGGCAGAGTTAGGGAAGGCAGAGAAATTGTTACTTGAAGAAGATGTAGCGCTTGTACCTTTATATCAAAGTGCTAAAGCATATGTTATGCAACCAAATGTAAAGGGAATTGTGAAACATAATATTAGTCCGGAATATAGTTTCAAATGGGCGTATGTAGAAGAGAAATAATAAAAGAAAAAAGCATTTTCAAGTTGCGGTATTATAGCACTTGAAAATGCTTATTTTTCTGTGCACTATTTTTTTATGGATGAATATATGTATTATAGAAAACTCAAAGGAGAATCTCATGAAACGAAACACATACATCGATTTTCTAGCTTATTACGGAATAGGGAGTGCTCATCCTGGTGGTTTTACGTTAACGAAGCAATTACTATCTCAATTGCCACTTAGACACGAAGCAAATGTTCTTGAGATAGGTTGTGGGACGGGGAAAACAGCGGCGTATATGACAAAAGAATTGGGTTATAAAGTGACAGCGGTTGAAAAGAATGAAATTATGATACAAAAAGCGAAAGATAGATGGTTGTTTGATGGTTTAAATATACAATTGATTCAAGGCGATGTAGAAGGGTTACCGTGTTTAAATGATTCTTTTGAGCTTGTACTTGGAGAATCTATACTCGCTTTTACAAATAAAGAAAAGGTTATTTCGGAATGTTATCGTGTATTACAAAAGGATGGGAGACTTGTTGTCATTGAAATGATTACCGAAAAACATATTGAGAAGAAAGAGGAGGAAAAGATTGGACAGTTATACGGTATGAAAGAATTATTAACTGAGAATGAGTGGATTCATTTATTTAAAGCAGCAAATTTTAAAAAAATTACAATTGCGGGTGGCGGAACTATTGCAGAAACAGTTGCAGGACATGTGGAGGAGCCAGAGTGGAATGTATCACCGTTTATTCCGGAAGAATTGTATGAGGCGTGGGTGCAACACGAACAAGTACTGCTTATGTATCAACATATTTTAGGGCATCGGATTTTTATATGTGAAAAATAGAAAAAGAGTTGGCTAAAGATAGTCAACTCTTTACTATGTTAGATGAAAAATAATGCAGCCAAAGTAATTCCAAAAATAAAGCCAAATCCGAGTTCAAGACCCCAGCCACCGCCAAAGCCACAACCGCCGCAACCACGACGGCCACATCCGCAGCCACCGAATCCACCACCGAATCCACCATCGAATCCACCACCACATCCAAATCCACAGTTATCACATCTGCTAAGACCGCCGCAAATATCACATCCGCCGTTTGAATATGCGCCATAGTATCCAAATCCTGTATCAAAAGATGAACGCTGCTGTACTGGCTCAATCCAAACAGAATCATTTGTCACGTCTATTATTTTTCCTAAATGGATATGACCATCACGATCTTCAATTCGAACAACTTTTCCGAAATAACGTTGGCATGTATTATAACATTTTTGTCTATGCATGTTCTTTCCTCCTTCCGTATTACCGTAATACGATATGTAAGCAGGACAAGTGCGGCTTGTACGAATGACCTATCTATCATAATTGTTATACGAAAGGGGAAATATACGAACAGGATACATAACGAGGAGGAAGAGAAATGAAATCTACAGACCAATTTCAGACGTACGAAGTTCCTTGGGAGGAATTAATAGAAGCACTGCGAGGTGAAATGAAGAAACAAGTAGGAGCGGATATTATTGATACGGTCGTATGTAATTTGAAAGATGGTTTTGAAGTGTATACATATGTGCAGGGTGATTTGGATTTCGAGTATACAGAAGCTCTTGAACGAAAATATGGGAGTGACGGGAAAATCCCTAATTTGTTAACAGTTATGCTGGTAGCTAGCATTTATAATACGGGTGAAGAGAATATACGTTTACATGCAGATAATAAAGATAATCCAATTGTTGAGGTATATGTGAAGCAATGAAACACGCTGTGAAAGGCGTGTTTTTTATTTATATGATAAAATGTTAGAAAATTAAGAAAGAAGGCGAGTGAATTGAAAATTAATCATCTTAATTTAACAGTTATAGATGTAACAGCTGCTAGAGAGTTTTTAGAAAAATATTTTAGTTTAACTTGTAGTGGAACAAGGGGGAATGCCTTTGCGGTTTTGCGGGATAATGATGGGTTTATATTAACTTTAATGAAAGGGAAAGAAGTTCATTATCCGAAAACATTTCATGTAGGATTTCCACAAGAAAATGAAGAACAAGTTAATAAAATTAATCAAAGATTGAAGGAAGACGGATTTTCAGTCGAACCGCCTAAACATGCACATGCGTATACGTTTTATGTCGAAGCACCTGGAGGATATACAATTGAAGTGATGTGCTAATTAAAAATCAAACTTTTTGCTAGGAGTTTTTAATTTTAAAAGTAGGAAAAGTCTGTTTTAAGGGTGGAGCTTAAACAGGCTTTTTTACTTATATAATTGGATAGAAAATGCTAGAAGGAATATTACCAAGTTATATATCTATTTACATAATAAAGTTATGGTTCGTTCGTTGTCCTAAAATACAAGTCATATATCTTGTTTCCCCTCATAAATTTAAACATAGGAATTTGTCTACAAAGGTGGCGAAGCCTCATCATGAAAATTCGAATTTGTGCCACGTTCATGTTGTTTCTATTTATATGTTTACCTTTTTCAGTTTTTGCAAAAGGAGAGGAGGCAAAGGAAAGGGTCGTTTCACTTGTATATGATGATTCGGGCAGCATGAGAAATAACGATCGCTGGAAGTATGCCAATTACGCCTTGCAAAGTTTAGTTGCGCTATTAGATGAGAAAGATAAATTTTCTTACGTTCCAATGAGTAAGCCAAATGATCCATTAAACATTTCGTTAACAAAGGATCAAAGGCAAACAGAAATTAATGGAATCGGCGCGTGGAAAACATATTTAAATACTCCATTTAGCGCAGTAGAAACGGCGATGCAATCTATAGAGAAGGAAGCAGATATAGATGGAAAACGTGAATTTTGGCTTATTGTATTAACTGACGGGGCATTTAATGATTTGGAGAAAGATAAGATTGGCGGAAAAGAACAAATTACACAGAAGTTAGCACAGTTTAAGAAAGAGATGGATTCTAAAAAGATTTCTTTACACCCAGTCTTAATCACGATGGAAGAGGATTTAGGGCAGCAAGAGAAGTTGCAGTTAAATACGTTTAAAGAGATTTGGAAAAAAGAAATGAATGGAGTTGTCATGCCGTCTAGCGGTGAGGATGGTATTGTACAAAGTGTGAATCACGTGGCAGCATTAGTTGCAAATCGTGATCCATTTTCTTCTGTTGAATCGATTGTCAAAACGAAAATAGTAGGGAAAAAAGTAGAGATTACAACACCGTTTCCATTAAAGCGTATGACGCTTGTACGACAATCACCTTCTTTGTCTAATTATAAAGTTATGCAACTTTCCAAACCGTTACAATTGCAGTCTTCTTTTTCTATACATGCACCAGGAGAAGCTAAATTATTCGGAAATATAGTGCATGTAAGTACAGCGAATCAGGAAGTGATTAAGCCAGGGACATATACGATAGAAGTGGATCAGGACATTGAGAAAGAGGGATTACAAGTACTTGTTGAACCAGCGCTTAATTATACTGTTTCTACGTACGACAAAGATGATAAAGATAGAAAAACGCTTGAAAAAATGTATGAAGGTGTGACAGCTGTTATTGAAGCGAAACCTACTGAATTACCAATTCAAACTTCTTATTTCGAAGCAGAAGTAGAAATAGACGGAAAGCAGTATCCGATGAAGTGGGATGATAAAAGACATGTGTTTTATTACGAGACAAAGGTTGGTAAAGAGTTAGTACGCGGGAAAGTCCATATGAATATAAAGGGATTTTATAGACAGACGAAAGAATTCAAGATTGAACCAGCTGAAAAACCAAAATTAACACTTCAAGCTGTTACGAAAGATTATGAAGAAAAGGTAACAAATTTAGAAAATAGTAAACCATTTATTTTACAGCCCCAGTTAAATGGTAAACCGATGACAGAAGAGGCTGTAAAGAAACTATTAAAATCTACTGGTGTCACATCGAATCAATCGATCAACTATGAATTAAAACAGCATGGTAGTCAAGTTTATTTTTATCCTCGACCTTATTACTCCGACACATTCAATTTTACAGATACCGGCACCGTAGAGGCTACCATCACGATCAATGATTCAACATTACAAGAAGTAAAGGAAAAGATCGTACTGCACATTGAAAATGCGCCGTTTTTTGAGAAGTATGCGCTCATTTTTAAATTTGTAATTCCTATCACTTTATTACTTCTAATAGTAGGAATTATTATTTTAGGATGGATTGTTCGTCCGAGATTTCATAGGAAAGCATTACTATATTACGAATGGGATCAAGAAGTAGCGAAAGATTGGCTTTATCAATCTGAACCAGAGTTACTTAAAAATAAATGGTGGAAGCACTATTTTGGCATTCCATTCCGAGCAGAAAGAAAGACTGTGCAATCTGTAACATTAATAGCGAAAAAAGGATCGAAATCTATATTTGTAGCGAAAGAATCGCAAGTGGTTGGGATGATTATTGATGGGATGTTTATAACAGAGGAAGAGGTAGGAATGGAGCATAAGACGTTGTATCCAAATGAACTTTTAGTAATTGATAGAGGATATGGTAAGGAGATTTACCGGTACGAATGTGAATAGTAGATAGGGTGTAAGAGGGGCGGAGGAGGCCCGGCTCTCTTTATTCTTCTTTTCAAACAAGCAAGAATAGGAAGGTGGTTCACATGACATTACAAGTTCCAACAATTTTAATTGGCTTAGGTGGAATCGGTAGTACTGTCACACATCAAATATATGAAAGATTACCTGAGGAGCGTCGTAAAAAGGTAGCGATGCATGTATTTGATACAGATGTGAATACATTGAGTAAATTTGATCATATTCGGAAGTTTAAGACGCAAACGAGCTCGAGTAAAACACCGAGAGAGTATATTGCGGGAGATCCAACGATTCCAGAGTGGTTTCCGATGGACCCGACTATACTTGATAAACCGTTAACAGAAGGGGCTGGACAGTTACGCGTCATTTCACGGTTAGCGTTACGTGCTGCGATGAAAGAGGATAAACTCACATCGTTTTGGCAAGAAATCGAGAAGATTTTTCCAGTTACAAGTGATCAGACCGAATATGGTGTACGTGTCATTATTGTAACATCACTAGCCGGCGGAACAGGTTCAGGGATGTTTTTACAAATCGCATTATATTTGCGTGAGATGCTCCGGAAGAAATTGCAGCATCATAACATTTTAATTCGTGGTGCGTTTTTAATGCCAGATGTTTTAGTTAAGACGAGAACGGTTAGTGCGAAAGAGTTTGAAACTGTGCAAGCGAATGGTTACGCATCGTTAAAAGAGTTGCACGCTATTACACTCGGGTCAACTGGTGAATTATCAAAACGAGGCGGCGTAACGATTGAATTAGAATATCGTCCTGATCAAGTGGATGAAGATGGAAGAACGAATCATACGATAAAGCAGCATCATTTACCGTACAATTATTGTTTCTTATATGATTATGAAAATTTACATGGGCACCATTTGCACAATTTATCGGATTATATGGAGCAAATGGCAAATACAATTTATTTACAGTTATTTAGTCCAATGTCTGCAAATCATTTTGCACAAGAAGATAACCAAATTCAGCAATTGGCAGAATCGAGTGGGAAAGGGAGATATTGCGGAGCAGGAACGGCGAAGCTCATTTATCCGTATGAGCACGTTTTGAAATACTGTGCTTTAAAATGGGCGGTGCAAGGTTTAGATGAATCGTGGCTTCATTTAGATCAACTGTTTCAAGAGAAGAAGCAAAGATACGATCAAGATGTAAAACGTGGTATGCAGCGTGAACAGCCAGAGCGTGGGAAAAGTTATTTAGAAGATTTAGAGCATCTTGCTACTCGTCCAGAACAGGCTCATATTTTTTATAGACAAATGTTCAATGAGACGCGCGAAGGAGCAGAGGGCAGTAAGGTTGGTGTCGCGAAGTCTAAGTTGTTTTTAGAGGCTGTCGAAAGCTATGTACACCGTACAGTGCAAAAAGATGAAGAATTAAATCGCCTGCAGCATGAGTGTAAAATATCGGCTGCGAAGCTTAAAATGATGGAACAAATGAAGGGGGAAGTAGCGAGAGTTGATCATGCGGTTCGTTTATATGCTTATGCCATTCCGAGCCGTGTACATGAGCATGTTACTACCCTTCTATATGACATGATCGAATCAGACCGTTTTACACCGAGTGGCTCAGAAGGACAGTCTTACCAATTAAATACATGGTTTTTAAAGAAAACGGATCCAGTTCATCCAGTTGCAGCACGTTTTATGCTGTATGAAATTCGTAAGCAGTTAGTAGAGAAGATGAATCGACTACATGAAAATAATGAACAAAAGCGTAATTTAATTCAAAACTACGATAAGAAATTTAATGTGAGTAATATTGATGGAACTGTAACGGCTGTTCGCCGCGTTGAAATTGCGCAGCAACAAGGCTGGGTCGGGAAAATGTTTTACAATCAGCAACGTGTGTTCAAAAAAGAATTTGAAGATATCGTAACGCAATATGTCCACAAATTAAGTGAGTATCGTAAAGAAATGTTATTAGAACTCGTGTATCAATCGCTATACCAAGCAGTTGATAAAATGATTCAATATTGGGAAAGGTTCTTTGATAATTTACACGAAACACGTGAAAATTTATTGTTTGAAATCCAAAAGCGAAGCAAGGAATTTGAGGGGAAAACGAACCCGACGAATGTATACGTATTAGCTGAAGAGAAATTGCAAGAAAAGATTTGGCAAGATATGCAGCAGCATTTAAATTTAGGTGTATTACCGAAAGATATATCGTCCGAAATTTATATGAGCTTGTACGGGGAATATTGTCGTGATGCGAAAGCCGAAGAAATTCAGTCGAAAAAGGTGGAAGACTTCTATCGTGAACATATATTGAGTTATTGTTATGACGAACTTCAAGTGCGCTATCGTGACAAACTAGAGCTTAATATCGTTGAAGCATTGCGAAAAGAAGCAGATTTCAAGAAACGTGATCGTGATGAATACGTTCGTGAAAAAATTGAAGATCTTTTCCATTTAGCAAGTCCGTTCGTTCCGAAAGTTTCTCATCATAGAGAGTTACAATATTGGGGCGTACATCCTTCTTTAAAACAAGAATTGCAAGAAGAGTTATTGCAAGAAATGTTTAAAGAAAAAGATACGGTAAACGAGGCGTTTTCACCATTTGAAGTGATTTGTTATCGTGCTCATTACGGATTATCGCTACAAGATTTTCCTAAGCTTTCATCTGGACATATTGCGAATGGTTTTATGAACGATAAAGGTGATTATTTTCAATCGTATTATCGCCGCGTTAACAAATTAAATAGTAAAAAATCTAGTTTGACGCCGCATTTAGATAAGTATTGGCACTTACCAGCCTTTATGCCAGACTTGAATGCAACGCAAACGAAGTTAGATTACGACAAATGTAATCGTGCTCTTCTGTACGCGTATATGTATCGCTGGATTAGCTTAGTTGCTGTTGATGGACAATTCGTGTATCAATATAACGGTGTCGGCCGTAGCTTTTTAATCCAGTCGATGGGGAAAAATATTTCAAGTGAAAGTTATAAGTTGCACAGAGCATTGCTTCATAATCCGTTTATTTATGAAAACATCTTGTCACGATTTGAAGAAGAACAAGAAAAGGCAATGATACAAGGTGGACATTTATATACACATGCATTTGTATTAGGCGCTCAAGATATAAGATGGCTCCGTAAAGAGCATGTTCATAATATTTTAGATATGATTTTAATGTATGACCGTGAGGCAAAATATGACCCGACGTTAGAAGAAACATCTGACGATTTGTTAAGGCTATTCCTTGATGAAATTGAGTTGTATTTCCAAAACTATTACGGAACAGGTGCAGATATGGTTGCGAAGAAAGAGAAAGAGATGTTTATGAAACAATTGTGGGATCGTTCGTATGCGAAAGGGTATGTGGATCCAAATAGTGCGCCTTATAAAAAATGGCAAAATGTATTACATGTTCCCGATGAAGAAGAAGTGCCAAAAACGAATGTATAATGAGTGAAAAGGGAATCCTTAAGAATGACAATACAACTTTAGAAATGAGGGATTCCGATGCCATTTTTAGGAAGTGTATATCAAATATTTGGATTATATCCAGAAATTTATTATGGAATGATTTCAGCGGAAATCGCTGAACAACAAATGGAAGAACAGAAAGAACAAGAAAATCAAGAGACTGAATTATAAAACCATGCAGGCTACTCGCCTGCGTGGTTTTTTCGTGTTACAATAAAGCGAATTTTTTAAGGGAGAGAATAAGATGAAATGGATATACTTTATTATTATTAACGTTATAGCATTTAGTATGATGGGGCTTGATAAGCGAAAAGCAAAGAAAAAGCAGTGGAGAACGCCAGAAAGTACGTTGTTTTTATCAGCTGCAGCTGGAGGAGCGGTTGGAGCTTGGATTGGTATGTATATATTTCATCATAAGACACATAAAAGTAAATTTGTCTTCGGTATTCCAGTGCTCGTTATTATAACAGTAGGAGTGTTTTTATACATATAAAGGATTTGCAAGAGGAATGTCGAAAGAAATGCAGATTGAATATTGGTAAAGTAAGCATGTGAGACTTTATAATGGAGAAAAAAAGAGAAGAGGAGAAAAAGGAAGATGGGGAGTCAAACAGCAGAGCAAAAGCAGGGGATTATATATGCAGCAGGTGCGTATACGATGTGGGGAGTCCTTCCGATTTATTGGAAATGGGTGGAGGAAGTACCGGCAGATGAAATATTAGCGCATCGCATCGTTTGGGCATTTGTTTTTATGTTGTTAGTTTTAGGAGTAACGAAGAGGTTTCGTCAGTTTGGTGGGGAGTTAGTGGCCCTTTTTAAACGACCTAAATTATTAATGTCATTAACAATTGCTTCGGTACTTATTAGTGGAAACTGGTTTGTATACATATGGGCCGTAAATCATAACCATGTAATCGAAGCAAGTCTTGGGTATTATATTAATCCACTTATAAGTATTTTACTTGGTACAGTTGTTTTAAAAGAGAAGCTTAATTTTTGGCAATATGTTGCGGTTGGTTTAGCTGGATTGGGCGTTGTTATTTTAACGATACGTTTCGGATCAATTCCATGGGTTTCTCTTTCACTTGCTTTTTCATTTGGATTATATGGATTAACGAAAAAATTATTAAATTATGATGCAACAATTGGGCTTACGATGGAAACGATGTTAGTGACGCCATTTGCACTTATATATTTGTTTATGACAGGAGTTCATGGCTTTGGTTCGTTCGGTTCTATTTCGGCAATATCAACGTTTCTTTTAATAGGGGCAGGTATTGTTACAGCGTTACCACTCTTTTATTTTGCTAAAGGAGCACAACTTATTCCGCTCTATATGATAGGGTTTTTACAATACATCGCGCCGACTATTAGTTTAATTTTAGGTGTGTTCGTTTTTGGTGAACATTTCACATCTACTCATATGATTGCGTTTTTCTGTATATGGATTGCTTTATTTGTCTTTTCAATGGCGAAAACAAAGTTTCTACTACAGAAGCAACCAAAATTTATTAAAAATAAATCAGCAAAAGTATCATAATGCGTAGTATTTTCTACGCATTTTTCTTTATACTTATATTATATAGAAATTCCATTATAGTCAGTGAGGAGCTGAAAAACATGGAAACAATTTTACATAATGATCCACTTATAGCAGCTATAATTTCTTGGTTTTTAGCACAGTTAACGAAAGTCGTTTTTAAATTAATAAAAACAGGCGAGTTTGATTTTGCTAAGTTCTTTGCTTCAGGTGGAATGCCAAGTTCGCATGCTTCGACTGTTACTGCACTTGCTACAGGTGTCGGAGTGGTGGAAGGTGTCGAGAGTCCAATATTTGCGGTTGCCGCTATTTTTGCCATTATTGTTATGTACGATGCTTCAGGAGTAAGGCTTGCGGTAAGTAAGCAAGCGAAAATATTGAATGATTTTTTTCATGGTAGACAAACAGAATATAAAAAGTTAAATGAGCTCGTTGGACATACACCGTATCAAGTTGTTGTTGGTGCACTATTAGGAATTGTTGTCGGGGTTGGGTATTGTTTGTAAGCAGAATGTGTGTAATACACGTTCTGCTTTTCTTTGTTTTCATACATATTTAGATGAGTTTTCGAATATCGTATACGGACTTAGAAAAGGTGGGTGAGCGGTGTGCTACTATATGACAAAGTGCATGAGGAGATAGAGCGGAGAACGACTGCACTTCAAACGATGCAAAGGCAAGACGGAACGTGGCAATTTTGTTTTGAAGGAGCTTTGCTAACGGATTGTCACATGATTTTTTTACTCAAATTATTAGGACGAAATGACGAAATAGAACCGTTTGTGAAAAGGTTAGCATCTCTTCAAACAAATGAAGGGACTTGGAAATTATACGAAGATGAAAAGGGAGGGAATTTATCCGCGACGATTCAAGCATATGCTGCTTTACTTGCTTCGGAAAAATATTCGAAAGAAGATATGAATATGAGGCGAGCTGAAATGTTTATTAAGGAACACGGGGGAGTTTCTCGTGCTCATTTTATGACGAAATTTTTATTAGCGATTCATGGAGAATATGAATTTCCTGCGCTTTTTCACTTTCCAACGCCAATCTTATTTTTACAAAATGACTCCCCCCTCAGTATATTTGGGCTAAGTAGCTCAGCGCGTATACATTTAATTCCGATGATGATTTGTATGAATAAGAGATTCCGTGTAGAGAAAAAGTTATTGCCAAATTTAAATCATATTGCAGGCGGGGGTGGACAATGGTTTCGAGAGGAGCGGTCTCCGCTGTTTCAATCGTTTTTAGGTGATGTGAAAAAGGTAATATCTTATCCATTATCGTTACATCATAAAGGATACGAAGAAGTAGAGCGCTTTATGAAGGAGCGTATAGATGAAAATGGAACATTATATAGTTACGCCAGTGCTACGTTTTATATGATTTATGCTTTGCTTGCATTAGGGCACTCTATTCAGTCTCCAATTATTGAAAAAGCTGTGACAGGATTAAAATCTTATATATGGAAGATGGACAGAGGAAGTCATTTGCAAAATTCTCCTTCTACCGTATGGGATACCGCTTTACTTAGCTATTCATTGCAAGAAGCTAAAGTTACAAATGAAAATAAGATGATTCAAAGGGCGACGGAGTATTTATTGCAAAAACAACAAACTAAAAAGGTAGATTGGAGCGTACATGCATCATCACTTGTAGCTGGCGGTTGGGGATTTTCAGATGTTAATACGACGATCCCTGATATAGACGATACTACAGCTGCCCTTAGAGCGTTAGCGCGAAGTAGAGGGAATGATAGAGTAGATGATGCGTGGGGAAGAGGTGTGGAATGGGTAAAAGGATTGCAAAACAATGATGGAGGCTGGGGAGCTTTTGAACGAGGGGTAACGAGCAAGTTACTATCGAATTTGCCGATTGAAAATGCGAGTGATATGATAACCGATCCGTCCACACCAGATATTACAGGTAGGGTGTTAGAATTATTCGGAACGTATGCACCGAATGAATTGCTTGAAGAGCAAAAAAAGAAAGCTATCAAATGGTTAATGGATGTACAGGAACAGAATGGATCATGGTATGGAAAATGGGGGATATGTTATATATATGGGACATGGGCAACGATGACAGGCTTACGTGCATTAGGAGTGCCTTCTATTCATCCATCGTTGAAAAAAGCAGCTTCATGGCTCGAACATTTGCAGCATGAAGACGGAGGGTGGGGAGAATCCTGTCAAAGTAGTGTAGAGAAAAAATTTATTTCTTTACCTTTTAGTACACCGTCACAAACAGCGTGGGCACTTGATGCACTCATTTCTTACTACGATCAAGAAACACCGATTATTCGAAAAGGAATTTCATATTTGCTTGCGCAGTCTACTATGAATGAAAAATATCCTACTGGTACAGGGTTGCCGGGGGGCTTTTATATTCGCTATCATAGTTATGGGCATATATATCCGTTACTTGCTTTAGCGCACTACGTAAAGAAATATAGAAAATAAACCGAGAGATACTCTCGGTTTATTTTGATGGGTAGTAGGTCCCTGTTGAAAAGAATAAGGAACGTTGTAGTGCCTTATTTTTCTGTTGATTGGCGTTTTTGACGTGCATCAGCGGCATTTGCACGTGCGTTTGCTTCTAAGTCATTGTGGTCAGCGAGTTCGCGAGCGAACTCAACATCAATGCCATCGGCAGCTTTGTTTCGATTTACATTCTTTTTTTTCATTCGACACAATCTCCTTGTGTTTTATGCGGTGTTGCAAAGTTAGTTTGACACAAATAGACTTTTTTATACAAAGAGGATTTGGAAAGCATAGAGCCGAAATATACAATATAACTAATAGAAATGGGGGATAGAGATGGACTTGTTGAATGGGAAAACAGCTGTTGTAACGGGTGCTGCGCAGGGGATTGGAAAAGAAATCGCACGAGTGTTTGCAAAACTAGGGGCCAAAGTATTAATTAGTGATGTAAATGAAGAGAAGCTACAAAAAACGACACGTGAATTATCAGATGAAGGGTATGATGTGAGTTTATATCGATGTGATGTGAGTAATCAAAATGAAGCGAAGTCTTTAATTGAATATGCGGTGCAAAAATTTGGTACATTACATATTTTAGTGAATAACGCTGGGATTACAAAAGATGCAATGTTACATAAGATGGAGAAGTCTGCTTGGGAACAAGTATTACAAGTGAACTTAACTGGCGTTTTTTATTGTATGCAGCCAGCACTTCTTTATATGAGACAACAACAGTATGGACGGATTATTAATATTTCTTCTATTAGTAGGGAAGGAAATATTGGACAAGCAAATTATGCGGCTACAAAAGCAGGGGTTGTAGGCTTAACAAAAACAGCAGCGAAAGAGGTTGGAAGTTTTGGTATTACGTGTAATGCGATTTGTCCAGGGTTTATGGATACTGATATGACAAAAACAATACCGGATAAAGTAAAAGAGAAAATGGTTGGAGCGATTCCAGTTGGAAGAATCGGAACGCCGGAAGATATTGCAAACGCAGCTGCCTTTTTAGCATCAGAGTATGCCTCTTACATTACAGGAGAGGTATTAAATGTGAGCGGTGGGTTGCAAGTGTAAATGAATACATAATGAAAAGAACCTGACCGAGTAGGTCAGGTTCTTTCTCGTTAATTTAAGTTAATCCAAACGCTCTTCACTTCTGTATAGTTGTTCAGCGCGTAAGATCCCATTTCGCGGCCAAGGCCAGATTGTTTAAATCCTCCAAATGGAGATGCTGCATCAAAGACGTTATAACAGTTTACCCATACAGTACCAGCACGTACTTTACTTGCAACATAGTGTGCTGTTTTAACATTTTCTGTCCACACACCAGCCGCTAAGCCGAATTGTGATTTATTTGCACGTTCAATTACTTCATCAATATCGTTAAAAGGTATTGCAGAAATAACTGGACCGAAAATTTCTTCTTTTGCGATCGTCATTTCGTCATTTACGTCAGCGAATACTGTAGGAGAAACGAAGTAGCCTTGATCGAATGGATTACTTCCTCCGCAAAGTACTTCAGCGCCTTCTTCAATCCCTTTTTCAATGTAGCTCATTACACGTTTTTGTTGTTCTTCGGAAACGAGAGGACCGATTGTTGTTTCAGGGTTAAGACCGACACCTTGATTTAGTTTTTTAGAATAGAGGACGAGATCAGCCATGACATTATCATACATTTTCTTTGGAATAAATAAGCGTGATCCAGCAGAGCATACTTGTCCTTGGTTAAACATAACACCAGAAAGTGCACCAGGAATCGCGCGAGATAAGTCGGCGTCTGGTAAAATAATGTTCGGTGATTTACCGCCAAGCTCTAAAGTAACACGTTTCAATGATTCAGATGCTTGTCGCATAATTTGTTTACCGACTGGAGTAGAACCAGTAAATGCAATTTTATCAACGAGTGGATGATTAACAAGTGCTTGTCCAGCTGATTCACCGAATCCAGGAACGATATTAATAACACCTTTCGGGAATCCAGCTTCTTCAATTAATTCAGCTAAGTATAGAGCGGATAGTGGAGTTTGTTCTGCAGGTTTTAAAACGATTGTACATCCTGTAGCAAGCGCAGCTCCCATTTTCCACATTGCCATAAGAAGTGGGAAGTTCCAAGGGATAATTTGACCGACGACACCAACAGCCTCATGGCGTGTATAGTTAAAGTAATCACCGGAAACAGGAATTGTTTGACCAACAATTTTCGTCGCCCAGCCAGCATAATAGCGCATATGCTCAATTGCAAGTGGTATGTCTGCCGCCATTGTTTCACGGATTGGCTTTCCGTTATCTAACGTTTCGAGCTGTGCGAGCTCTTCTTTATGCTCTTCCATTAAATCAGCGAGCTTGTACATAAGACGGCTGCGTTCAGCAGTGCTCATGCGTGACCAAGGACCTTCATCGAAAGCCATTCGAGCAGCTACCACAGCTTTATGAATGTCTTCGCGACCAGCTTCAGCAACGATAGCGAGTGTTTCACCAGTTGCTGGGTTAGGAGTTTTAAAAGTTTTTCCGGAAGCGCTTTCAATGAACGATCCGTTCACATATAGTTTCTTTGTGCCTTGAAGAAATTTCTCTACCTTTTCATGAAGATTTACAGCTAGTTGACTCATTGTATAACCCCCTTGAAAATATAATTTAAACGCAGTACGAGACGGCGTTTATTCCGAAATCAAGGATGTAGGAACTAGATGGAAAGCCTCTAATTTAAATCATAATTAACAAATGCTGAAAATTCAAATTTCATTTGTGTTACAATTGTAAAAAATATGTAATGTAAGAGGGTCTTCTATATGATTATAAAAAATCCTGCTTGTTTTTGCTTTCTAGTAGGAAAAACTAGAAGAACAATGGTACAATTATACATCGTGAGAGGAGGGGGAAAATGAAGAATTATCATGATGATCCGCGCTTTCGAGTTGCCCATAGAGAAGCGTTAATTGGTCTTGGATTAGCTATTATTAATTTTATAATATGGTATGGATTTGCTTATGGGCTTGGAAGTAAGGATCCGAGTGAATATACATATGTATTAGGTTTTCCAGCATGGTTTTTTTATAGCTGTATCGTTGGATTTATCGTAATGGTTATTTTGCTTATTTTAGTTGTTCGTTTTTTATTTCAAGATATTTCACTCGATGAGGAAGAAAAAAGTGAGGAATGATAGATGAATTGGTATGTAATAATCCCAATGATAATTTCTTTTATCGTTGTGTTTTTAATTGGTGTATATGCATCAAGACGTGTACAAGCAACCGCTAATAATAAATTTTTACAAGAATATTTTCTTGGTGGGCGTGAACTTGGTGGCTTATTATTAGCTATGACGATGATTGCTACGTACGGTAGTGCAAGTAGCTTTATCGGCGGGCCTGGTATTGCTTACAATATGGGTCTTGGATGGGTGCTGTTATCAGCGATTCAAGTTGTAACAGGATATATCGTTTTAACGGTTATTGGTAAAAAGTTTGCTATTATCGCTAGAAAGATGGAAGCAATTACGCTTATTGATTATTTAAAGGGCAGATACAATAATAAAGCGGTAGTTGTTCTTTCTGCGTTATGTATTATAATCTTTTTGTTCTCAGCAACAGTAGCCCAGTGGGTTGGCGGCGGACGATTAATTGAGTCGCTAACAGGACTTTCCTACACAACGGCACTATTTTTATTTACATTTTCTGTACTTGTGTATGTGTTAATTGGTGGATTTCGTGCAGTCGCTTTATCAGATACGTTATTAGGAATCATTATGTTAGTCGGAACAACAATCATTTTAATTGCTACTGTCATTGCTGGTGGCGGAGTTGAAAAGATTATGCAGGAACTTATTCAAATTAATCCGAATCTAATAACACCGTTCGGAGCGGATGGAAGTTTAACGAAATCATATGTCACATCATTTTGGATTTTAATTGGGATTGGTGTCGTTGGATTACCGCAAATTAGTGTGCGTGCTATGTCTTATAAAAATTCAAAAGCTATGCACCAAGCATTAATCATTGGAACGGTTGTCGTCGGTACAATTATGATCGGTATGCATTTAACAGGTGTGTTTGCAAGAGTAGTCCTTCCAGGCATAACGGTACCAGATAAAGTAATGCCGCTACTCGCGATGGAAGTGTTGCCACCTTGGTTAGCTGGAGTTTTCTTAGCTGCACCAATGGCAGCGATAATGTCTACTGTGAATTCATTGTTATTACTTGTAAGTTCGTCAATTATTAAAGATATATATGTGAACTACATAAATAAAGATGCCGCGGATAGTACGATAAAGAAAGGTAGCCTATTGATTACTGGTATCGTAGGATTACTCGTATATGCTGCCGCTATTAAGCCACCAGACTTTTTAATTTGGTTAAATTTATTTTCTTTCGGTGGTTTAGAAGCAGCGTTCATTTGGCCGATTGTGTTAGGTTTATATTGGAAAAAAGGAAATGCAACTGGAGCTCTTGCATCTATTCTAGTTGGAGTAGGCTCCTATATGTTAATTCATCTTTGCTTCCCTAATCCATTTGGTATACATACAGTTGTTTTCCCGATTTGCTTGGCGTTTATCGCTTACATCATTGGAAGTATGAGTGTTGTGAAAAAAACAGTATAAGTTAGAAGAAAAACGTAGTCCATATAGGACTACGTTTTTCTTCTGAATTTGTTCTTTTCTATTCTGTATATCCATGGTTATTCATAAATTAATAACAACTGAGGGGATGGAGTTGAGGTCGATGAAAAAAGTGTTGTTTTTGGGAGACCCGGGAATTGATGACTCTTTAGCAATTATGTATGGATTGTTGCATCCTGATATTGATATCGTTGGAGTCGTAACTGGATATGGGAATGTAACGCAGGAAAAGGCGACGAGTAATGCGGCGTATTTATTGCAAATAGCTGGCAGGGAAGATATACCTGTTATTAATGGTGCTAAAATACCTTTGTCTGGTGATTTTGTGACGTATTATCCAGAAATTCACGGCGTAGATGGCTTAGGACCTATTAAACCCCCAAAAGCTTTTTCACCAAATATAAAACCCTTTTGTGCATTTTTCGATATTCTTGAAAAGTATAAAGGAGAATTAATTATTGTTGATGCTGGTAGGTCAACAACATTGGCAACAGCTTTTATTTTAGAAAAACCGATGATGAAGTATGTGAAAGAATATTATATAATGGGCGGTGCGTTCTTAATGCCTGGAAATGTTACACCAGTCGCAGAGGCGAATTTTCATGGTGATCCTATTGCGTCACAATTAGTTATGCAAAATGCAAAAAATGTGACAGTAGTGCCGCTTAACGTTACATCCGAAGCAATTATTACACCAGAGATGGTAAAATATATTACGAAAAACTCTAAAACAAGTTTTAATAAGTTAATCGAACCGATATTTACGTATTATTATAAAGCTTATAAAAAGTTAAATCCCAAAATAACAGGTAGTCCAGTACATGACGTTGTTACAATGATGGTAGCGGCAAATCCATCTCTTTTAGATTACGTGTATCGTCGTGTTGATGTAGATACGGTTGGAGTTGCGAAAGGGGAAAGTATCGCTGATTTTCGCCCGCAACCTGAAGCAAAAGCGTTGAAAAATTGGGTTAAAATTGGCTGGTCTTTACATTATAAAAAGTTTCTAGAGGATTTTGTGAAAATTATGACGTAGACATAATAGTAGCATACAAGTTAAAATAATGGAGATGATTGTTTAAATAATCATCTCCATTATTTTGTTTTTAAGAGATAAATAGAGAAGAGTTACACAATAGGAGAGGAATTTTACTTGAAAAAAACTATAGTATGCGCAGTGGTTGTGGGTATTTTTGTTTTGCTAATATCAGGTAACTTTTTAGTGAAAAAAGTTTGGAGTTCAAATAATGATGATGCGGAATATATAGCATCCTTTATTGAAGAACATAAAGATGAAAAAAATAGCGCGCTTCTAGTAAAGAGAAATGATAAAGTTGTTTATTCTGTAAATCCAAATGTTGTATTGCCAGTTGCTAGTACGATGAAATTAATTGTGGCGCTTGAATATACGAAACAAGTTACCGAAGGGAAAATTGATCCGTATAGTTTCGTCTCAATTAATGATGTGAATCGTTATTATGTACCAAATACAGATGGTGGTGCACAAGACAGGTGGCAAAATTATTTGCAAAAAACAGGGAAGATAACTGAAGGAGCGGTTTCTTTAGAAGAAGTTGCAAAAGGAATGGTTAAGTTCAGTTCAAATGCAAATACTGAATATTTAATGGAATTGTTAGGGCTAGATAACATTAATCGAAATTTACAAAGCTTATCGCTCCCTGCACACCAACCACTATTTCCGATTGTTTCATCATTATATATTCCAGGATATTTGCATAAAGAATTACATGTTCCAAAATATAAAATAGAGAAAAAGTTAAAAGAAATGTCCCAAGAGCAATATCGAGAGTATGCCATGATTATTCATGAACGCTTAAAAAAGAAGGGACCATTATTACAGAAGGAAATTCCTCTTTATTTAGAGGAACGATACGACAAAATTTGGTCGGATAGATTGCCTGCTGCTTCGGCAAATGATTATATGGTATTACTTCAAAAGGCAAATCATAAGGGTGGTCTTACAGAAGCTGAAGAAAAAGTGTGGGCGAATATCGTTGAAACAGATATGAGCGCAAAGAAATATCGTAAAACATTCAGGCATGCTGGACAAAAGAATGGTTATACACCATGGACGGTAACTAAAGCAGTTTATGCAATGGATAAACGCGGAAACTGTACAGAAATTGTTTTCTTAGCAAATAATTTAAATGAAGATGACAGTGCTGAAATACGTAAACACTTAGCAAATTTACATTTCCAAGTGTTGCAAAGTGATAAGTATGATGCGACTTTTATTAAATAAACTCGGTGCTATAAGCACCGAGTTTATTTTTACGTACAAGCACTTTTTTGCCATCCCTGGGTATGATGGGTAGTAATACTTAGGTGAGAGGGGAAAAGGTGATGAAACAGAGTAAAGAAGAGTTTATAAAGAGTGAAGGCGCTGATTTCCCTGGGAAAACATATGTGGATTGTGTATTACAGCATGTATTTGATTTTCAACGCAATTATTTATTGAAAGATATGTTTCAAGTGCATAGGGCACATATTATTATGTTAACTGAAGAAAAGTTGATGAAAAGAGAAGAAGCTAAAGTTATACTAACAGCACTTAAAAAGGTAGAGGCAATTCCCAAGGATAGATTATTATATACGGAGCAGCATGAAGATCTTTTTTTCTTAGTTGAACATTTGCTTTCTCAAGAAGCAAAGTGTGAATTTGTAAGTAATATGCATATCGGTAGAAGTAGAAATGATATGGGTGTAACGATGTATCGCATGAGTTTACGGCAATTTGTATTGCGGTTAATGGAACATCATTTATTGCTGCAAGAAAGTATGCTGGAGCTCGCCGGTGAACATATGGAAACAATTATGCCCGCGTATACACATACCCAACCAGCGCAGCCGACAACATTTGGTCATTATGTTTTGGCAATTTACGATACGATGCAACGAGATTTAGAAAGAATGAAAAAAGCGTATCATCTTTTAAATCATTCTCCAATGGGGGCAGCTGCCCTTTCTACAACAAGCTTCCCAATTAAGCGAGAACGAGTGGCACAGTTACTTGGGTTTACAAATGTAATTGAGAACTCATATGATGCTGTTGCTGGAGCGGATTATTTATTAGAAGTTAGCTCGTTACTAATGGTAATTATGACGAATACGAGTAGGTGGATTCATGATTTTTTACTATTAGCGACGAAAGAATATGATGGGATTACTGTAGCGAAGCCATATGTGCAAATAAGTAGTATTATGCCGCAAAAACGAAATCCTGTTTCAATAGAACATGCCCGTGCTATTACGAGTAGTGCTTTAGGGGAAGCATTTACTGTATTTCAAATGATTCATAATACACCATTTGGCGATATTGTCGATACGGAGGATGACTTGCAGCCGTATTTATATAAAGGAATCGAAAAGGCGATTCGTGTTTTTTGTATTATGAACGCAGTTATTCGAACGATGAAAGTAGAAGAGGAAACGTTAAAAAATCGTTCATATAAACATGCGATTACGATTACAGATTTCGCAGATGTTTTAACAAAAAACTATGAAATACCATTTCGGCATGCACATCATGCAGCAAGTGCGATTGCGAATATGTCATTGGAGCAGAAAAAGGAATTACATGAATTAAATTTCAAAGACATAAATGTATACTTACAAGAAAATTTGAAAGTAAATTTATTAGAAGAAGAGTGGAAAGAAATTATATCACCAGAAGCTTTTATTCAAAAAAGAAATGTATATGGTGGACCGAGTAAAAAAGAGATGGAGCGTATGATTAAAAATCGAAAAGAGTCATTTCAAAAAGAAGAAGAGGTATTTGAAAAGGAAAAACAAAGAATTTTACAAGCTGAAAATGATTTGAATACGTTAGCTTCGAATATTATTGAATCGTAAAAGAGGGATTTAATGAATTAATCGCCAATACTTAATGAAACTATAAATAGAGAGAAGAGATTGTCGATGATTCAATTACATGTATATGAAGAGATTCTTAATTTTACAGAAGAGGTTACACCATTTTTAGAGAAGAATGAGCAGGAAAATAATCTCATATTAGGTGTATTACAAATGGTCCAAGAACCGATATTTATAGGAGTAGCAAAACAAGGGAAAGAAATTGCAGCTGTATTTCTTCAAACAGAAGAAAAGAAACAAATAATTGTTGCTACGTCTGAGATTTCGGCAGTAGCTATTAAGGAACTTGCAAAAGAGTTAACGAAAGTATATCCAAATATTCCTGGATTGATTGGTAATAAAAAAATCGTACAGAAATTAGCGGAAGAGATTGCAGTGTTAGAGAATAAGAAAACTAATGTTGCAATGGAGCAAGGGATATATGAATTAAAACAAGTAAAGAAAAAGTGGAACGGAGATGGAATCTTTCGAGAAGTAAGTAGTGATGAGCTAACATTAATAGAGCAGTGGATATATCAATTTTGCGAAGATGTGAAGCTTCCTACTACGAAAGAAGAAGCGAAACAAACTGCTCATACATTAATTACTAATCATCGTCTATTTGGTTTAGAAGTAGACGGGAAGATTGTTTCTGTAGCTGCAAAAACGAGACCGACTACAAACAATATAACAGTTAATTTTGTATATACACCGAAAGAAGCTCGGAAAAAAGGGTACGCATCTAGTTGTGTCGCTGCACTTAGTCAACGTATGTTAGATGAAGGCTACAAAACAACGACATTATATACGGACCTGGCAAATCCAACATCAAATAAAATTTATCAAGAGATTGGTTATGAGAAGATGATGGAGTCTGTACTCATATTTTTAGAGAAATAGAATGAAAAGGCACGCTATTATAGCGTGCTTCTTTGTTATTCATCAATTCGAATTACTTCACCCTGCGGGAAATTCTCAGTTTCTAGTAAGTTACGAATAGCTTTCGCAACATATTCAGGTGACAGTAGCTTTCCTTCTTCTTTTAATGCGGTGAATCGATCTAAGTTAATAAAGTCTTCTTTATTTGTATTACGAATTTGTGCTTGCATATTTGTATCAACAACACCAGGTGCGAAAGCGACAGTTTTTACAGGATATTCTTTCTCCACTTCTTCAGTAGCTACGCACTGTGTAAACATATTTACACCGGCTTTCGTTGTACAATAAGCTCCCCATCCGAAATAAGGATTTTTTCCTGCACCAGATGAAATATTTATAATGCGTTTATCTACTTTCCAGTCTTTCGTCTGTTTCATGAAAGTGGAAGTAAGGATCATCGGTGCGATTAAATTAATATGAACGTTCGTAATGAATTGTTCACTTTCTGATTTTTCAATAGGTTTCATTGGTGCAACTGTGCCTGCATTATTAATTAAATGAATCGATGAGACATTGTCTTTTTGAATAGATGAAAAGATTTCGTTAAAATGAGTTTCTAAATTATGTACATCTTGAAGATCTATGGAATGGAAAATACAATTGCTGTCGTTTTGCTCTGCGAGTTTTGTAAGGTTTTTATTTTCTCTCCTAGAAATAGAGATAACGGTTGTATTTTCTTCTAACAATTGCACGGCGATTGCCTCACCTAAACCTTGTGAAGTTCCTGTTACGATAACGTAGCGCATAGTGTAGTAAACTCCTCTCCATATATGTGGAATTTTGTTGGACAACGTACATTATATAGTTTGTCTACATTTTATAGTATAGAGCACTTTTTACTATAAATGAAATGAGATGATTGTGTGCCTTTTATGAATCGTTTTACAACAACAGTAACTGGTGCCGTCACGTTCACCGGGAACACGTTGGGACTAAGTCCTACCTCACCTGCACCAAACAATAACTTCGGTACGATTGATGTGTTTACAACGATAAATACATCGCTTCAAGTACCTGGATTCCCGGCAGGAACAACGAATGACTGGCCATTAAATTCTTCAAGTGCAATTTTGAACCTTCCAGCAGGGAGTAGTGTTTTATACGCAGAACTAGTATGGGCCGGCACATACCGGACCGATACAGAGGATGTTACAGCATTTTTAAATGATAATATTTCATTTACAACACCAGCAGGAACATTTTCTGTTGCACCAGATCCTGCAACTGCGCAGCAAGGTTCAGTTGGGAACCAGTTTTATTATGTTCGCTCTGCTAATGTAACGAATCTTGTTAATACAGGGGGAGCGGGAACATATACAACGGGTGCTGTACCGGCTGCAAGAACTTCAGCTGATCCAACAATCAGTCGTTCAGCTGGCTGGACGCTTGAGGTAGTTTATCAAAATGCAAGTTTACCACTTCGGAATTTGTCAGTATATGCAGGTCAAGAAATTATCGATGCTTCATCGCCACCAGTTGATGCTACTATTTCAGGATTTGCAACTCCGGCAACAGGAGCTGTTACAGGAAGAGTGCTCGTAACTGCTCAAGAAGGTGATTCTAGCATTGTTGGAGATCAGCTTCGCTTTGGACCGAATGCAAATGCTACAGTTGCTTTATTCGGACCGAGAAATCCCGCAAATAATTTCTTTCAGTCACAAATTTGTAATGATAGTGGGAATTTAGATACAACTGGCACCTTTGGAAATTTGAATCAGCCGTTAGGGATAGCTTTGGCCGTCCGAAGACAAGGATGGGATATTACGAATGTAGATGCTTCGTCATCCTTAGTAAATAATCAAACGTCAGCGACTGTTCGCTTCGTTACAAATGGAGATGGATATGCTGCAGCTGGTTTTGGTGTTCAAATTGATGCGACAGGGCCAATTATAAATCCCGTTAAATCTGTTGATAAAACCGTTGCAGCAGTAGGTGATATTCTCACTTATACGATTACTGTTCCGAATACAGGGACAGGAAGTGCAGAAAACGTTGTATTACAAGACAGTATTCCGAATGGAACGACGTTTATAGCAGGCAGTGTTACAGTAGGTGGAGTAACTCAGCCGAGCGCCAATCCAGCTAGTGGAATTAATTTAGGAACGATACCGAATAATGCTCAAAGAGTTGTTACATTTCAAGTGAGAGTTACGTCATTCCCAAGTCCAAATCCAATTTCAAATCGTGCAATGGTGTCATACCAATTCCGTCCTTTTGTTGGAAGTCCTCCTATCACAAGTACAGCTTCTTCAAATACAGTACAGACGACGGTAAATCGCGCAAATGTAAGTTTGCAAAAATCTGTAGATCTACAGACGGCAACACTTAATGACATATTAACGTACACAGTGAATGTCACGAACAATGGGAATGTCGCTGCAAATAATGTTATTTTTGTCGATAGTATACCTGCTGGAACAATGTTTGTAACAAATAGTGTTACGGTAAATGGAGTAGCTCGACCAGGAGCGAATCCAGCAAGTAGTATTAATCTTGGAAGTATTAATGCTTCGCAAACGACTGTAGTACGCTTTCAAGTTCGAGTGACATCTAATCCGCTTGTAAATCCAATTCCGAACCGTGCAAGTGCAACGTTTAACTTTATTCCGGTTCCTGGTCAACAACCAATTTCAGGCCAAGCGACAAGTAATACAGTATTTACTACAATAAATATAGCTGATATAAGAACGAGAAAAACAGTGGATAAAGCTTTTGCGACGGTTAACGACGTTCTTACGTATACCGTTACAATTGAAAATACAGGAAATGTACTGGCGACGAACGTTATTTTTCAAGATCCAATCCCAATTGGAACGACTTTTATACCAAATAGTGTAACTGTTGATGGAGTTTCGCAACCTGGGGCAAATCCAGCGACTGGGTTTACGGTAGCGAATATATCTCCAGGTGGAAGTAGAACGGTGACTTTTCAAGTACGAGTTACATCTACCCCATCAGGAGGCACGATTGCGAATCGCGGTAATGTATCTGCTAATTTCGTCGTTATTCCGAATCAACCGCCAGTAACGATTAATAGGCAAACGAATACCGTTGTAACACAAGTTAATACAGGTGGTTTAAATGTAATAAAAGAAGTGAATACAACGCAAGCAGCAGTAGGGGATACTTTAACGTATACGATTGCCGTTCAAAATACAGGAAACGTTCCGCTAACAAATGTATTTTTCCAAGACCCTATTCCTTCTGCTGTTTCATTTGTTGCAAATTCTGTGACAATTAATGGAGTACCGCAAAGTGGATTGAATCCGAATCCAGGATTTTCTCTTCCAAATATTCCTGCGGCTCAAACAGTCGTCGTCACATTTGACGTATTAATTGTACAGGATCCAGAAAATGAAGATATTTTAAATCAAGCAAATGTAACAGCAAGTTTTCAAGTGAATCCGAGTGAACCACCAGTAACAATTAATGTTCCTAGTAACATTGTTAACACAACTGTACAATCAGGGAATTTTGAAGTTGTGAAATCAGTCAATACGGATGTTGCAACGGTAGGGGATGTTTTAGTATATACAATCGAAATCATAAATGCAGGTAGTGTACCAGCGACAAATGTATTTTTCCAAGATTCAATTCCGCAAGGGACATTATTTATTGAAAACAGTGTATTAGTTAATGGTGTTTTACAAGAAGGAGCAGATCCAGAACTTGGATTCCCACTAAATAATTTGCCTACTGGCGCAAGTGTAATTGTTTCGTTTGAAGTATTAATTGATGAAATTCCCCAAGGAAATAATGTCGTAAATAATGCGAATGTAACTGGAGATTTCCTTGTAAATCCAACAGAGCCACCAATTACTGTAACAGTACCAAGTAATACTGTTATGACAGTTGTGAATTCTTCAGGGCTAAATGTAATGAAGAGCGTAAGTGCTAGTGAAGCTGGTGTAGGAGATACGCTAACGTATACAGTTCGTATACAAAATAGTGGAACAGTAGCAGCGACAAATGTATCATTCGTTGATCCGATTCCATCTGGAACAACGTTTGTTGCGAATAGTGTAACAATAAACGGGATATCTCAACCTGGTTTAGATCCGACAACTGGATTTCCGCTTGCTAATATTCCGGTAGGTACGATGGTAACAGTTACTTTCCAAGTGTTAATTACAAGTGTACCATCAAATAGAGTTCTTCCGAATAATGCGAATGTCACTGCTGATTTCCAAGTAAGTCCTCT
This sequence comes from Bacillus sp. DB-2, assembly GCF_003315125.1. NCBI lineage: Bacteria > Bacillati > Bacillota > Bacilli > Caryophanales > Bacillaceae > Bacillus > Bacillus sp. DB-2. The sequence continues at coordinate 431,007 of NZ_QNRN01000002.1, read as the reverse complement.
CCAGCCACCAATTACAATTGTAACGATTAGTAATATTGTTGTGACGCGAGTGAATGTAGGATCACTTAATGTAATGAAGAGTGTAAATACACCACAAGCAGGTATAGGAGATACGTTAACGTATACGATTCTTATTCAAAATACAGGAACTGTTCCTGCAACAAATATCATTTTTCAAGATCCAATCCCAACTGGAGCTACATTTGTAGCGAATAGTGTAACGATAAATGGAGTTGTTCAGCAAGGCGCGAATCCTATGACAGGTTTTCCAGTACCAAATATTCCAGTCGGGCAAACCGCTACCATTACGTTTCAAGTTACAGTGACGAGTGTTCCAAGTGGAGGGAATATAAGAAATCAATCGAACGTTACTGCAAGTTTCCTTATAAATCCGGCAGGACCTCCTATAACGACTGTTACGAATAGTAATTTTGTAGTGACACAGGTAAATACGGCACAGTTAAATATACAAAAATCTTCATCTGTACAACAAGCAGCACTTGGAGAGACTTACACGTATTCTGTTGTCATTCGAAATAATGGCACAGTACTAGCGACGAATGTTTCTTTCATTGATCCGATTGCAACAGAAACAACATTTGTCGCAAATAGTGTAACGATAAATGGAACGCCTCAACCTGGCTTTGACCCAAATGTTGGTTTCCCGCTCCCTAATATCGCAGCGGGAACATCATTGACAGTAACGTTCCAAGTTACGGTAGTTGCACCGTCTACACGTGGAGCAGTATTAAACACAGCATCTGCTACAGCCACTTTTTTATTAAATCCTTTACAACCGCCTGTAACAACGACAAATTCAAGTAATACGACAGTAGTTACAATACCGTTACCTCCTCCTGGTGAAGTAACAGCAACAAAAACTGTAAATGTTGCTGCTGGAGCTGTTGGAGATGTATTAACGTATACCGTTCTAATAACGAATGTAGGAATTATACCTGTTACAGATGTACTCTTCCAAGATGTCATTCCAGAAGGATCAACATTTGTCGCAAATAGTGTAACGATAGGTGGAATACAGCAACTTGGTTTAAATCCTGAAATAGGATTTACAGTTACTCCGTCATTAAATGCTGGTGGAAGTATTACGGTAACATTCCAAGTGACGATTACAGAGATTCCAGATAATGAAGTCATATTAAACGATGCTGACGTTACATTTACTTCACAACCAAATCCGCAGGAACCACCGATTACGCAAACGATATTAACAAATTTAGTCGTTACGACGATTAATATAGCGTCTATTTTCCCATTAAAACTAGTAGATAAAGAGGCAGCAACGGTTGGAGAAATATTAACTTACGATGTACTAATTTTTAACTTTGGAACAGTGCCGGCAACAAATGTTCAATTTCTTGATTCTAGTACGAGTGGTGTAGAATTTGTTCCAGGAAGTGTGAGTATAAACGGAATACCAGAGCCTGGGTTAGATCCGTTCATAGGCTTTACAGTTCCAGATATACCTGTAGGTGATTTTGTACTTGTCACATACCAAGAGATGGTAACGAGCATACCTCAAGGTGGAACAGTTGTTAACTTTGTGGATGTTACGGCTACATTTGCTGTAAGTGAAACAGAGCCGCCTATTACTGAAACAACGACAAGTAACACGACATTAACGAAAATAAATGAATCTGGTTTGAATGTTTTAAAATCAGTAAGTGAGCCGGTTGTTGCAGTAGGAGATACAATCACATATACAACAGTAGTTCAAAATACAGGAACAGTGACAGCGACGAATGTTCAATATAGTGATGTATTACCTTCCTCTATAACATTCATACCGAACAGTGTAACGATAGACGGTGTGTTACAACCTGGATTCAATCCTAATAATGGATTCCCGCTTCCACATATAAATCCAGGTGAAAGTGTAGAAGTAACCTTCCAAGTAACCGTCGTCAGTGTGCCATCAAACGGAACGATTGCCAATACGGCAAATGTGACTGGAAGCTTTATATTAGTACCAGGAGAACCACCAGTTATAGTAAACCAACCAAGCAATACAACACTCACAACTGTAAATAGAGGACGATTTAATGTTATAAAACAGGTGAACAGGGCTGCGACTCTCGTTGGCGATGTATTAACGTATACAGTGCAAATAACGAATACGGGAACAGTAACAGCTAACAATGTTCAGTTTATTGATACGATTTCAGCAGGAGCGTCATTTGTCCCAAATAGTGTAACGGTAAATGGAACTCCGCAACCTGGTTTGAATCCAATTACTGGGTTTGGAATTGGCGATATACTTGTTGGCAATACGACTATAGTGACGTTCCAAGCGACAGTGACAAATATTCCATCTTCAGGAACAATAACGAATGTTGCAAATATAACAGGAAGTTTTACTTTAGTACCAGGAGAACCACCAGTTGTAGTAACAGAGCCAAGTAATACGACAATAACAAGGGTAAATAGAGGGCGATTCAATGTTATAAAAACTGTCAACAAACAGGCGACACGATTAGGAGATACGTTAACGTATAGTGTGCAAGTTACAAATACAGGAACGGTAACAGCGACAAATGTGCAATTTATTGACGTTCCATCACCTAGTTTAGAATTCGTTCCGGGGAGTGTACAGATAAATGGGATTCCGCAAGTAGGTTTAGATCCTTTTGTAGGCTTTTCATTACCGGATCTTGCAGTAGGGGATGGCGTTTTAATAACGTTCGAAGTAACTGTAATCGCAATTCCGCCTTCTAATAGTATTATGAATTCGGCGAGTGTAACTGGTGATTTTGAATTGATTCCAGGAGAACCTCCATTTACGATAACGAATTTAAGTAATACGACAGTAACACCAGTAAATAGAGGCAGTTTAGATATGCTAAAAGAAGTAGATCATCCAATTGTTGGAGTAGGAGAAAAGGTAACGTATACTGTTCGTATATTAAATACTGGTACGGCTGATGCGATGAATGTTCAATTTATAGACGTGTTATCTCAGGAAGCTGATTTTGTCCCAAATAGTGTAACGATAAATGGAATACCACAGCCGGGGTTAAATCCACAGATTGGATTTACGATACCAGATATCCCAGTCGGTGAAACGGTGATTGTAACATATGAAGCTACGATTACAAGTTTTCCTGATGGTGGTACGGTAGTGAACGTTGCTGGGGCATTAGCAGAGTATATTTTAGTACCAGGAGAGCCACCAGTTACAGTGATGGACACAAGTAATACAGTTATTGTAACGGTAAATACTGCAATTTTGTTTGTTGCAAAAGGAGCGGATTTTGAAGTAGCAATGGTAGGAGATGTTGTCACTTACGGAATTGCTGTTATAAATGATAGTACAGTTCCTGTGACGAATATTATTTTAGCAGACATCATTGATCCAAATACTTTATTTATAAGTGGCACGGTAACAGTAAATGATGTACCTTTTCCATTTGCCAATCCGAATACTGGTATCCCTTTAGGTGATTTTCAGCCAAATGATGCAGCGATTATTAATTTCCAAGTTGTAATAACAGGAGGGAAAATAAATAATTTAGTTACAAATACAGCTACAGCGAATGGGCTTGCAACTGTAAATCCTAATGAGCCGCCAGTAGTAGTTGAAGGCGATAGTAATACAGTTGTTATCCCGTTTATTCCTCAAAATGTTTCAACAACAGTCGTAAAAACGGCAGATCTTCAATCAGCAACGATAGGCGATGTTATTACGTTTACGACAGTTATTACGAATACGGGGGATACAGCGATACAAAATATTCGTTTTCAAGATATGTTAGATAGTAGTTTTCGATTTGTTCCTGGAAGTGTAACTGTTGATAATACGCCAGTGCCAAATGTAAGCCCAGTATCAGGGTTTCTTATAGGAAGTTTAAATCCAGGTGAAGCACGGACAGTTTCGTTCCAAGTAACAGTTCAGAGTGCACCAAGTGGTTCAGGAAATTATATTAATCAAGCGAGTATTCGCTTCGAACATCAAGTAGGCACAGTATTGCCACCTGTTACACAAATAATAGATAGTAACATAGTTGTCATTCCATTTGTTCCAACGACAGAACAAATTTGTGAAACAAACTTTAATTGTTTAGACAAAATTCCATTTCACTGTTCTCCGTGTAATCAGTTGCGAATAAATAAAAAATAAACACAAAAAGAGCATCCTGAAAGAATAGGATGCTCTTTTTGTTTAGATCAAGTAGCTTCTTCTTCGGGAGAAGTGAAAAATTCGTTGACTTTGTTGGAGAGTAGAAATGGAATAGCTCCTTTTATAACGGAAATGTCCCAGTCCCACCATGCAAGGTTTTCTAGTTTTTCAATGATTTCTTGCGGGAAACGATATCGAACTAGTTTGGCAGGATTACCAGCGACGATTGCATATGGAGGTACGTCTTTTGTAACAACACTCTTGGCCCCGATAATGGCCCCGTTACCAATTGTAACACCAGATAAAATGCAGGATTGATAACCAATCCATACATCATTGCCGACTACGATATCACCTTTTGAAGAAGGATGACCAGTAATGTGTGCTCCTTCTTCGAAGAGGACATTAAATGGATAAGTTGTTATCCAATCAGCACGATGTTCACCGCCAAGTACGAAAACGACTTCTTCTCCTAATGAACAAAACTTACCTATTTTTAATTTTGTTTCATCATTCCAAGAAAAAATAATAGGGCCTACTTTACTGTAAGTATAATCACCGATATCATATTTATTATATTCAGGTTTTTGATTTAAATATAACATACCAATTTTAGCATCCTCTCTAAAGAAAGTAATGGATATGGAACATTATATGCAAGGTGAAGTAAGGCGAACTATGTTGTATGAAATAGTAATGTGCAAAAATGTTAGTAGGCAAGATGAATAAAAGGGAGTGAAATGTATGAGATACGAAATGGGATTATATAATAAACCTTTTCAGTCGATTCAATTGGGAAAAAAAGTATATGAAGTACGCTTATACGATAAAAAACGTCAACTTATAAAACAAGACGATGAAATTGTATTTACGAACCTTACGACAGCAGAAACGATGGCTGTAAAAGTAACGGAGATAAAACGATACGAAAGCTTTAAAGCAATGTACGAACAAATTGATAAAAAATTATTTGATTGTGAAGAACTTAGTATAAAAGAAATGTTAGAAAGTACATACGGAATATATACGAAAGAACAAGAAAAAGAATGGGGAACAGTTGCGATTGGTGTTGAGGTAATAAAGTGAGAAGAAATCGCGGTGCAGCTATAATTATACAAGGTGGTAAAATCGCTCTTATAAAACGTGTTCGAGAAGGTGAAATGTATTTTGTTTTTCCAGGTGGGGGAATTGAAGAAGGAGAAACACCTGAAGAAGCAACGAAGCGAGAGGTCTATGAAGAATTAGGGATACATATACAAGTGGAGCATCTGATTGCAAAGGTGGAGTATAAAGGTACGGAGTATTATTATAATGCCCATATTATAGGTGGAGTTTTCGGAAGTGGTAAAGGCGAGGAGTTCGAGCTGAAAGATAGAGGGAGTTATATTCCTTTATGGATGCCGGTAAATGAGTTGCCAAATTTAAATGTAAAACCTTATGATGTGGCCAAATGTGTATTTGATTATTATGGAATATAAGGTCTGACAACATACAAAAAAAACCATTGACATAGCCTTCTGATTTAAGTATTGTATTCGAGTATGTTTATAATCAGGAGGTTTATATGAGCAATCAAACTACTACACATCATGTGAAAATGACAACAGCAGATCCATCTGGAATCGGTCTATTTGGATTAGCGATGGTAACACTTGTAGCATCGTCTCAAAAGTTAGGCTTAACAGATGGCGTTTCACTTGTATTACCATGGGCAATCTTTTTAGGAGGATTTGCACAAATCTTTGCATGCATTCACGATGCAAAGCACAACAATACGTTCGGTACAACAGCATTTGGTGCGTACGGCCTATTTTGGTTAGGTGTTGGAATGACTTGGTTAATTCAACTCGGAGTATTTGGCGAAAAATTAGCCCAAACTGCAGATTCAAAACAGCTTGGTGTAGCCTTTATCGGATACTTGATTTTCACGATCTTTATGACAATTGGTGCAATGGAAACACATAAAGTATTATTTATGATTTTCGTCCTTATTGATTTCTTATTTATCGGTCTTTCATTAAGTACTTTAGGTGTTATGCCGCACGCAATGCATAATTTAGCAGCGTATTCTGAACTATGTATTTCATTATTATCTTTCTATGGTTCAGCAGCGGCTGTGTTAAATACACACTTCGGAAAAGTTGTATTACCAGTTGGAAAACCATTTGGTATTTTTAAAAAGTAATAAAAAAGAACAGATGATTGTATAGTCATCTGTTCTTTTTTATTTATTTATAGCTACAGCAGTAGATCCTGTCATTTCGGAAATCTTTTGAGAGCTTGCTGGGTTGCCATCTATCGTTACATGAATTTGTTGCTTAGGGTTCGAGGTAACAACCCAGGCGTTTGGTAAATAGCGTGATTTATGAGATAAGGTTGAAGGGATGTTTAAAATGTCTCCCATTGCGTACAATGTTGCTGACGAGCCCCCGTCCATTGCCATTGCATTTATGGCCCCTTTTTCATAAAGAATATCTTGGCAGTCTCTTAAAGAAGCTCCGATACTATGAGGTTGTCTTCCATCAATGATGAAAAACATAATTGATCCATCTTTTTTCTGAGCCATAATACTTCGGGGACCATAGCCCCATCCGCCATCATTTGTAATCATTTTTTCGCCATTTACAATTAGTTGAGGCATAAAGCCAGCAGCGGAAACGACATTCTTATTTAACAGTTGATTAGCAGAAAACTCTCCTGAAACCATTTGTCCGTATTTTGTAAGTCCACTGACGAGAGTAGGGGTATTAATGTCTTGCGGTGTGTTGATAACTTTCCCGTTTTCAATAACAATACCGATGCCTGTTTTACCACCACCATGCCCCGTTTCATCCCAGAACCCACTAGCATTTACAGCAGCAAGTGCATGGTTTCGTTTTGCCATGACATATATTTTTTCTCCAACGTCTTTCCCTTCTGAACCTTGTTGTGTAACGAGCTTTACATTTAATGGATTACTAATAGTCATTAATTTACCTTCAAAAAAATGATCATTGTATTTTTTCTTTATCGTTTCAATCGAAACGTTTAATGGTGCATTTTTCTTTCGCTCTAATTCTTGTTTTGAAAGTTTAGTATTGGCAAAATCGCTATTTTTCCATTTTGGATTTGTAATGGATTGAGAAATATCATTTAACTCGTTATCAGACAGTAATGTAATTTTTGCGTATTGCGGATGTTGAGACGTTAAAATACTTTCCGCTGCGATGACACGTAAATTATGGCCGTATGAAGTGCCAAATAGAATAATGGCACCCACTGTTAATAATAGTGCTGTCAAAAGGGATGATATTTTTAAAAGTCTAATAAAAAATTTTTTCATTAGAAAGACTCCTCTTTTTGTAAGATCGAAATTGTTTGTTGCCTAAAAATAATGAAATGTGTAAATGGCCTTTCGCATTATATATGCAACATATTAAATGTGAAAGGATGTATATACAATAAGTTGAGAAACTAGATTTGGCAATAGATGAATATGAATGTTAATACTCAAAATGAAAAGGGAATAGTCAGATGTACCATTTCTTTTAGCATAAATGAAAAGGATATAAATTGGATGAAAATAATAATTGAAATTGATTCTCATTATTAATATAATGAGAATGAGAATCAATTATTGTAAGAGGGGGATGCCAAAGTGGCGAAAATTTTAATAGCGTATGCAAGTATGTCAGGGAATACAGAGAGTATTGCTGACTTAATTAAAGTAAGTTTAGATGCCTTTGATCACGAAGTAGTATTGCAAGAGATGGAAGGTATGGATGCTGAAGAATTATTAGCTTATGATGGAATCATTTTAGGATCTTATACGTGGGGTGATGGTGAATTACCATTTGAAGCGGAAGATTTCCATGATGAGTTAGAAAATATAGATTTAACGGGTAAAAAAGTGGCTGTTTTTGGATCAGGTGATACGGCGTATGAGCTGTTTTGTGAAGCGGTAACGATATTTGAAGAACGTCTTGTAAAATGCGGGGCAGAACTTGTACAAGAAGGATTGAAAATTGAATTAGCTCCAGAAGATAAAGAAGACGTTGAAAAATGCAGTGATTTTGCAATTGCTTTTGCCGAGAAGTTCTAGGAACGGGAGTGTCAACGTGGAAACAATGTTAAGTGCAACTGCTATTACAAAGTTAAGAGATGGAAAGCTTTTGTTAGCTACTACATATAATGGTTTATTCATTGAAAAAGATGGAGAATGGAAACAGGCTTTAACTGGTTTCCAAAAACGAATTCGAGATTTACATAGTGAAGGTAACGTAGTTTACGGAGTAGGGGACGAAGGAGTTTTTATTCGTAGTATGAATGGTGGAGAAACGTGGACGATCCAGCGCTTTCCAACGAAAGCAACGAGCTGGAATGTATGTAGTAATGAGAATGGAACAGTAATTGCTCATGGAGATAAAACACTGTATCATTCTAATAATTTTGGTTCCACATGGGAGACTATTCAGCCATTTCTTAATTACGGTAGTGAGGCACCATCTATTCGATCATTATTTTTATATAAACATTACTTATTTATCGGTACGAAAATACATACTAAATATGGTGGTGTTTGGCTTTTTGATTTAGAGACACGTAAATTAAAAAGGATTAAAATAGCGATGAATCAGATGATTTCTGCGTTGACTATACATAATTCCTATTTAGTAGCGGCAAGTGGATCGTGCAAGGGAATTAGCGGAAATATTTCTTTTTGCAGAATAGATGAGAGTATCGAAAGTGATAAAATAGGTTGGCATACATGTCAAAGTGAACAAAAAGCGAGTAGTTATTTAGATTTAAGTGTGGATCAACATGTGTTATATACAACGTCAACGCAAAATAAGGCGGGGATTAGCACTGTTTGCCGTGTGCTTCTTGAAGAAGGAATTGTTACAGTATGTGATTCGGTTAAAGGGCATGGTTGGCGCATTGTTAATGAAAAAGAAGGCTATGTTGTAGCTGGATCAGGTGAATTAAAAGCGATGCAGTGGAAAAAAAAAGCTGTATAACTTTAAAAAAACTTTACTTTTATTATATTGGTATGATATAGTTACTTTAAACCATTTTACTTTTAATAATATAGAGATTTAAATGAGCTGTAACTTCCGAGGAGGATAGCAATGTTAAATCTCCTCTGGGGTTGCAGTTTTTTAATATATGATGTATTATTGTAAAGTGGTTGAAAATGAATATGTACATATAGGTACATTGTAGGAGGATTTTTTAAATGCAAAACGGTAAAGTAAAATGGTTTAACGCAGAAAAAGGTTTCGGTTTCATCGAGGTTGAAGGCGGAGAAGACGTATTCGTTCATTTCTCAGCTATCCAAGGCGACGGCTTCAAATCTTTAGAAGAAGGTCAAGAAGTTACTTTCGAAGTAGAACAAGGTAACCGTGGACCTCAAGCTACAAACGTAAACAAGAAGTAATTATGAAAAAAGAAGGGCTTGCCCTTCTTTTTTTTTGCGTTTTTATTGAATATCCTCCTATGTACATGTAATAATAAGACTGAATTTTTGATTTTTATGTGAAGTTTTTCATGCATAAAGTGCATTAATAAATAAATACTGAAAATAAAGTATGTGTGTGAAAAGGAATTTAGAAAGAGGTAAATAAATTGAAAAACGCTACACACTTCATTGTGTTTGATATTGAAAGGAATTTTAGGCCGTATAAATCAGAAGATCCGTCAGAAATAGTTGATATTGGAGCTGTAAAAATAGATGTGAGTACAATGAAGGTTATTGGAGAATTTTCAGAGTTAGTAAAACCAAGTGCCCCATTAACTCGTCATACAACAAAATTAACTGGAATTACAAAGAAAGATTTAATAGGTGTAGGGAATTTCCCTCAAATTATAGAGAAATTTATTCAGTTCATCGGAGAAGATTCTATATTTATTTCATGGGGAAAAGAAGATTACCGTTTTCTATCTCAAGATTGTACATTATACGGTGTAGAATGCCCATGTATGGAAAAAGAGAGCAGATTTGATGTGCAAAAATTTGTTTTTCAAGCGTATGAAGAATTATTTGAGCATACACCAAGTTTACAATTTGCAGTGGATCAGCTCGGCTTAACATGGGAAGGGAAGCAGCACCGGGCTTTAGCAGATGCTGAGAATACAGCAAATATCTTTCTGAAGGTATATGGCGAGAGAGATATTAACAAGCGATACAAGAGACATGGTGAGCTTGAACTTGTAAAGAACGGAAAACTAACAGAAAAAGCGAAAAAAAGGATGCGGAAATGGGTGTTTAAAGAACTGAGAAAAAATACAGAGCGTCCTTTTGTATGGAGTGCATTTGAAAGCAGTGACACGTGGGAAAGTATAACGGAAAGATATTATATAAGTGAATCAGCAGTAGAACTTCTGAAAAAACACTTTCCTACTGCGGTGAGAAAAGCGGAGCGGCAGCTTAGGTATTTGGCTGAGATGGAGAAAGTAGTAGAAGAAAGTTAGTAATAAAATTTATTTTATTCATATGTACAACTAGACTTTAGGATTAAGTTGCTGAAGTTTAGTTGGAAAATTCACGGCTTGTCCTGTATTGTTAATGGAATATTTTGTTATTTTTAGCACGGATATACATAGAAAAGAGTGTAGTTTAATGGAAGCAATCTTTAACATTTTAACCATTTTAGTTTTTTTGATAATATTTACCACACTATTTGCACTAATTACACTTCCTTTCATAGCAAAGAAGAAGAATTGGAAAAAGCTTAATATATCTTTAACTCGTGGTGTATTAAAGATTAAAATCGAAGAGTAAGGTAAGAGTCTTATACAAGGGAGGTGTGATAGTGATAGACTTGGAAATCAAAGATGTCACCGTACAGATGGAATTAAATGGTGTCTTTTGGAATGAGGATGGAATTGCTGAAATGATGGTGACTACAAAAGCGGAGCATTCTCTTATTCTTCGTCTAGTAGTTGACTTAGAAAGTAAAACGATTCGTGCGATGAATGCCGAGATAGTGGGTGGGTTCTGTCCTCTATGTAAACAGAAAAGGAACGAATGTAGTGAACTTAATGATGTGCAAAATAAAATGGATATTTTAGAAGAAGCCTACGATTGGGTGAGAGAGCATCCGGAATATCGTTTTCAATTATCTTTTTACGAGTACAATAAATTTGAGGTAGTAAAGTAAAATTTTCATTTTAACAACATACATAATGACTAAAAGGAAAAACACCAAAAACTTATAGAAGGACTTGGTCAACTAGAAATATTGAAGTAGATGTCTCTCATGGAAATACGCTTGTACAACAAGGAAGGAATCTGCTTGATTCTACAAGAAATATCATCTTGGTGCAAAAATATTTTTTAAAAATAAGCATATTTGTTATAAAGAAGAAAAACCGATTCTTAGTAGAATCGGTTTTTAATATAAATGTCAACTATGTCCCAAATAAAAGAGCGCTTGTTAATAGAGCTCAGTAAAAATAGGTATATGGAAGCATTTATTCAATCCCATTCGGATCATAAGAATACTGCTGTTTATTCTCAATCCGCTCAATCACATCTTGTAATTCATCTTGCCTCAGAAGCTCAATATAAGAGAATCCTTTCTCAATACTTTTAACAACTTGTCTCCAAAATAGCAGGGTGTACATATAATATTGTATATATGATTTTAAAGGAGATGTTTTCTTGACGAAAAGAAATTGTAGGAGCCACCATCCTTCGTTTGCTCCCTTCATAAGCCCCAATCCTATCACCTCATTTAATCGGGTTAAACGTTATCCCAAAATTGATAAAACAGCTTTCATAAGTCCATTTTCTAGTGTGATAGGCGATGTGAGAATTAAAGATAATGTATATGTAGCTCCGAATGTAAGCGTTCGTGCGGATGAAGGAACTCCATTTTATATTAGTTCAAACACAAATCTGCAAGATGGAGTTATCTTACATGGTTTATTGAATAAATTCGTTTCTGTTGATGATAAAGAGTATTCGATTTATATTGGGAAAAAAGTAAGTGTTGCGCATGGCGCCCTCATTCACGGTCCTTGTTATATAGGAAATAAGGTGTTCGTCGGTTTTAAAGCAATTGTGTACAATGCGATTATTGGAGAAGGCACAGTTATTTCATACAATGCAGTAGTAACAAATGGTGTGCGTGTTTCGGCGAACAGATTTGTACCGCCTGGAGCCAATATAGATACACAAGAAAAAGCAAATGCGCTCATTCGAGTGCCAAAAGACGAAGAAGAATTTGCGCGAGAAGTACAACGTGTAAATCAAGAATTTCCTGCTTCTTATAACTTATTATTCGGTTCGCATCGTTGTTCTTGCGGAATGCCGTACAATCATTAAAAATCAGCAGTTTTTGAGATGAAGTGCTTATTATGCATGACAGTGGTTTAAAAGACTCGTATCCATTGAGAGATGGTGCTTCATTTGAAAAAAATGCCGGATCATACAATATAACATTAACAGATATACAAGACGGACACGTTACAGCGCATGTTCTTGATACGAAATGTTTTCGATAATAAAAAGACAATGATGGAATTTAACCCATCATTGTCTTTTTTACATTATTCTATTCAATTTCTCCTGATCCATAGCTATACTGCTGCTTATTCTCAATCCGCTCAATTACGTCTTGTAATTCATCCGGCTTCAAAAACTCAATTGGAGAGAAGCCTTTCTCAAACGTAAGTGTATCAGCCTCAATCATTAATACATAGCGGTCGTTTACCTTTGCGATATGTATTAAGTCTCCGAAATCAGCAAGTAACGCCTTTACAGAGATATGATCTGCTTTTAGCTTTAATTCCACTTCAGGGGCGTGCTCGACGATTTGAGCAGTAGCTTCCATTACTTCTTCTGTTGAAAATTGTTCCATAATTTCGCGTTTCGGACTGGCAGCCCATACTTCCATCGCTTGGTCGAACTGTTCACGTTCTTCAGTACCTTCTTCAAATACATCTTCAATTTGGTCGTATACCATGTCCATTACTTGTGTTTTCATAATTTCAGGCATAGAGCGTTCGTATTCGACGAATTTTAAGAAGTCTTCAAAGTAGCGGGCGTGTGATGCTTGGTGTATTTTTAGTTCGCCAGGCTCCACCATACCTTCTTCAGGCATGTATGGGTACTGAATAGATTTCATATTCTTTGTTGTGATGGCCATTTCAACGTTACGAATAAGTGTTGATTCATCAGAAATGGAAGCAACCTTTGGTTCGAAGTCACATTTCATTACGAATACGAATGGATCATCAAAGTATTTGCGTAGTTTTGCTTGAGCGATTAAAAACACACCACCACGTACAGCGCTTGTGTCAAGGTATGTATAAACGAGAGGTTCGCTCATATCTTTGAAGTTTTCTTTTGTTTCTGCAAAGCGAATACGATTAAATAAGTTGTAATGAGGGTTTGAATCGAGTTCATGCCCTTCTTCTACAATAAAGCGACCAATCTTCGTTGGGGCTTGTTCTGTTTTTGCGTGACGTTCTACTTTTCGCTTTGAAATTTTTAATAATTCACCATTCAAAAATTCTTTTAAAGAGCTATCTTCATACTCTTCAGCGTCTAATGTTTGAAAATGTTTATAGCGCTTATCAACTGCTTCACCTTTTCCTTCTACTTGTACTACATAAAAGGAAAGAAAATTTATTTCAAAATCCATATTTATCACCTTGTTTCATTTCATTAACTCTTATCAGTATAGAGATGGAAAAAACTTTCGTCAATTTATATAAGGAAGGGGGAGTCCCTTCCTTATATATTTGTTATTTTCGAAGTTAAAATCCGTCTTCTAATGCTGAAAATGGAATGTTTAGCCTGTTTTCTACTGTACGTAAACGCTGATTTAAGCGATTTAATCTACGTGTATGACGCTCAACTGTGTTTTCTAGTTGACGTACTCTTTGCTCGAGCTCATTTACTCGTCTTTCTAATTGACGGTTTCCAGCACCAGGAAAAGAGATTGGAAGTTGAAATTGGCGATTTGGATCATATGGATTAATTTGCTCTGTTTGATCTATATATTGTTGGTATTGTGCCTGTAAATCATACTGAGGTTGGTAACCATATTGGTTATATGAATCATAAGGGTTGTAGGGATACATAAAAAAATCCTCCATTTCTTTATAATAGGTTAAATTCACCATAATGTATGTGCAAAAGCGGAGTAGTGGCACGGCAAATACCTATATACACTGAAGCGAATGATTGTTTTTACCTATAAAAGCTCGGTTTAAGTTGTTTAATAATGATCACATATGAAAAATCGGTATTACGGTTTCTAAAGCATGCAGGTGAATAAAGAGGTGAAATGAAAGAGTTTTACATTTGTATTTTATCTGTTAAATGGTATATACTGGATGAGGATAGGTTGCATAAAAGTTACAATCTTATCAAACTCGAAAATTTATATAAATATGTATAGACATTTACAAAAGAAAAGAGTAATTTTAATAGAGTAAAAAACAACTTGTAACATTTTCTAAATATATTGTAAAATGATTGTAACAAAAGATACATAAAAATGAAATAATACATAAGAAATAATGTTGGGGAAAAGGAGAGAGTATATTGTTCCGAAAAATAAAGGGTATATTAGTAGGGGTGCTATGCGTAGCTGTAGTAAGTGGTTGTGGAACAAAAGTAAGTGATGTGGCATTAGTAAGTGATTTTGGAGGGAACGTTGTAGAGGCTAAGGCTGATGTACAGGATTCAATTAGCTTAGTGGATGGGCGTACTGGTACTGAGGTGAAAAAATTAGATTTATCGAGCTTAGGTTATTTTGAAGATGAAGCGAAATTCAAAGCAGCGGTAACGAAGGTTGCTAGTGAAGTTGGTAAAAGTGTCGATAAAAAGATGGTACCTTCCCGTTTGGCACCTGATGGAACGTGGCAAGAAGGAAAGCCTGCTTATGAGTTAATGGAAAAAGAATTAGTGGCTAAATTATTAAATGTGGGTATGTGGGATTCTTCTTATCAGTTACCAATTGTGGAGAAAAAACCGGTTGCAACACTTAGTGATGCTCAAGGAAGTGGTACTGTAATTGGTAGATATGAAACGAATTTAGGTGGCTCAGCAGGTGGTAGAGTTGAAAATATTCGTTTGTCTGCCGCGAGCATAAACGGGGTTGTTTTAGCGAAGGGAGACCGTTTCTCTTTCAATGCATTAATCGGTGATACAACACCAGATAAAGGGTATCAACTAGGAAAAGAAATTGTGGATGGTAAATTAGTAGATGGTTATGGTGGTGGCGTTTGTCAAACATCATCAACGCTATACAATGCAGCAGATCAAGCTGGTTTGAAAATGGTAGATAGAACTACACATTCTAAAACAGTAGGTTATGTCCCACAGGGAAGAGATGCTACAATTGCTTATCCATATTTAGACTTAGTATTTGAAAATACGAATGATGCTCCTGTTAAGCTTTATATGGGCATTCAAGGCGGAAAGTTAGTTGCTGAAGTACATAAGATGAAATAAATATGTAGTTAAAGGATAATAAAGTAAAATATTTATAGTTTCTATAATTGAAGCCATCTCTTCTGAATTTCAGAGGAGATGGCTTTTGTGTACAGTTTATTAAGAATAGTAAATTGATGTATTACTAGTATGTTCGAAAAAGGGTTGAGTTTAATTCTTAGTTTTCCTATTGACATTGTTTTAAAATGGCTGTATTCTTCATAATAACAACTTAATAAATGGAAAAATTTATTAGTTTTCTTGTCAAGAGAGATGGAGGGACTGGCCCGATGAAATCTCAGCAACAGGCTACAAAAGTACTGTGCTAATTCCAGCAAACGTATGAGGCGTTTGGAAGATGGGGGGAAATGGATTAACATTCAACTCTTCTTATATGTGTAAGAAGAGTTTTTTTGTTTAGAGAGGGGGGAGAAAATGAAATTTGATGTAACGTATTTTTTAGAAAGTTTTCCGCAATTATTTAAGTATGTATACATAACTTTAGGGATTACTGTTGTTTCCATGATTATTTCTTTCTTTATAGGGATTGGCTTGGCAATCATAACAAAAAACAAAACGAAATTTTTATATCCAATTGCAAGGGTGTATATCTCTTTCTTTAGAGGAACACCGTTATTGGTTCAATTGTTTGTGTTGTATTTCGGATTGCCACAAATATCTCCGGCTTTTACAGTACTTACAGCTATGCAAGCAACTTTAATTGGTCTCAGTTTAAATAATGCTGCTTATTTGTCAGAGATCATTCGAGGTTCATTGAATGCTGTGGAATCAGGGCAAATGGATGCTTGTTTATCAGTTGGAATGACAAAAGCACAAGCGATGCGACAAATTATCTTTCCGCAGGCTATTCGTGTAGCAGTGCCGTCACTTGGAAATAATTTTGTTGGATTGTTAAAAGAATCTTCGTTATCTTTTGCACTTGGAGTGGCTGAAATATTGGCACAAGCGAAAATGCTGGCGGCACAATCGTATCGTTATATGGAAAGCTATTTAGCGGTAGCGATTGTGTATTGGATTATTACAATCGTAATCAGCTGGGGACAGAAAAGGTTGGAGAAGAAACTTGATGCACCGTATTTATAAGAGAAATGAGGTGATATATGTGATTGAGTTAAAAAATTTGTATAAATCTTACAAACATAATGAAGTGCTGAAAGGAATCTCACTTACTGTCAAAAAAGGGGAAGTGGTAGTAATTATTGGACCTTCTGGTTCAGGGAAATCGACATTACTACGATGTTTAAATTTATTAGAACAACCGGATGATGGCAGTATTAGAATTGAAGATTTAGAGATTCATACGAAGAAACTTTATCAAAAAGAAATCATAAAATTACGTCAAAAAACAGCTATGGTTTTTCAAAACTATAATTTATTTAAAAATAAAACAGCATTGCAAAATATTACAACAGCATTAACGGCTGTACAGAAAAAAAGTGAAGAAGAGGCAAATGGAATAGCGAGAGAAATATTAAAACAAGTAGGCTTAGCTGATAAAGAAGATTTTTATCCGGCAATGTTATCAGGTGGACAACAGCAAAGGGTAGGGATTGCTAGGGCAATGGCTTTAAATCCAGCTGTATTATTGTTTGATGAACCGACTTCAGCACTTGATCCAGAATTAGTTAATGAGGTATTACAAGTTATTAAAGACTTGGCAAGACAACATATAACGATGGTTATTGTTACACATGAAATGAATTTTGCAAAAGAGGTGGCTGATCGCGTTATTTTTATGGCTGATGGAATTATCGTAGAGCAGGGAACGCCAGAAGAGATTTTTCGAAACCCACAAAATGAACGTACGAAAAAGTTTTTACGGCAATTAAATGCATCTGAAGAAGGAAATCATTTCGTTATTTAGGAGGAAGAGTTATGAGAAAATCGTCATTATTACTAACATTAGCATTAACACTATCAGTTGGAGCTTTGTCTGCATGTGGTTCTAATACAGCAAGTAAAAAGACAGATGAAAAAGTAGTGAAAGTTGGGACTTCTGCAGGTCGTAGCCCATTTATATTTAAAGAAGGTGAGAAAGTAAAAGGTTTTGATGCTGAAATTATTGAAGCGGCCGCTAAGAAAGCTGGATATAAAATAGAATGGAATGTTTCTGATTTTGAAGGATTATTCGGTTTATTAGATTCAGGCCGTATTGATACGATTGCAAATGAATTATCCGTTTCTCCGGAAAGAAAAAAGAAATATGACTTTTCGATCCCGTATGTGTATTCAGGCTCTGTTTTTGCGGTGAAGAAAAATAATAATACAATTAAATCGCTAGAGGATCTAAAAGGAAAGACTGTAGGTGTTGGACTTGGTACAGCAGGAGAGCAAGAGTTAAAAGCTTTAAATAAAAATAATGCTTTTACGATTAAAACGTACTCAGAGGACCCAACGGCGGAATTGAACGAAGTAGGCTTTGGACGCGTCGATGCTTATTATAATGATAAAGTTCAAGTGGAAACAACAATAACAAAGGCGAAACTAGATAATGTCAAAGTTGGATTTGGCCCACTTGAATGGGGAGAGATTGCATTTCCATTTGCAAAAAAGAGTGAAAAGTTAGAAGATATAAATAAGGCGTTAAAAGAATTAGAGCAAGATGGAACATTAAGTGACATATCGAAAAAATGGCTAAAAGTTGATGCTACAAAAAAACAAAATTAAGGTGTATTCGTTGAACGGGCCTATTGCCTATCAACTTACATAAAAAACTAAAGGGAACTGGAGAGGAAGTTATTCATGGTACAAATTCATCCGAAAACACGTATTGGTCATGTTGCATTTAAAGTAAAAGATTTAGAGCGTCAAATTGCTTTTTATGAGAATGTAGTAGGGTTAGAAGTAATTAAACAAGAGGAGAACAAAGCACACTTAGCTGGAAAGGGTGGTAAGAATACGTTACTTGTTCTTGAGCAGTTGGAAGATGTAGCGCTACAAGAACCGCGTACGACGGGTATATATCACGTTGCCTTTTTAGTTCCGACTCGTGAAGCTTTTGCTTCGGCACTATTTGGTGTTATTCGCAATAAAAAGGTAATTGATAGTCCGGCTGAGCAAGAAGGGCGTTATACATATTCAAATGAAATTTTACCAATTTCAAGGTTTAATAGCGCAAGTGATCATACGTATAGTGAGGCATTTTATTTACAAGACTTAGAGGGTAATGGTATCGAAATATATGCAGACCGTCCGCGTGATCAGTGGGGAGAAGGGCCAGGAGGAAGTACGCCACTTGATTTAAAAGAACTAGCAGTGCTCGTTGATTATGAGTTTGATGGCTTACCAGCCGAAACGGTGGTTGGACACGTACATTTACGAATAGCTGATGTGGAGAAGTCACATGAGTTTTATGTAGATACAGTAGGTTTTGAAGTACAACAGCGTGAAGATGATTGCTTATTCATTTCGGCAGGAGGCTATCATCACCATATTGGTGCAAATACGTGGAACGGGGTAAACAACCCGCATCCACCAGCACATGCAACGGGACTAAAAGTGTATACGATAGTACTACCGCATAAAGAAGTGTTAGATGAAGTGAAAGAAAGATTAATAGAAAAACAACATGAAATAAATGAAACTACAAATGGATTTACTGTAGTAGATCCAAGTGGTATTACAGTGCAGTTTGAAATAGAAGCAGTATAAAGTGAAACTTTAATTAGTGGGGGTTTTGCTCATCCCCCACTGATTATTAGCCTTCACCAATCGGGTGTTTATGAGCAGTTAATCTCCCACCACTATGAGAGGTAAGTGAAGGAAACCGATACAGCTTGTGCGTATGCAGTGCATTTTGGTCTGGGTCACAGTCTTTTAACGTGGTCGAACTACAGGAGGAGTAAGCATATTCCCGATGGATCCATTTCCATACTTCCATTATCTAGGGAAATCCCCCAGTATCCAAGACTAAATTTTACCCATACATCATTTTTTTGATGTAGCTCTTGAAGATAAAAACTATTTAATTTTCAAGGAACAGTTATTAACTTAAAACTTATTATACGAGGAGGGTGTATCATGAAAAAAATATGCTTTGTATTAATTGTCGACGCTGGTATAAATTATGGTTCAATATTTTCTCTACCATTTTTAAGGAATCAGGATGATTTGAAGGAATATTTTTCTAAGTATTATGATGTTTCAATTAATTATATTAGGGATAAAAACTCAGTTGACTATTTGGTAGTTCCCAAACCGTGTCCACCTTTTGATAATGAAAATAATCTTCCAATAATTGAAGTACCAGCAATCTTATTTATGGAAAAGGATTTTGAAAAAATAAAGACTTATATAGACAATTATTTTTCTAATAACTCATAAAGAAAATAAAAGTACAGTAAAAAGAAGTCCGATAAAAAACGAGTGGCGTAGAATATTTCTATTAATCATTCGTTTTTTATTATATTTACATATATTTTTTAAAAGAGGATTATAGACGTTCTGAAAAAAATTAATTATAACAAGAACAGTGTTCGTGCTACTATCTACGGTTATTTTTTGTACTAAGTACCCCTTTAACTAACAAGACAACAAAAAATAATTAACATATTAAAGTGAATAATGTTACAAACAATGTAAGGGCTTTCTCTTTGAGTTTTAGCTCTGAATAATAAAGATAGTTAAATCACTAAATGGAGGAGAAAGTAATGACTAATTTATTGCGTAAACTAGCAGATGAAGAAATGGAAACGTCGCTATCTAATGGAGGAGCAGGTCAATTTTGTTCCTTGTATAGTAAATTGTTACCTATCTCTATTGCAGGTTGTATGGCAGGTAATAGTAGCAGTTGTAGCGAAATGCAGCATTACACAGAATATCTTCATAAATACTGTTAATAATAATTATTTTTTTAAAGTAAGATAATACAATAATATGGAGGAGCAGGTAAAGGTGCTACCATTTATCGCTTTGTGAGTGATCAATTCTCTAGCTTTTATACAAAAGTGATTAATACGAATGCTAGGGATGCCGTTCATGTCATTGATGGTTTACTACATCACGAAACAGATTTACATATTGAAGAGCATTATACTGATACAGCTGGATATACAGATCAAGTATTCGGTCTTACTCATTTGCTAGGGTATCGCTTTGCCCCAAGATTAAGAGATATTTTGGACTCGAAACTCTACACATTTGAAAAGCCTGAACAATATCCTGATATGGAGAAATTGTTACGCGGAAGGATTCATAAAAAAGTCATTCAAGAGAATTACGATGATGTGTTAAGGTTAGCACATTCCGTTCGGGAAGGAACAGCGTCTGCGTCTCTTATTATGGGGAAGATTGGTTCTTATTCTAGGCAGAATAGTCTTGCAAAAGCGATAAGAGAAATGGGACGAGTTGAAAAAACTTTATTTATTTTAGACTATATTTCTAGTGAAACGTTACGCCGGCGCATTCAAAAGGGATTAAATAAAGGAGAAGCAATGAATGCCTTAGCAAGAGCTATTTTCTTTGGAAAACATGGTGAACTTCGAGAGCGTGCACTGCAAGACCAATTACAGCGTGCCAGTGCATTAAATCTTATTATAAATGCAATTAGCATTTGGAATACCGTATATTTATCCCGAGCGATTGAGCATATGATGGAAGTAGGAAAACATCAGGAGTCTTTACTTGCCCATATTTCACCTTTAGGTTGGGAGCATATAAATTTCTTAGGTCAATATAAATTCGATATTAACAGTTCCCATTCTATTCGATCATTACGCCCCCTTAGAACATAAATGAAGCCCTTGATTTTCTGCTTAGCGTAGACAAATCAAGGGTTTTTCTTTCAAAATCTTTCTTAGCGTATAATTTCCGCGTTTTGTCGGCAGGACCCCATGCCCATCAACTTAAGAATTTAGAATTCCCCCCAAAAATTATGAGTTTTTTGTTACAAGTTATCACAAAATTTTCGTTTTTTGGGTAGTTTTATTTTCTTAGCTTGATTGCGATGAGCGGTACCCCATAAAGGCCCCTGATACATAATTGATGTTCTGCCATTTGTAGAAAACAATCCACTTATACCATTTTAACAAGAAGAAATATCTCGTCCATGTTGTAATATTGGCTTACGTTAAGCTTGTGAAAAAAACATATTCATGTATAATACAATTGATGTATGATACATTAGTTGTAGGAGGGTGACCTATTTGAAAAGAGAAGATGCCTTAAAACTAAGAACAGATATTAAGAAAATGATTATAATAACTGGGGTTTTTGAATCTCAAAATTTGCCCAATGGACCATTTGAAAAACCTTTACCAACTTCTCAAATGATGGCGTTAGAGGAACTAGAGGTGGAAAAATTAACTGTTTGGCAACTATCCAATAAACTTAGATTAGAGACTTCAACTGTAAGTAGATTGGTAGATAAGTTAGTAAAAAAGGGGCTTATTTATCGTGAAGTAAATGAAAAAAATAGAAGAGAACTTTTTCTGCACCTCACAGAAAAAGGTCACATAACTGTTAATTGCTTAAGAGAGCAATCCATTACATTTTATCAAAGTATTCTCAATAATTTATCAGAATCAGAACAAAAAATAGTTGTAGATGGTTTTGAATTATTTATTGATTCTATTTCTAAGCCTTTTGATTAGAGTGAGGTAAATCATAACATTTGGAGGGTAAAATGAGTTTGGATTTTGAACGTCCTATTATTGAATTAAAAGAGAAATTTGATGAATTAAAGAAAATTATGAAAGAAAATAATGTAGATTTATCGCCAGAAATTCATGTATTAGAAAAACGTTTAAATAAAATGCAAGATAAAATTTATTCTAATATTACACCTTTTCAACGAGTTCAAATTGCAAGGCTACGTAACCGGCCCACGACATTGGACTATATACCTTTATTGTTTACAAACTTTCTCGAACTTCATGGTGATCGATTATATGGTGATGATAAAGCAATGATAGGTGGTATTGCAAAATTTAAAGGGATGCCCGTTACGATTATTGGTCATCAAAGAGGTAGAAATACAAAGGAAAATATAGAAAGAAATTTTGGAATGGCACATCCAGAAGGTTATAGAAAAGCGCTAAGACTTATGAAACAAGCTGATAAATTTAATCGCCCTATTATTACATTTATTGATACAATAGGCGCCTATCCAGGGAAAGGGTCTGAAGAACGTGGAATTTCTGAAGCGATAGCTCGAAATCTATTTGAAATGGCTACACTTAAAGTGCCAATTGTTTGTATTGTAATTGGAGAGGCATCAAGTGGTGGAGCTCTTGGCATTAGTGTCGGTAACCATATCCATATGTTAGAGTATTCATGGTACTCGGTAATTTCGCCAGAAGGAGCAGCATCTATCCTATGGAAGGACGCTAAGTATGCTCCAGAAGCTGCTGAACATATGAAAATTTCAGCAAAAGATTTAAAACATTTAGGAATTATTGATGAAATCATTCCTGAAATTAAAGGTGGAGCACAAAATGATATAAAATCACAGGCAAAAATGATTGAATCTGTAATCGAATCATCTCTAAAAAAATTGATACTATTATCCTCGGAAGAGCTTATACAACAGCGATATGAAAAGTATAGACAAATAGAGAATTATAAATGAAAATATTTAAAGTCCGTATTACATTTCGGAGGATTCTCGCAAAAAATTCTAAATATTTTGCAAATAACCTCTTGAACTGGGATATGCTGATACTATTACTCTACAAAAGATGTGTGATCGGTATGGAAAAGGAAAATTTGTTCAAATGGAAGCATTATCAGCAAGATATTATTTTGTTAACTGTACGTTGGTACGGTACAACTTAATTTTTCGTGATTTAGTAGAAATGATGAGGAACCAGGATTATCCTACCATTATGCTAGAAATATATATGTTATATTTTCTTTTCCACTACCTTTGCACCAGAACCAAAAAATACGCTATTCTTTCTGTAGAATCATAGGAAAGGATGGCGTTTTTGTATGTATCTATCAATTTCTGACGAATTACAATTATTTGCTGAAGAATTATATGAACATCTTACCCCTTCATTTTTGGAAAATCTCGCTAGAGAGCTAGGTTTTGTAAAACGAAAACGTAAATTTTCAGGGTATGATTTAGCTACTATATGTGTCTGGATTAGTCAACGAGTAGCGAGTGATTCATTAGTCCGATTGTGTAGTCAGCTACATGCATCAACAGGAACTCTTATGAGTCCTGAAGGACTAAATAAGCGCTTTAATAAAAAGGCAGTGTTCTTTTTGAAACATATTTTCTCCACATTATTAAAAAATAAAGTTTGTGGAAAGTCAGCAATTCCAAGTGCTTCACTTACCTATTTTCAGCGAATTCGTATTTTAGATGCAACCATTTTTCACGTACCAAAACACTTGGCCAATGTATATCCTGGATCAGGTGGTTGTGCACAAACAGCGGGTATAAAAATCCAGTTAGAATATGATTTACATAGTGGTCAGTTTTTAAATTTCCAAGTGGAACCAGGGAAAAATAATGATAAAACCTTTGGAACAGAGTGTTTATCAACATTACGCCCTGGTGACCTATGTATTCGGGATTTAGGCTATTATTCACTGGATGATTTAGATCAAATGGATCAACGTGGTGTGTACTATATATCGCGACTCAAATTAAACAATAGGGTATATGTCAAAAATGAATTTCCTGAATACTTTCGAAACGGAACAATAAAAAAACAATCTCAGTACATCAAAGTTGATTTAGAGCACATCATGGATACCTTAAAGCCAGGACAGTCCTATGAAATAAAAGAAGCTTATATTGGAAAGGATAAAAAACTATTTACTCGGGTGATTATGTATCGATTAACAGAAAAACAACTTCGTGAGCGTATGAAAAAACAAGTGTACACAGAAAGTAAAAAAGGGATTACATATTCGGAAAAAAGCAAACGATTAGCTGGCATGAACCTATATGTTACCAATACACCTTGGGAGATTGCTCCGATGGAACAAATCCATAATTTTTACTCTCTCCGCTGGCAAATTGAAATCATTTTTAAAACTTGGAAATCCTTATTTCAAATTCATCATTGGCAACATATTAAACAAGAGCGATTAGAATGCCATGTTTATGGAAAACTCATTGCCATTTTTCTATGTTCTTCTACTATGTTTAAGATGCGACAATTAATTTTACAAAAGAAGAAACAAGAATTAAGTGAATATAAAGCAATTGGAATGATTCAAGATCACTTATCGAGTTTGTATCAAGCCATACAACAAAACATCCAAGAAATAACAAAGATCCTAATCAGCCTGTTCCACCTCCTACAGAAGAACGGAAGAAAATCTCATCGATATGAGAAGAAGACTGTTTTTGATATTATGGGTGTTGTTTATGATTATAATGGGTTGAAAAAACAAAAGAAAGTTGCATAATTTAAAAAAGGAAACCCGTTAGGGTTTATTTGGTATGCATATTATTAAGAGTATGCTTCTATTTTAGGAATGCTTTACCTCCACAAAATGAAAGTACACTTTGTTTTCATTTTTAAGTTGATGGGCATGCGGCAGGACCCCTTAAAGGGCACTATTGTTGAATAAACCTTAGATTTTTAAACGACTTTATTGTTTAATTTTCGAGTACAGTGAAGTATCTTATATCGAAAATATAACAACTATATTTTAACCCCGTCCTAAATTTAGAACGGGGTTATGCTTGTTTTAGTCTTTAAAATTTAATAGCTTTATTGTCTTTTTACAGTTAATTGAAGAAGAAAGGACATAACATATTAGTTATATAAAATATGTTATGTCCTTTAATTTATCAACTTTTTTTCAATTTAGGTCTTGATAAGGGATTCACTTTCTGGCTTGTTTTTGATTATTTAGAGCTCAATCCAATACCTTCTCACAACATTCCCATCTTCTTCAGTGTAATCTTCATCCCGGAGACCGCCGTTATGTAAAATCGTTTTCTCAGAAGCCGTATTCACTTCGTCACAAACGACAAGTGCTTTCGTGATGTTTAATTCTTTCGTTTTTTCTAATGATAACTCTAGTAACTTTGTAGCATAACCTTTTCTTCTTTCAGAAGGGCGAATACCATAACCGATATGGCCTCCAGCATTAAATAGATGATCAGTTAAACTATGACGTATATTAACAACTCCTACAATTTTATTTTCATCTGTCACGAGCCAATAAGTAGAATCTGGTACCCAAGTTTCAGGAATATTTATTCCGTTATGTGCGTCGTGTAATTCTTGAATCATTGTCGTGAAATTAGAAGGATTTTTTGAAATAACCCATGGAATCATCGCTTCACCGCTATCTTTCCATTCGTTATAAAAATCTAAGTATTCTTCTTGTAAATCGGTAGTAGGTGTAAGTAAAGAGATGTTCATTGTTAGTAAGCTCCTTTTATTTATGTTTTTTTCACAAAAATTATGATATGAAATGAAAGCGTTTCCTGACTTTCTCAACCTCATTTCACGCAACTCATATGCCATTTTTAACTGAAAATAAGTTAGACGTTGAACTTTAAAGGTTTTTTGTATGAGAAGTAGGATGTTTTATTTATGTTAATATTTAAAATATTAACATAAAATCACTGGGATATTAAATGTATTTTAATAAAATGCTTTTATATCGATGGGTAGATGCATGTGATAATTTTTGTTTTATCTCTCTATAATGAATAAAAGGGGGAAGTGCTTGTGAGCTTACATATTGATTTTATTATACGAATCGGTGTTGCTGGTTTGTTAGGGGCGATAATCGGTATTGAAAGGGAAATTCGCTCAAAAGAAGCTGGATTAAAAACACATTTCCTAGTAGCCGTAGGGAGTGCTTTAATAATGGTCGTTTCGAAATATGCTTTTTCGGATATTGTGTTTGAAGAACATATGGCTCTTGATCCGAGCCGGATTGCAGCGCAAGTTGTTAGTGGAGTTGGATTTTTAGGTGCAGGTACAATCATTATTCAAAAGCAGGCAGTGAAAGGATTAACGACAGCGGCTGGTTTATGGGCTACAGCAGGAATAGGGTTAGCAATTGGAGCAGGTATGTATGTTGTAGGGATTGGAGCGATGATTCTCGTTTTGATTGGTTTAGAGATTGTAAGCCGTATTTTTAAGGTGCAATTTTTATTTCCGCAAAATATAACAGTGCAAATGTGTATAAATAAACACGAAGCGGTACAACAAATAGTAGAGACGCTACGAGTGAAAGGTATTCCAATACTTTCATATGAAGTGGAAGCTTTACAGCAAGATACAGAAATAGTTTATAAGGTAGGAATGCAATTGAAAAATATATCGTCAGAAGAAAAGAATGCATTTATTCAGCATATACAAGCATTACCGGAAATTACGTTTATAAAGTTAAAATCATAGTGTTGAAATAGAGGATAAATGTAGCAGGAATTTCGCTATTATCTATCCTTTTTTGACATAAATCACATGTGAAGTCAAGTGTTAATTTCACTTTGGATGGATACATGTGTGAACGTTCCCTTCTTTTTTCTCAATACAGAATAAATAGTCAGAATAGTAAAATAATGGAGCGGGACACTAAAAAATGTAAGGTAGGGGAGAGCATGAAAGGCTATTCAAAAAAAGTTTTAGTAGGGGTAAGTTTTGCTAGTTTAATGTTAGGGAGTTTTCAAGGAAGCATATTGGCGGAAGATACTAAGGGAGAGCAAGTTTCATATCGAAATGTGCTAAAAATGGAGCCGGTTGGTGTACAACTGCCCGTGGAAGAATTAGCTCATTCATCGAAAGTATTAGAAAGCAAGTCTTTTGAGAAAAGGCTACAATTTGCTGATTTATCGCAAAGACCACCGGAAGTAAAAAAGGAAAGTAAGCAATTAGCTGTAGCGAAAACTTATACAATTGCTGAATTAAATCAATTAAGCAATCAACAATTAGTAGATTTACTTGTAACAATCGATTGGGAGCAAATTACGGGGCTATTTCAGTTTAATAAGGACAGTCTTGCATTCTATCAAAATGATAGTAGGATGCAGGCAATTATTGATAAATTGAAGCAGCAAGGACAAGCTTATACGAAGGATGATTCAAAAGGGGTTGAGACATTAGTAGAGGTATTGCGCTCTGGATTTTATTTAGGTTTTTATAATGCAGAATTAAGTAAACTTAATGAGCGGAGCTATCATGACAAGTGCTTGCCGGCGTTAAAAACGATTGCGAACAATCCAAATTTCAAGCTCGGTACATTGGAACAAAATAGAGTTGTATCATCATACGGAAAATTAATAGGAAATGCTTCGAGTGATGTGGAAACGGTAACATCGGCTGCAAAGATTTTTAAGCAATATAATGATGATTTTTCTACATTGGTAGATAATCTTTCAGCTGGAAATGCGATTTACGATATTATGCAAGGTGTCGATTATGATATTCAATCGTATTTGTACGATACGAGAAAAGTACCGAAAGATACAGTATGGTACCAAAAAATAGATAGTTATATTAATGAGTTAAGTAGATTTGCGTTAATGGGAACGATTACAGAGAAAAACGGATGGCTTATTAATAATGGCATTTATTATACAGGGAGACTCGGCACATTCCATAGTACAGGGACGAAAGGATTACAAGTTGTAACAGATGCGATGAAAATCTATCCTTATTTAGGTGAGCAATATTTCGTAGCAGCTGAGCAAATTACGACGAATTATGGCGGGAAAGATGCAAACGGTAACGTTGTTAATTTAGATCAAATACGAGAAGATGGGAAGAAAAAGTATTTGCCGAAAACGTATACGTTTGATGATGGTGCAATTGTTTTAAAAGCCGGAGATAAAGTGACTGAGGAGAAAGTTAAACGTTTATATTGGGCAGCAAAAGAAGTGAAGGCACAATTCCATCGTACGGTTGAAAGTGACCAACCGTTAGAAAAAGGAAATCCAGATGATGTATTAACGATGGTTATTTATAATAGCCCAGCTGAATACCAATTTAACCGTCAATTGTACGGATATGAAACGAATAACGGCGGTCTTTATATAGAAGGAACAGGTACGTTCTTTACTTATGAACGTACGCCACAAGAAAGTATTTATAGTTTAGAAGAATTGTTCCGACATGAGTTCACGCATTATTTACAAGGTAGATATGAAGTGCCAGGACTTTGGGGGCAAGGTAAGATGTATGAGAATGAGAGATTATCTTGGTTTGAAGAAGGGAATGCTGAGTTTTTTGCAGGTGCAACGAGAACGGACAACGTCGTTCCAAGAAAGAGTATTATAGGAGGACTATCTTCGAATCCAGCAGAACGTTATACGGCAGAGCGAACGTTAAATGCAAAGTATGGAACGTGGGATTTCTATAATTATTCCTTTGCTTTACAATCGTATATGTACAATAAGAGATACGATATGTTTGATAAAGTTCATGATCTTATTAGGAAAAATGATGTAACAGCATATGATGCATATCGCTCTGCTTTAAGTAAAGATGCGAATTTAAATAAAGAGTATCAAGACTATATGCAAATGTTAGTAGACAACCGTGAGAAATATAATGTTCCGTTAGTGTCAGATGATTATTTAGCAACTCATGCACCGAAACCAGTTTCAGATATTGCCGCAGAAATTACAGCGGAAGCAAAATTAAGTAATGTATCAGTAAAGAAAAATAAATCACAATTCTTTAATACATTTACACTGCAAGGAACATATACAGGAACTTCTGCAAAAGGAGAATATGAAGACTGGAAAACAATTACGCAAAACGTTAATGATACGTTAAAACGTTTAAGTGCAAAAGAATGGACAGGCTATAAAACAGTAACAGCTTACTTCGTGAATTACCGTGTAAATGCATCAGGGCAATTTGAATATGATGTTGTGTTCCACGGTATTAATACAGAAGAAGGTGCTGTGAATAAAGCGCCGGTCGCGGTTATAAATGGTCCGTATAGCGGACATACGAATGAAGCAATCTCGTTTAAAAGCGATGGATCAAAAGATGAAGATGGGAAAATTGCTTCTTATAACTGGGAGTTCGGTGATGGTGCGGTAAGTAATGAGCAAAATCCAACTCACGTATATACAAAAGAAGGAACGTATACGGCGAAATTAACAGTAACAGACGATAAAGGATTAACTAATACTGCTACAACAAGTGTAACGGTTCAAAAGAAAGAAGATAACAGTGTAGAAAAAGAGCCAAATAATTCATTCCAAACGGCAAATAAACTGCAGTTAAATCAAGTTTTACGTGCTAGTTTAGGAAACGGTGATACGAGTGATTACTTTGAAATAAATATAGAAACTGCGAAAAACCTTCAAATTAATGTAACGAAGGAAAATAATATCGGAGTAAACTGGGTTCTTTATTCAGAAGCAGATTTAAATAATTATGTTACGTATGCACAGCAACAAGGAAATAAATTAGTAGGTAGTTACTATACGTATCCAGGGAAGTACTATTTACATGTATACCAGTATGGTGGTGGAACAGGGAATTATACGGTAGAAGTGAAGTGAAAAAAAGGGTCGCCATTCATGGTGATCCTTTTTTGTTATGCGTTATACCCGAATAATTTTAGATCTTCTCCTGAGTCTGAAATTATTTTTTCGAATCGCAATCCTACTTTTTCTAACAGCGTACCTGAAGCAGCATTATCTATAGAAGTAATTGCTACAATTCGTTTCATTCTTAGCTTCTGTACACCGTATTCTATTACAGCAGAAGCTGATTCATAGCCGTATCCTTTCGAACGGAATTTTTCTAAAAAGGCAAAGCCGATATCAACATCTTCTAATGAATCTCTTTTAATAAGGCCGCACATACCAATTGGTGTGAGATTTTCTTTTTGTTCAACTAAGTAAAGACCAAAGCCCATTTTATTATACATATCGACGGGTCCATTTAAGATGTATTTTTTTGCATCTTTTAAGTTTTTAATACCTTTATCACCAATAAATTGAATCCATGCAGGATCATTTACTAATTCAAGAATAAACGGAGCATCTTTTACATCGAGCCAGCGAAGAGTGAGTCTTTCAGTTTCAAGAACTATCAATCTATTGCACCACCTTTAATAGTTATAACAATTAGTATGGATTGCGAAATACAAAAATGCAACATATTTTAATAGAGCCCTGCTTGTTCACATAAAGTTCGTTTGTTTTGTATAAAAGGATATTTTATAATTAGAATTGATTGTAAAGAGTGAGATACTTATACAATGACTCCTAGGTAACTAGGAGTTTTTACTATATAACTATCATTATTACTAAATATGACGCACTACACATTCTACTTAAGGAGGTACATAATGAAGAAATTATATAATGCATCGTTTACTTATTTGATTATCGGTTTATTGTCAGGAATATTTGCTAGGGAGTATGGAAAATATAAAGGGATTTTAGGATCTACTTTATTAAATCTTTTGCATACGCATACGTTAGTACTTGGCTTTTTCTTCTTTTTAATTGCTTTAGGATTAGCGAAAGTATTCGCGTTTCATGAAGTGAAAGGATTTAATAACTGGTTTATTTTACATAATATCGCATTAACTTTAATGTTAGGTTCGCTAGCAGCGAGAGGACTTCTTCAACTAAATGGAGCGGACTTTAAAGGGTTAACTTATATTGTAGGGTTCTCTCATTCTATGATGGCATTTACTTTAGTTTGGTTTATGATTCTGTTGAAGAAATCGTCTAAAATATAGTTTTATAAAAAAGAACTTGTAGGGAATACTGCAAGTTCTTTTTTATATATAAAATTATAGGAATCTCACTATTCTGATTATTTTGTATAAAAATGGTATAATTAATGTGGCGTAAATAATATAAAAGGAGAGTACGTAATGGAAATAACAATTGAACGTTTAGTAAATGAATTAAAGGATGTACTTCCTGAAGAGCAAGTAGTGGTTAATAAGACAGTAAGAGAGTTACATAGTAAAGATGAATCTTACCATACTAGTAGTTTACCTGATGTAGTTGTTTTTCCAAAAACGATGGAAGAGGTTAGAGCAATAATGAAAGTAGCGAGTGAGCATAAAAAACCTGTCATTCCATTTGGAGTAGGTTCTAGTTTAGAAGGTCATATAATTCCTTATGAAAAGGGGATTACAGTTGATTTTTCATTAATGAACAAAATACTTGAAATAAGAGAGAAAGATTTTCTTGTGAAAGTACAACCAGGAGTGACTCGTTCTCAGCTCAATAAAGAATTGAAAAAGTACGGTTTGTTTTTTAGTGTAGATCCAGGTGCAGATGCAACGTTAGGAGGCATGGCTGCTACGAATGCGAGCGGAACGACAGCGGTTAAGTATGGCGTAATGCGTGATCAAGTTCGTGATTTAGAAGTGGTGCTTGCTGATGGGCAAGTGATACATACTGGCAATTTAGCGGCGAAGTCATCATCAGGTTATCATTTAAATGGTATTTTCGTAGGATCAGAGGGTACGCTTGGATGCTTTACAGAGCTAACATTAAAAGTATACGGCATACCAGAACATGTTATGGCTGCGAGAGCATCGTTTCCAACTATAAATGATGCAGTAGAAGCTGTTATTAATATACTACAAGCTGGTATTCCAATTGCGAGAATAGAACTTGTTGATGAATTATCTATGAAACAAGTAAATCATTACAATGAAACAAATTACAGAGAAGAACCAACACTGTTTTTAGAGTTTCACGGAAATGAAGCAGGGCTAACGCAAGATATCGAGTTTACGAAGGAAATTGTTTTTGATCATAAATGTAAAGAAGTTGCTTTTGAAACTGAAACTGCGGCAAGAAATAAATTATGGGATGCAAGACATAACTTAGCTTATTCTTACGTTCATAGTTACCCTGGCAAAAAGCTAATGAGTACAGATGTATGTGTGCCAATTTCAGAGTTAGCTGGCGCGATTCAAAATGCGAAAGAGACGTTAGATAAGGTGGGCCTTGTTGGTGGTATTCTTGGCCATGTAGGAGACGGGAATTTTCACGTGCTCTTAATGATTGATCCAAATGATAAAGATGAAGTGAAAAAAGCGGATGAAATAAATGAAAGTATTGTACTGTATGCTCTTAAGCGTGGCGGAACTTGTACAGGAGAGCATGGCGTTGGAATAGGAAAGCAGAAGTATCAAGAAGAAGAACATGGTGCGGCATTATTGGTAATGGAGAAAATAAAGAAAGCTCTTGATCCGCAAAATATTTTAAATCCGAATAAAATTTTCAAGCTAACAGATAAGGAATGATGAATTTTGGAGAAACGAATTATACACTTTGAAGGATTGGTCGTCTTATTAGCTGCGATTTATATATATGCATTATGTGGATTTAGTTGGTTATTATTTATCGTATTACTTTTTGCACCTGATTTAGCAATGGTGGCGTACGCTATTAACAAACGTGTTGGTGCACAAATTTATAATCTATTTCACACATATATCATATCAATATTACTTGTTTTAATAGGGGTCTATGTAAAGATGGATACAATTTTAATGGTTGGTTTAATATGGACAGCACATATTGGAATGGATCGAATGCTTGGGTATGGATTGAAGTATGAAACTGATTTTAAGGATACGCATATTCAGAGGTTATAGCTTAGGTAAAACGGAATTCATTGAATATGTATTAGAAAAAGCTATGAAGGATCGTTGAATAGAAGAGTTTGTATCAATACGAAAATAGACTAAGGTGGCAGAAATCATATAATGCCACCTATTATTTTTGAAGAAGAGGTTTTACTATATGAACTGACCTTATAAAACAATTACAATCTGCCCCTGCCAAATAATAAATCTCGTAAATATAATGGGAAATAAGAAGATAAGAAAAGAGGGAGCTTATGTACATACCAAAACATTTCACTATAAAAGATGAAGAGACGAAGTACGAAATGATTGAACAAAATAGCTTTGCAACTTTATTTTCTCAACATAACGGGGAACCATATGCAACGCACTTACCGTTGTTATTAAATAGGGAGACTCTAACTTTACATGGCCATTTCGCACGTCCGAATGAACAGTGGAAAGATATTGAGAATCAAGAAGTATTAGCAATATTCCAAGGACCACACAGTTACATATCGCCGTCGTGGTATGAAACAAACAAAGCTGTACCAACGTGGAACTATGTTGCAGTACATGTATATGGAGAGTTAGAAGTTGTTGAGGATGAACAGGAATTATTAAATTCTCTTCAAGATTTAGTACATAAATATGAAGACCCACAGAGTACCTACTCGCTAAATGAAGTAGATTCGAATTATATGGCAGGATTAAGTAAAGGGATAGTTGGGTTCAAAGTAAAGATAAATAAAATAGAAGGAAAGGCGAAGTTAAGTCAAAATCATTCTGTGGAGAGGCGGAATTTAGTTATTGAAAAACTTGAGAAAGTTGGTAGTGAGGGGAGTAGAGAGATTGCGGAGTTGATGAAAGGAACAAAATAAGTTCTGTGAAATGAAGGTAATTTACTAATTTTGTAGAAAATATATTTTTACTTAAAAGAAAATGCCTCCGTAGCTCTAGAAGGGAAGAGCGCCGGAAAACATGTCGCACCGGGTCGCAAGGCGAAGGTTTCAGAAGCACCGAAAAGCAAATAAGCTGAGACAGGCGGAATTCCTGTCGGTGAAATTCCGTAGGGAAGCGTGTTCCCCTCAGTCTATGCTTACGAAAGGAGTGCGGGTTCGAATCCCGTCGGAGGCATATGGAAAGCCCTGTATGAAGAAATATTCGATTACATTAACTAAATAAGTGCATTTAAAAAAGACCTTCTTAATGGAAGGTCTTTCGTTTTTAAAGCGCTTTTACAGCTGTTGTTGAGTTGTAGTCTTTACTTACGTCAACAGATTGAACAAAGTCAGGTCTTTGTGGTGCAGGAAGATCAGCATGACCCGCTTGGTATGTAATTGAACTATGAATACCAGTAGCTAAAATACCGAAAACAGATAGTCCTAAAAAAACAGAGCCAATTTTTTTAATCATTTCAATGCCCCTTTCTCAAATGTTTTTTCTTTTGCCTGTAACGCCTTATGAAAATATTCGCTTGCCTTAATGTGGTTATTTTCACCATAAAATTTAACAGCTAATTTTTCTGAGTATTCTTGAGTGTAGTTATATAATAATTCTTTGTCGAAATACGTAATTCCTTTAAGAATAATTGTTTCTAATTCTTCAGAAGGAACATTATTATTTATTTCGTTTAGAATTTTAAAATGATATATATATTCTTCATTATTTAATTCCATACAAATTTTTAATCCTTTTTGGATTAACCCCTCAGCAATACTTGTTTCATCTAGTTTAGAGTGTTCTCTTGCTTGTAAGAAGAGAGCTTTGAAATGTGTAGGCCTCTTTTCAGTTACTTCTGATAGGTGACGTATTGCGAGTGTGGAGAGGTTTTGACTGGCATATAACCAACCCAAATTATTACGTACACTTAAAATTAATTCTTTTTCATCGGATTTTTGTAAAAGGTGTATTGCTGAATTATATTGCTCTTCTGCTTGTTCATATTGTTTTAAATATACAAATGAGGCACCTAATGTATTTTTACATAATCCAACTTTAACTTCGTAGCCAGCTTGTTTATTGAAAATCTCTTTAGCCTTTGTCGCATATTCAATAGATTCAATTGGTTGGTAAAAGTGATAATGGAAAATAGCCATTCGATAATAAAATTCAGCCTGCTCTAGATTATCAGTGTTATTTACTAATAATAATTTAGCCTGTTCATAATGCTCGCTAGCTAAGTTATAGTCTGTGGTTAAAGTTGCATAAATGCCTTTAAAGAAATGATAGTAGTAAGACAGTGGGTGATTAGATGAGATTACGTAAGAATCTATTTTATCAAAACTATCTTTTGAAATGCTTAAACTATCTGCTAAAACTTTAAATCGAAAGTCTAGTAATGAATGATATAATGCTAAGTTTTCATCTTCTTCAAAGTTTAGTTCCTTTTCCTCAATTTCATGCTTTAAATTCGTTGCCTGTGAAACATCTTGCTTTAGCATAGCTAAATACCAATCATTAAATAATTTCGTAATTTGTTCATTACCTTGTAGTTGAACGTTCATGAAATCCCCTCGCTTTTTGAATATTCTTATAAAATATAGTATCAAAAATAACAATATTTAGAAATGATGTTTTATATTTCTCAACATTTATTTAGTAG
The DNA here is from genome assembly GCF_003315125.1 of Bacillus sp. DB-2. Lineage (NCBI taxonomy): Bacteria > Bacillati > Bacillota > Bacilli > Caryophanales > Bacillaceae > Bacillus > Bacillus sp. DB-2. The sequence goes on along the minus strand of NZ_QNRN01000002.1, from coordinate 395,328 downwards.
ATTTACTATTAAACAAATTGGAATAAAGATAGTTTTGATATTTAGTTTAAGGAAGGAGGGAGTGGAATTTAGTAAGGATAGCTAAAGGGTGCTTCAGTCCGCTTTTTTGAAAGGGAAATGTATAAAAAGGTGCGTTCACACAATTTGTATGAACACACCTTTTAAAAAAGTATTACACAATCACGTCCCGCAAAAAGTACGATAAGGACGATTAGACGGCACAGGAGGCGTGCAGTAATCCGCTTGTTCTTGAGAATATTCATAAGGATTTGCTAAAGCTTGAAGAAGTTTCTCCATTACGCTATAGTCTCCATCTTTAACAGCTGCTTCTAGTGCTTCTTCTACTCTGTGGTTCCTGGGGATGATTACTGGGTTGTTATTTTTCATCAACTTGTAGGCATCATCTTGTGATTCTTTTTGTCTTTCTAACCGAGATTGCCATAGCTCGTACCATTCTTTAAATTCAGGACTTTCAAATAAAGGTGCATTTTCTAATGTATTGTCAGTTAATGCACGGAATGTATTTGTATAATCTGCTTTATATTTTTCCATCGCTTTTAAAAGTTTCTCAATAAGTGATTGATCATGCTCTTCATTGCTAAATAGTCCTAATTTCTTCTTCATTCCGAGGAACCAATTGTTTTCGTACTGCACGCTAAACTTTGAAATTTCATCTTGTGCAATCTTTAGCGCTGCTTCTTCATCTTCGTGTAGTATCGGTATTAAAGATTCAGCTAAACGTGCGAGATCCCATGCAGCCATATATGGTTGATTTCCGTATGCATAACGGCCTTGTGTGTCAATAGAGCTAAATACTGTTCCTTGATTATAACTATCCATAAAGGCACATGGACCGTAATCAATCGTTTCACCGCTAATCGTTATATTGTCAGTGTTCATTACGCCGTGAATGAAGCCAACGAGTTGCCATTTTGCGATAAGGCTTGCTTGTCTCTTAATGACTTCTTGTAGTAGTGCGACATATGGATTTTCAGTAGATTCAACCTCTGGATAATGTCTTTTTATCGTATAATCAGCTAAAGCTTTGAGATCTTCGATTGAGCCTCGAGCTGCGGCGTATTGGAATGTTCCAACGCGTATATGACTGCTTGCAACTCTAGTTAAAATAGCTCCAGGTAACTTCGTTTCGCGATAGATTGGTTCGCCAGTTGAGACTACTGCTAAACTGCGAGTAGTTGGAATATCAAGCGCGTACATCGCTTCACTAATAATATACTCACGTAGCATCGGACCGAGTGCAGCGCGGCCATCACCACGGCGCGAATATGGAGTTGGACCGGAACCTTTCAATTGAATATCAAACCGTTCGCCTGAAGGAGTAATTTGTTCTCCAATTAAAAGGGCACGACCATCTCCTAACATGTTGAAATGACCAAATTGGTGCCCAGCATACGCCTGAGCTAGCGGGTGAGCTCTTTCTGGGATTGCGTTACCAGCTAAAATGGCAACTTCAGCGTCTTTTTTTAGTTCCTCAGGATTAAAGCCGAGAGATATTGCTAAAGAATTATTTAGTTTAATTAACCCCGGTGAGTGTACAGGAGTTGGGGGGATTTCGGTGAAAAATGATTTTGGCAGGTCAGTATAGCTACTCTCTAAGTTCCAACCAGTTTCGTTTTTATTAGTCATCGTATCTCCTCCTTTTTGTGTATTTTGAAATTTCAATTGTAATTGGTTATTAATTATTTACTTGTACTTATATGTATTCTGTGTGAGGTTAACTAAAAATATTATACGTTTATTATGAATTATCCCCTTGAAATCTATTGTAAGGACTTCATTACATTGTGTCCATTTAACTGTCATAAAAACAAAACGATCTTATCAGATATGGAGAACATGATTCATTTAGCAGAACTTTTTATGTTAATAGAAGCAAAAGAAATTTTCGAATTTCAATTCCTATATTTACTAACTTCTGTTAGGAAAGATGATATACTTACAATAGTTGGGATACCATCAGCGACATTACCTCATTAACCCCACGCGGATGGTATCATTATAAATATATTTATTAAAAAGGATGCGAATCATGGAAAATTACGAATGCAAAAACAGAGAAAACATTCTTGAACAATTCAATTTGACGACTCCCATTTTCCAAGCATTGGGCGATGTAAATCGGCAACAAATTATCATGATTTTACTTAAAACCGATGGTTTAAATGTAACTCAAATAACAGAACAAATGTCAATTTCTAGACCTGCAGTATCCCATCATTTAAAAATATTAAAGCAAGCAGAATTGGTTAGACCAAAGAAACACGGAAAAGAAGTATATTATTCTTTGACAACCAGTAATTTCGTTATTTATATGAAAGAATTAGTATCTGCGATTGAAGCAGGGTATTAATTTTTTTGCATAACATGTTTATAAGTTTGAACATGTAAACGTGAAACTTACACATTTAACTAAATAGGAGGTACAAAGATGCAAAATCAAAACCAATCAAACAAGATTTATTTCTTACTTCTACTAGTTCCTTTGTTTTGGGGCGGTTCCTTCTCGACAGCTGAACATGTTGTAACTGAAATCCCGTCATTAGTCGCAGCTACTCTTCGTTTCGGTATCGCAGGTGTCATCCTGATGGTGTATTTAACAATTAAATCAGAATGGGATATGGCTTCTATCAAGAAAGGATGGAAAGGACTATTACTCGTTGCGTTAACTGGTATTTTCGGCTATAACGCTTTATTCTTTTTAGGTGTACACTATACGTCCGCTATCAATGGTTCATTAATTATTGCAACCATGCCAATCTTCGTTACACTAGGTTCGATTCTTTTTTTAAATGAAAAATGGAACAGTAAAGTCGGAATCAGTTTAGTACTATCTTTAGTCGGTGTTATTATCGTGATTACAAAAGGATCTCTTGATATGTTACTTTCCTTAGCATTTAATGTTGGGGATTTATTGTTTTTAGCAGCTCTAGCATGCGGCGTTATATATGGTTTAGTAGGGAAAGCTGTCATGAAAGACGTTTCACCATTATTTGCTACGACAATAATGACTGTTATGGGTTCTGTTTTCCTAGCAATCTCTTCCTTATATGAAGGGGGTTGGGACAAAGTACCTAGTATGTCTGCACAAAGCTGGTTAGAAATGTTTTATATGGTTGTATGTGGTACGCTCGTTGGATATATTATTTTCAATAAAGGTGTAGAGCAAATCGGGGCGAGCAAAGCGAGCATGTATCTGAACCTTACACCAATCGTTACGACTTTAATTTCTGTCGTATTCTATGGTTCTGTCATGAGTTGGAAAGAAGTAATCGGTATGTTATTTGTATTAATCGGTGTATATATCGCGACTGCAAAATCGGCAAATCAAAGCAAGAAAGTCGCTTTAAATGATTAAAGGAATAGGCATCGATATTACAGAGATTGAAAGATGGAAGAATAAAAAAATACTTCAAAAGCTATTTACAAAGTAAGAAGTACTGTGGGCAAAAGAAAATTATATCAATTATTCTATTATGTGGTGTATCAAAGAAGCGACAGTAAAGGCAATCGGTACTGGCTTTCAAAAGAACACCATGTGGAAAGATATAGAGATAGTAAACATTGATGGGAAATACGAAATACATTTTAGCGCAGCAGCAAGACAAACCTGTCACATTACGGCAGAAGATCAATTTCATATTGATGTGACAAGAAACAGTACGAGTGTGATATCACAAGTAATTTGGACTGATACTCATTTTGCGTAATTAATCTACTATTATAATAGAAGGAAATGAACAAAAAAACCTATGCATGGGCATAGGTTTTTTCTTATCAATCTAATTAACTTAAAGTCAATGCATCATTCATTCTCCGTACCTCATTTCTATCGTTGGTTCCAGTATAACGAGGTTTTTTGATAAAAATACACAAAAAACCCGAATCATGGGGCTTTTTTTAAGTGCCCATGATTCGGGATACAGTTCATATAACGAAGGCTCTTTTTGTTTTTTCCTTTTATTCATACACAGTCTTCATAGTTGTAGATGTATAAAAGGAAAAAAGTAATTTGGGGCGTAATCTATCTATATGATAATTCAAAATGAAATATAAGTCTATATTTTTGTTGGTTTTTTGATTATATTTATGTCACTGAGCTCAGAAGAATATATGTGGAGGGAAAATGTATGGAATCGAAACATGTACCAGTTTTAATTGTTGGAGGGGGATTATCAGGATTATCGTCTGCATTATTTCTTGCGAAACATAACATTGATTATGTACTTATTGAAAGGCATCCGTCTACTGCGATTCATCCGAAAGCGGGTGGAATTACATTTCGCACAATGGAATTATTCCGAGAACTGGGTCTAGAAAAAGGAATTAGATTAGCTGGTAAAGCATTAGAGAATTGTCACGGGAGAATTGCAGTTCAAACAATAGCTGAGGTAAAGCATGAAGAGTTGGAACAAATAAGGGCGGCGCAGTATGAAAATAACGAAAATTTATTTCGTAAAGTGGAAGAGATTAGCCCATCAAAACAAACTGCTTGTTATCAAATTACTTTAGAAGAGATGATGTTACAATGCGCGAAAAAATTAGGCGGAGAGCTATCTTTTTATCATGAACTGGTTTCTTATGAACAAAATGAGAACGGAGTAATAGCAACTATTCGAAATCGTGACACGAAAGAAGAGAGCATGATTCATTGTGATTATGTAATTGCAGCAGATGGAGCGAAAAGTAAAATACGTGAACAGCTAGGTATTCTAACTGAGGGCCGTGGTACAATCGGTGGTTATTATATGAACATATATTTTGAAGCGGATTTGAGTGAATTTATTAAAGGAGACGCATTCGGTTTTACTATGATACTTCATCCAGAAGTAATTGGTGCGCTTATTCCAGTCGATAACGAAAGTAAATGGATTTATCATGTAGCATATGATCCAGTAAAAGGGGAGCGACCAGAGGATTTCTCTATAGAACGCTGTAAACAAATTATTCAAACTGCAATTGGAAGTACGGATATTAAGCCAGAAATAGTAAGTGTTTTGCCGTGGGAAGCGAGTGAAAGTACAGCGGTAAAATTTCAGGACAATCGCATCTTTTTAGTTGGTGACTCGGCGCATATTATGCCGCCAACAGGAGGATTCGGTTCAAACACAGGAATACAAGATGCACATAATTTAGCTTGGAAATTAGCGGCTGTTATAAAAGGGAAAGCAAATCCAAAATTGTTAGAAACGTATCATGACGAGAGATATCCTGTTGCAAAATTAACGACGGACCATGCGAGTAGTATATTATTTCGTGCTGCGAATAGAGAGGAAGGTAATTTGAGTAATATGGATAGTTTAGCTGTCACTGCTGGTTATCAGTATTGCTCAGAAGCAATTATAGACGAATGTAACACATCGCATAGAATGAATATAGTTGATTTGAACGGACGCCCGGGAACGCGTGCGCCACATTTTTGGGGAACTTATGAAGGAAATGAAGTTTCTATACTTGATCTATTTGGTAGCAACTTTGTGTTACTTACTGGAGCAGAGCCTAGTGCTTGGAATGAAGCTGCAAATGTTGTTTCATCCCGATTAGGAGTAAAGATAAAAGTGTATCAGGTAGGTTTAACTGGTGATTTTATCGATCAAGGTAACTTTTTTAGAAAACTATACGGGATAGAAAATGGAGGAGCGGTAGTAATAAGACCAGATGGATTTATTGGATGGCGTACGGAAAATGAGGTAGTAAAGCCGGGTATATTACTTGAAGAGATAATGAATCGTTTATTATGTAATTAAATATAAAACCACCGCTTGTATTTCAAAAGCGGTGGTTTTATTGCTTACAACTTACAAAAATAAAATATTGTAAGTTGTAAGCGGATGTGCTAATCTTATAACCTACTTGAAAGATGAATTTTTTTGATTGCAACTTACAAATAATAAAAAATGTAAGTTGTTGAAATAACAGAAGATAATTTTATTATATAAACAAAATGGATGGTGAAAGAAATGACTGAAAAGGCATTGACGAAAAATGTTGTTTTGGATGCAGCGGAAAAGGAATTGATTAAATATGGATGGAGTAGGACGACACTCGTTAGTATTGCGAAATCACTTGATGTTAGTCATGCAGCTTTATACTCTTATTTTCGTAGTAAGGCAGCACTTCGAGACGCTATTTTGGAAAGATGGTTATTAAAGTATTCGGATCAACTTGAGAAAATTAGTGGGAAAGACGGAGAAACAGCAGTGATTTTACAAGAGTGGTTCTTATGTTTGTTCCAACTTAAACAGAAAGAGTTACTGGAAAATGAAGAGCTATTTACATTGAATAGTTCGTTAGTTCAGCAAAAAAATGCTGTTATCCAAAAACACGAAGAAAGATTAGTTAGACAATTGGAGAAGGTTATAAATCAAGGGATAGAGCGTAACGAGATTGAAAAACAAGACAGTTTATTTTTAGCGCATACGATTTTTGGACTCCTTTCACCGTTCTACCACCCTGCTTTTTCTGAGCGATGGAAAGAAGAGAAGATAAACGAAGAATTTCAAAAGTCATGGGAAATTGTTGCGCGTGGTATTTTTCAAAAGTAAAGAACTTCGTATCATATAAGGCTTTCAATCAGGAAACGTAATGAGAAGGGGAGATTATATGAGTCATTATAAAGAAGAACAACAACGTGTAAATGTAGTCATTGAAAAAGTAGACGAGGAACTGAATGAGCTGGACAGCCGAGTTGGTTCGATGAAGTCTGAAATTGTAAATATAAGAAAAAACTTTTGGGAAGATGTAAAAGTAAATATAGATAATATTAAAGAGGCGGTTGAAACGGCGGCTAGTATTAGGCAAGAGGCCGAGATTCTTTCGGAAAGGGAGCATACCCATCGACATGCGAAAAATGAATATAATCTTTTAACGAAAATAAAAGATACACCGTACTTTGGAAGAATTGATTTTAAAGAAGAACAAGAGGTGGATACTGATGAGATCTATATTGGTATCGGCTCTTTTTATGATAAAGAGACAGATGAATTTTTAGTATATGATTGGCGCGCACCTATTTCTAGTCTTTATTACGATTATTCTTTAGGAAGTGCAAAGTATATAGCGCCAATGGGGACAATATCAGGTGACTTACTTTTGAAACGTCAATATATTATCCGAAATGGTAACATTCAAAGTATGTTCGATACAGGTGTAACGATAGGGGATGAACTCCTTCAAGAAGCGTTAGGAAGAAATGCAAGTGAACAAATGAAAAGTATTGTAGCGACAATTCAAAAGGAACAGAACAAAATTATTCGAAACGATAAAAGTGATGTACTAATTGTGCAAGGGACGGCTGGAAGTGGGAAAACTTCAGCAGCTCTGCAACGGGTTGCGTATTTATTATATCGTTACCGCGGGACAGTAAACGCGGATCAAATTTTGCTATTTTCTCCGAATGAGTTGTTCAATAGCTATATTGCTAACGTCTTACCAGAGCTTGGTGAGGAGAATATGCAACAAACAACTATCCAAGCATACATGGAACATATGATTGGAAAAAGTTTTACTGTAGAAGATCCTTTTTCGCAGTTAGAATACATGTTAACGAAAGAACAGGAAAACGTGTATGAAACGAGGCTAAAAGGAATTCAATATAAATCATCAATTGAATTTATGGGGCTGATTGAAAAGTATGCGAGAAACCTTGGTGAAAAAGGGATGCAATTTCATGATGTAACATTTAAAGGGGAAATAATCATACATGCAAATGCAATATATGATTATTTTTATTCCCTAAACACAGCCATTTCAATACCGAATCGAATGCAACTTGTAACGGAATGGATTAGTAAAAAATTAAATAGCTTTGAAAAGAAAGAAGCGAAAAAAGAATGGGTAGAGCGGGAAATTCAATATTTAAATAAAGAAGATTATAATCGTTTGTATGAAAAGTTAGAGAAGGATAATCAATTTGATTATTACGAGAAAGAGCATGAAGTGTTAACGAAATATGTAGTGAGAAAGCATTTCCGTTCGGTGCGAAGAAAGGTGAAATCTTTAGCTTTTGTAAATCATTCTGCAATATTTCAGCAGTGCTTTGAAACGATCCAGAAAGATGTTTTCGCACCGGATGGTTGGGAAGAAATATGTAAGCAAACAGTAAAGTGTTTAGAGGAAAAGCGATTAGCATATGAAGATGTAGCTCCTTATTTATTTTTAAAAGAATTAATAGAAGGTTTTAAAACGAACCATCTTGTGAAATTTGTATTTGTTGATGAAGTACAAGATTATACACCATTTCAATTAGCGTTTATGAAACGACTGTTTCCGAAGGCAAAGTGGACGTTGCTCGGTGATGTAAATCAAAACATTTTCGCTCATGCTAGTAATAGAGGAACAAATATAATTTCAACGTTGTTTGCAAATAGCAAAGTAGAAACCATTCAGTTAAATCGTAGTTATCGCTCAGCAAAACCTATTATTGAACTTACAAAACATATCATTCCGAACGGGAAAGAAATTGAAGCTTTTAATCGGGATGGTAAGAAGCCGTTATGTATAAAAGTGAATGATGAACAAGAGCGTGTGGAAAGTATCATTGATAAAGCAAGAGATTTGCAAGAGAAAGGTCATAAATCAATTGCGATCATTTGTAAAACCAATGAAGAATGTATGAAGGCTATGGAGTTAATAAGGGATAAATTAGACTACCATTTTGTGCAGAAAGAAAATACGACTTATGAGAAGGGCGTTGTTATTATTCCTGCTTATTTAGCAAAAGGGATAGAGTTCGACGCTGTTATTATATTTGATGCTTCAAGTGATATTTACAGCAAAGAATCTGAACGGAATTTATTTTATGTAGCATGTACACGAGCGATGCATGAATTATATGTATATTATGCAGGAGAGATTACGACAATGCTTTCGAAAGTACCGAAAGCATTATTTCAAAACGAAACGAGTAAAGGGAGAGATGCTTAATGGCTAATCAATTAAATGCTTTTCAAAACTGTAGTAAGGAAGTTTCAATGTTATTACCAATTCCGAAGTATGTAAAATTAGTGCATGAGCATGAAGAACTACGTGACGGTGTAAATGTTGAAATTCAGCGTTATCAAGCAGAAGAACCACTGAATTATGGTGGCTCTCATATAACAACTATTACTTCTCAAAAGAGTAAGCATCTTTTAAGTTACACGAATATGATGCCAGTATACGCTAATAAACTACCTCATAAGGATGAGGCAGAGAAAATAGCGATGGATGTAATGGAAAAGGTTGATCGACAATATGCAAAGGGCCTAACTTTGCTTCGTATAGAAAAACAAACGAGACATTATGTTGACGGGGGACAAACTGTGGAGTTTCCTGTTCTATGGATAAAGATGATGCATAATAACGGAAGTTTTAACTGGGTGACAATTGGTGGTGACGGACAAATCATTGAATTTGAGCGAGAAGTACGCTGGGATTATATGATGAGTCGTCGCCAAACAGAAATGTGGTATTACGATGATTGGGTATTGGCGCGCATCGGGAAAGGACCGGAATTATTGCCGCCAGCTGCGTTGGCTTAATATGTGTACAATGGTAGGCGTCTATGTGGGGGAATGAAAAAGGAAAAGTAATTTTAGTGTTATTTATGCATCATTAGAATATTCGGGAAGCCTTTATATTGGCTTCCCGATATTTTATATGTTGAAAAAATATTATGCAAGATGTTGGTAATATGATACGTATTTTTCTAACCCTTCAATCTCTTTCTCAGGAGGTTCAATTCCACCTTTTCGGCCGTAGCAAACATTTCTCAAGTATTCGCCGAAAATCATAGAGCGACTTTTCTCGTTTTCCATCCAATTATATCTATTAATTATAAAATCACCATCAAAACTTGTATCAAATGTATATGGAATACAAGTTATATGTTTTGGTAAATGTTTTTTTAATACTCTATATTGCCGGCCTGCTCCTAAGCTTTTACATACAAATAGTAAACTATTAATTGTTGTAAAATCAAAGATTTTCTTAGCTTCAATTACATTTGCGATAGAATGGAGAGAGTTTTTCTCGAAAACGATAGCATCTTCCGGTACACCGTGTTCAATTAACTTGTTAACAATTACTTCGGATTCTGATAAATCTCCATAATGCCAGTTTGGATGTTTCATTCCATGTAAACTAGTACCACCTGTGACGATAATTTGTGCACCTAAACCTTGTTGATAAGCATGTAAAGGAGCTTGCCAATTACCAGGATGGGAACCACCGAAAACGAAAATTGCATCACACTGTTGTGGTGTTGATTTTTTTAGGAAAGCGATTTCGGTTATTTCTTCAATTTGTTTTTTCGTAAGATGTGGGACTTCAGGATATTTAGGGATTACCATATGAAAACCTCCTATATAGTGAAATGTTAAATTCATTATATAGCGATTTTGTTTAGTAGAAAAAGGGAAGCTTTTCATTTGGCAGTTCCCCTTTTATGATAACTCTCCTATAAACAAAAGTTCTCCTTCATCATAAAATCCATCTTCATCATGGATTATCTCTTGGAAATGCAATGTTTGGATGCTGTTAGAAATTGATATTTTCCATTCACGCCCGAAGTCGGAAGCATTGGAGAGGGGAATCCATTTTTGAAATTCGTTATCTCTATTGAAAAAATTTTGAAAGTAGTCATCGTTTTTAAATATGATGATTTGTGAGTTCCATAAGCTTGCTATTTTGATCATAACAACGACTCGATATGTATTTGTATCGTTCGGTTTCATTGTCATTAATTGATTTGCTTGATTTAACAGGGTTTGAATGCACAATCGCTTTACTTTCCTAGGTGTTGTACTAGAATCGATAAAAGCTTGAGAGCCTGGTAAAGGCATATGCCAGTATTCATCGTTATAGAAAGTAGACGGAAATGCTTTAGTAGAGTCTTCAATTCTTTTTATAAGAGTTTTTGTTTTTCGTTTCATTCCGCGTATTTTTTTTCACGCATTGTTGATCATCTCCATAAATTTTTGCAAGGCAGCTGAGTGGAAAATATCTTTTCGAATAATAAAAGTAGTAGGAACCTTTCTAAAGTGATTTGGTAATGTATTTAAAGATAAACCATGTTCGTAATCTGGAATAATAGATTTCAGCATAATAGCCGTACCCATACCTGATTTTACACATGCAAGTATTGCTTCAATTGTTCCGAACTCTAGTATTCTTTTAGGTGAAATCCCTTCTTCTTGAAGCCAGTTTTCTAATAGTTTTCTGTAATAACAACCTTGACTAAAAGCGAGTAAATTCAGTTCTTCTATTGTTTTAAAGGAAGATAGAGGAGTCTTGCTAATGAGAACGAGTTCTTCTTCTCGAAATGAAAGTGTATGAAGTTCAGTATGCTGAATATTTCCAGCGATAAGAGCCCCGTCTAGTTTTCGCTCTAAAACGAGCTGAGTTAATTGGTCTGTCGTATTTGTTTCTAGAATCAATTCAACTTCTGGATACTTTTCATAATAGGTCGTTAATATAGACGGGAGACGAACGGCTGTTGTCGATTCTGTACACCCGATTTTTAACGTACCTTTTGGCTCGGTTCCGTTACTTTGGACAGCTTGAATGGATTGATCGATTAGATGGATGATTTGTTCTGCATATGTTAATAAAATTTCTCCGTTAGAAGTTAAAGTAACGCCTTTTCCATTTCGATAAAATAAAGGCACACCTAACTCAATTTCTAGTTGTTTTATACGCATCGTTACACCTGATTGTACATAGTTTAAGTTTTTAGCAGCATGAGATATATTTCCTACTGTCGCAACTTCGTAAAAAACCGTTAAATCTTTTATGTCCATTTATTATCACCCCGAAAAAGGTATCAATTTTTTTGATGGATTCTATTATTAACACTTATTTTACATGATATCAGAACCTTCATACAATGAAAGGGATATGGGGGAGATAACGTTGATAAGTGAAGAAAAAATTGAAAAGTACAGTAGTTCTAATAAATGGATGATGTTAACTTTGGCAACGGTAGCACAGGCAAGTGCAACACTTATAACATATGGAGTAGGGGTACTCGCTTTATTTTGGAAACAGAAATATGTACTTTCGAATATGCAGGTTGGGTTGTTAATAAGTGCTGTAAATATTGGTCCGTTGTTTTGTATGCTTTTTGCCGGAAGGTTACTTGATCGATATAATGAAAGAATATTAATTGGAGCGAGTGCCGTATTACTTGGCGGGGCGCTTTTACTTGCTCATACGGCAAGGGGATTTATTGGGTTATTATTTGTCCTTTTTTTAATAGGGACTTTTTATAGCGTATCCCAGCCAGGTGGAAGTAAAGTAATCTTGAAATGGTTTCCGAAAGAGATTCGCGGATTAGCTATGGGAATACGGCAAGCTGGTATACCTATTGGCGGGGCGTTAGCAGGAGTAATAATCCCTTTGCTTACAATTAAATTTAGTTTAGCTTATACGATAAATGTTATTGCAACTATATGTATAATAGGCGGGTTATTGTTTTTCATATTTTATAAGGAATCGTACGTACGAGAACACACGAGCCAAGAAAATGTAAGTATTTCTTTTTGGATGCAGTTAAAAAAGGTAATATGTAAAAAAGAGCTGTATCCAATTTTTATTACAGGTATTTGCATGATTTCTTTACAAATGATATTAGTCGGACATTTTATAAAATTTTTAGTCATTGAAAAATCGATAACACCTATTGTAGCAGGGAAAGTATTTTCAGTTATGCTATTTTCAGGAATGATTGGGCGAATTATATTAGCTACAATAAGTGATACATATTACAAAGGTGATCGTCGTACACCTTTATTAATAACTGTATGTATTTCTTGTTGCTTAATTTTAGTTGTTGTAATGAGTATAAACACAATGACACTTGAGGTATTGTTTGTGATGAGCGGACTGCTAGGGTTCTTTGCGATTGGTTGGTTTAGTCTTTTTATGGTTGAAGTTGCTGAGTCTGCAAGTGAGGAATCGGTAGGGATGACAGTGGGTTTTGCGCTTACGTTAAATCAAATAGCTATTATTTTTATGCCTGCTTTGTTTGGTTATATAGTAGATGGAAAAGGCTACACATATGCATGGATGGGGATAGCTGCATTATTAAGCGTTTCAGCGGTGAATTTATGTAACAGTAAAAGAATATTAAAAATGTAAATCTTTTATGAAGAAAATCTAAAGAAATGTCGTGAGAGTGACATTTCTTTTTTTATATGCTGTATAATCAATTTAGAAATGAGATTGGTTTTCATTAACGCTCATTTCCTCTTTTGAAATTACCTGTAATTTTAGCCATAATAAGCTGTTTTTCTTTTTCGTTACTTGCCCGATTTATTTTGTTTTAAAAATTTTCAGCATCATTTCCTTTTAAAATTATAATCTTTTTTCCTTAATATTCAATTAAAACTATATTGTTTTTTGTTACTCGATAATGAAACATCATATCATCTAAACGATTGCGCTTATCGGTCTTTTTCAAATTAACGCCTCCATTCTTGTTAATGTGTAACGAATGTTACATAAAAAATTAAAATTAAAGTTGGATGTATCCGATTGTAAGGTGGAAATTTTGTAAAAAAGAACTACAATAGAGAGTAGTTAAAATTTGAACGTTAGAAAAAGGAATCTAGTTTACTATGAGGAATAATAGAGTAGATAGATTATAAGATATTTAAAAATTAAAAGATATAGAATAGAATGGAAAAGTATAAAGTGAAACTAGATAAAAGAGGGTTCCCATATGTTTAAGAAATGGTTAATCGCTTTCTTTGTTTTTGCTATTTTTTGTGGGAGTGTCGCTGCACTCATACATGCAAATAAAGAAAAGAAATACAGTTTGAAGGCATTTTCAAATTTTGAGGATAAAGTTGGAAATGTTCAATCGAAAGTTGATGCGAATCAGCAAAAACGTTATGATATTGCAGCAACGAAACTCGATCAATATTTAAAAGATAAAGGATTTAACGGAACGGTTCTCGTAACGGATAAAAATAATGTGGTTTTACGAAAAGGCTACGGGTATGCGAATATAAAAGATAAAGTTTTAACAACGCCAAGAACAAAATATCGCATCGGTTCCATAACGAAAACAGTAGTTGCAATATCTATATTACAGCTAAGAGAAAAAGGGAAATTGAATATTGAAGACAATGTAAATAAGTATATTCCATCGTTTCCAGCAGATAAAAACATTACGTTACGAAATTTGTTAACACATACGTCCGGATTACCAGATCAGGGACAAGGTAGTGTTGATGCGGCATCACGTTTAAAGTTAGTAACGTGGATTGGAGCGCAAAAGTTGCAATTTCCTGCAGGGACAGGATGGAAATATACAGATTATAATTATATGGTACTTGCGTATATTGTAGAAAAGATATCGAATAAACCGCTTGCTGAATATGTGAAAGAAAACATTTTTACTCCTGTTGAAATGAATGAATCTGGTATGGGTGCAACTCTCCCTGAAGATATTTTCTTAGCAGAAGGTTACACGAAAAAAGATAATGAGTTAATAGCTACACCCCGCTTAAAAATGAACTGGCTGTATGGTTGTGGTGAAATGTATACGACCGTTGAAGATATGAAAAGATTAGATGAGGCTATTATGGATGGAAAGCTGATTTCTAAACAAAGCTTATCAGATATGTTTACAGTATCACCTGCGAGAAAATATGGATTTAGCTTCTATATTTACCCAGATTATTATCATAACCACGGTGTATTAGCTGGCTGGAACACTTTTAATAATTTTAACTGGGATAAAAGAACGTTTGTAATATTATTCTCTAACGTACAAAATGGTATGAATGATACATTTAATCAAGAGTTTAGGAAATTAGCGAATGATTTAATAGAAGGAAAATAATTATTTGAAAATCGGTATTGATATAAAATTATCAATACCGATTTTTTTATTTAATAATGTTTTATTTAGTGAACAAGCAGGTATGAGAGTGGATTAGTACTAGAATAAATTTATGAAGGAAGTCAAATGATATTAATGTTAAATATAGGGAATATACTTTGTGAATGTCATCTATTTGTATTGAAATTATGTGATTATCATGCGGAAGAATAATTGGTAATTTTTACATTGATGAAAAAGCTTGAGCTTCACACTATGTTAAGCCTTACAGTATTGTAGACATGAACAGGAGGTTGAAAAATGAAAAAAATAGTAAAGTTTTGTTTAATAGCTACATTATCTACAACGATTATTAGTGGATGTTCTTTTGAAGGGAATAATGAAAATGCCAAAGGGAAAGAGAAAGAGGATAAAAAAGTAGAGGTACAGAAAAACGCTGGAAAATATACGATGCCGGATGAAAAAGATAAACATGAAGGTACATGGCTACAATGGCCTCATGAATACACATATGGTCAAGAGTATAAACAAGAAGTTGAACCTATTTGGATTAAGATGGCAAGTGCTTTAACTGAGGGTGAAAAAGTCCACATTGTTGCATATGATGAGGAAGAGAAAGAGCGAATCAATAAGCTTTTAATAGATAAAGGGCTGAATATGGATAAAGTTGATTTCTTTATCGCTCCTACTGATGATGTGTGGGCAAGAGATAGTGGACCGATTTTTGTTTATGACAATAATAAGAATCTGAAAATATTAGATCCAGCATTTAATGGTTGGGGAAAGAAAACTCCATATAAAAATGATGCCCGTATACGTGAGAATGTTAGTAAACAATTAGAGATTGAAAGAATTGATTGGGGGAAATTTGTCCTTGAAGGTGGCGCAATTGAATTAGACAGCAATGGGACTGCTTTATTAACTCGAAGCGCAGTAACGAATAAAAATAGAAATCCTGATTTATCAGAAGCGGAAATTGAAAAATATATAAGTGACCTTGGGGTGACAAACTTTATTTGGTTAGATGGAGTGCCTAATTTAGATATTACTGATTTTCATATTGATGGATTTGCTAAATTCCATGATAAATCTACAATCGTAACGATGGCAGAAGATGACTTGGCTGAATGGGGCTTGTCAAACAAAGATATGGATAAATTGTTAGATGCAAAAAATGCTTCAGGACAGAAATATAAGTACGAATACTTACCGCTTAGTAAAGATAAAGTTACTTTAGAAGGTGGAAAAACTCTAGATTATAAGGGGTCGTATATCAATTATTATGTTGGGAATACAGTTATATTGGTGCCTAACTATAATGATCCAAATGACAAAATCGCAAACGATACGATTCAGAAATTATACCCGGATCGTAAAGTAGTGGGAATTGATGTGAGAGAGCTTTATAAAAATGGCGGAATGATCCATTGTGTGACACAGCAACAACCGATTCAATTGAAGTAATCGATTATAGTTTCGTTATGTTGCTTTATAGACAAAATAGGTGAAATGCTAACTTTACTTATTTTGTCTTGTTTTAACATCTGTAACAAGATAGGAATGTATAATTTTAATGTAACGATAATTAGATAAAAGTATATTGTCATTATTGTTTTATATGGAAAAGGAGAAAAATGTTTGTGTTAAAGAATTTAAAAAGAGTATTTTCGTTTTTCCCTATCGTTCTACAGTACATTATAAATGTAGCTTTGATCTGTTTGGGAATTGTTTTAAGTGTGTTTCTTATGAAAGAAGTCATTCAATTTATACAAGAACTTAAATTAAATAGTGAGGAATCTAGTTATCATTTAATTGATAGCATTGTCGTATTCTTTTTATATTTTGAATTCATCGTAATGATTATAAAGTACTTTCAAATGAATTTTCATTTTCCATTACGTTATTTTATATATATAGGTATAACTGCTATTGTTCGTCTAATTATTATAGACCATGATAGTCCAATGGATTCATTGATATATGCTTGCGCGATTCTTGTATTAATTAGTGCTTTATTCATTGCAAATTCTAAAATAATGCGTCGTGATTTAGAAGAGTGAACGTTTGTTGTTTAAATCAAAAAAGATGTTTTATCTTTTGGTAAAAAGGAGTAACAGTATTGAAAGAAATAATCTTAACCAGTTTTATAATAATAGGGTTTATGATTCTGCTATTTAATTGTATACTTTCATAATTTAAAAGAATAAAAGGTTAATAAGGAAAGAGGTTTTTGTAAGTATGGTTCATTACAATAATCAAAATAGTTTACATCAAATATTTACATTAAAAGGAACGGTTGTAAGAGATATTTTCCCGCAAATTTTATTATATATATGTATTTCAACGATAGTAACTGTGATTAATTATTATTATGTAGAAATAAAAATTAATCAAACTCCTTGGGTAATTGTTGGAGGAGCTTTAGGTCTACTGTTAGTTTTTCGTACTAATACTGCCTATGATAGGTATTGGGAAGGTAGAAAGTTATTTGGAACGGTTGGTGCTTGTACTAGAAATTTGGCAGTTAGTTTTTTATGTTATTGGGAGTCTGAAGGGAAAAAGACGGATCAGGAAAAATTAAAATTTTTACATTTGTTAATTGCTTTTCCAAAGATAGCGAAAGGACATTTGAGAGACGAAAAAGATTTATCCGAAATAAAAGCATTGTTTGATATTTGTTCTGAGAAGGAAAAAGAAATGTTGGCTGAGTCTATTCATTTACCGATTAGTATAGTTTTTATGTTAAAAACTATACTATCAAAAGGTTTGAAAACGGGTCAAATTCACCCAAATGCAATAATTAATATGGAAGCTGATTTGAATACTCTGCTTACGGCTGTGGGTGGATGTGATCGGATCAAAACAACGCCTATTCCTTTTGCATATTTTGCTCATATTAAAATTTTACTGCTCATATTTTGCGGGACTTTATCGATTGGTCTTGTTGATAGTCTTGGATGGTTTACAGTACTTGCAACTACGTTTATAAGTTTTGCATTTATAGGGATTGAAGCAATAGGAGTTGAAATTGAGGATCCATTTGGTCAAGATCCAAACGATCTTCCGCTAGAAGGGATTTGCATTGGGGTAGAAACGCATTTAGTGAATTTATATAATCAAAACGCTCTATTAGAAGTAATGGATTTGAATCTTGATAAAAAAGTCATCTAATCCTTCATTGTGTACGACGATTAAAATTTAAAAATCTTGTCAAGAGTCAGTTTACGGCTTAACGACGTCTTTATATTTTTTATATAAATATATAATATTTCTCCGTGCTATAATCCATTCATGAAATGTGCACGTTTCAAAAATTGTAATGAAAAGAGAAATGAATTGGGGAATAGTTAGCTTATTGAAAACAGTTATTCAATCATTATTAAAAAGCGAGGTAAGTAATATGGAACAAAAACATAGTGGCATTATTTTTACTGCAATACCAGATGAATCGAATGAATATTATCGACCATTTTATGAAGACATTATTTATTTTAATGAATATTTAAATGCAAATAAAGCATTTACCGATCAACTTATATCTTTATCTGTTGAAGAGCAAGACTTTCATACAAACTTTTTTGAGTATGATGATATTTGGCTAAGAGATGTTGCACCAGTTGTAACAAATCATCTAGTCAAATTCAAATATCAACCGAATTATTTACCGAAAGATCAAGGGCGATATTTAGATCAACAATTTAATAAATGGTTGAAAAAAAACGACTTTGAATATGTGACATCTCCATTGATATTAGACGGTGGAAATCTTATTTGGAATAAAAAAGATACCGTTATATTAACGGAACGCATATTTGATGATAATTATGATTGGACGGAAGAAGAAATTATAGAGCAACTGGAATGGGATTTAGATGTGAGTCGGGTTATTATTATTCCTGCTGAAGAGGGAGATGTACTTGCACACGCAGACGGGATGGTTAAATTTATTGATGAACATACAATGTTTATTAGTGATTTTTTAGGGGATCATGAATTTAGATATAAGGTTCAAGAGATTATTCAAGAGCAAATGCCAGAGGCTGAATTTATAGTTGTTCCTTCGTCATATACAGAGAAGGGGCAATACGATGAAGAGATAGCGTCAGCAAAAGGTTTATATATAAATATGTTAGAAACATGTGATACGCTTTACGTTCCTAAGTTTGGATTAGCTAAAGATGAGGAAGTTTTACGATATATTCAACAGCATACTGAGAAACAAGTTATTCAAAGTCATGTAGGAGAAATATCGACAATGGGAGGCGCGATGAATTGTTTAACGTGGTATTGTCCTAGTCATTTGTTACCTTCAAAAATGAAAAGGCTGAACGATCAGAATGAAGGTTCTTCAATCAGAAAAATATTTGATTGGTTTTAATAAATAAGCTTATATATAAGAAAATGTATTCAAGGGGTATTTATATGTATACAATTACTGAATTTTCACGGATTTGTAAAATGAGTACACGAATGTTAAGGCATTATGATAAAGAGGAAATATTGAAACCAGCATATGTGAATCCAGTAAATGGATATAGATATTATGAGCAAGGGCAGCTTGAAATAGCGTTGAAAATTAAAAAGCTAAGGGAGTACAAGTTCCCTTTACCGAAAATTAAAATAATTCTTCAATCATCAGATCAAGATTCATTTATTAAACATATGCAATCGCAAATTATAGAGTTGTCTCATGAGGTGAAACAAAATTTACAGGTTATTTCAGAAATGAATGAAATGGTAAATATGAATCATGCTTTAAATACTGCTTGTCATAGAAATTACGATATATTTATTGGAATGAGAAATGAAATAACAGTAATTGCTCAAAGACTGCAAATAAATATAGATGATATGGATGATTATTTTTATGACTTATATGAAAAAGTACAAAAGCATAACTTACAAATGGTCGGTTCGCCCTCTACGGTCTTTTATGATGAAGAGTATATTCCAAATGAAAGTGATGTTGAATTAAGGATTCCGGTCATGCATGGGAACAATAAAGATGTAGTACAAGAATATGAAATAAAAAAATTAAATCCACATCAAATCGTTACTACTATGCATTATGGAAGTTATGACTATATAGGCTACGCCTATATTGCGTTAGAAAAATGGATTGAAAGAAATGGATATGTAATAGATGGTTCACCATATGAGGTCTACATAAAGGGATCTGAATGTGATTGTTTAGTAGAAGAGTATGTCACACAAATTTGTTTTTTAGTTACGAAAATAGAATGAGAATAAGGATTGACATTAACATTATGTCAATCCTTATTCTATTTATGTAAGTAATTCATCATAATAAAAAGGAGAAAGAATATGAAAAGAACAATCATGATTATTTGTCTGATTCTAAGTATGACATGGGTTTCAGCGTGTACTCCTGGAGTAGGAGAAGGTGAGAATGGTAGCTTCGTTCTACCAAATCAGTTGCCAAAAAATGTAGTGTTTAAAAATGGTACAATCTATACTTCAAATGACAAGCAAGACATTGTAGAGGCTGTAGCCGTTAAAGAAGGGAAAATTACATTTGTTGGTTCAAACAAAGATGTAGAAGGATTTATAAATGAAGATACGAAAGTGGTGGATTTACAAGGGCGTTTTATTCTTCCTGGTTTTGTGGACAATCACAATCATATATTTGAGGCGAAATCACCAGCAGCAGGGAATTGTAGTGTTTCACCGGATGCTGCGCTGCAAGAACAACGCTCGTATTTAAAGGCTTGTAAAAAAGATGTGAAAGATGGTGAATGGATAAGCGGAACAGGATTTAGTTTGGAAGAGCTGTTAAAAGATATGGATGAAAAATCAGAACATCAAACCCCATTACAAGTTCTTGATGAGCTATTTCCTAATAACCCGGTATTAATTATGGAAAGAACTTCTCATTCTGTATGGGTTAACTCAAAGGCATTGGAATCAGCAGGAATAAATAAAGAGACGAAAGATCCGCAAGGCGGAAGAATCATTCGGGATCCAGAGACAGGAGAACCTTTTGGAATTCTGTATGATACAGCTGGGGATATCGTGATGGAAAAAGCATGGAATTCTCAGCCCAATCTCTTTGAAAAAAATTATGAAGGTTTGTTAGACGGTTTAGATGAGGTTGCGAAGAATGGAATTACTACAGTCGGCGATGGACGTCTCTATTGGAAACGAGGCTGGTTAGATGTTTGGAATAAAGTAAATGATGAGAAAAAGTTAACATCGCGAGTAGTACTTCGTCCGTGGGTATATCCGAACTTAAATGAAGCAGAACAAATGGAGTATTTCAAAAAAATTAAGCGTGATGATGTATCATCTCGAATGCTTATTAATCAAGTGAAAATGTATAGTGATGGAATTAGCATTAACAGCACAGCTAAAATACTAGAAAAATATAAATTTGAGTGGTTTAAGGGAACACCGTATGGCTTGAACTATATTCCAGAAGAAAAAATGAAATGGTGGTTAACGGAACTTAATAAACTTGGTTACGGTGCACTCATTCATACGATTGGGGATGGCGGGGTAAGAGAGAGTTTAAATGCAATTGAAGCAGCGAAAAAAGAAGGTGCAAATCAGCCTTATACGCTCACACATGTTGAGATGGTAGAAGATAGTGATATAAATCGTTTTGCTAAGTTAGGTATTAGCGCTGATTTTCAAGTAGGCCATGATTTTGCGGAAGATCCTAAACAAAGCTGGGCAAGTACGTATTTTACAGATCAACAGATGAAACGAATTATGCCGTTAGGGCGAATTTGGAAAACAGGAGCAAATGTATCGCTTAGTAGTGATTGGGACGTAAATGAACTAAATCCACTTGTGACAATTTCGAATGCATTAAGTATTGAAGAGAAAGGCTTATCTGATATATATGCAGCTATTGATGCTTATACGATTAAGCCCGCCAAAGCATTAGGCCTTGATAATATTACTGGTTCAATTGAAGTAGGTAAATCAGCCGATATGGTATTACTAAATGAAGATATCACTAAAATGAGTGTCGATAAGATTCCGAATGCGAAAGTTTTAGTGACGGTTTTACAAGGAGAAGTAGTGTATCACAAGGGAAAATAAAGAATCAGTTTATGAAGTAGTTAATATATTTCTGTTGACCTTAACACGATGTCAAAGTTTAGACTGAATTTACATTCGAAGAAGGGGTGAACATGTATGAGAAATATGGAAAATAGTTTGTTTTATATGCCAGCTGAGTGGGAAAAGCATGAGGGGACATGGCTCCAATGGCCTCATGATAAAGCTCATAGAGGTGAAGGTTACAGAGCTAAGTTAGATGATATTTGGGTAACGATGGCAAAGGAGCTTCATTACGGAGAAATTGTGCATATTGTTGTATATGATGAAGAAGAAAAAGTACATGTCCAATCGAAGTTAATGGAAGCGAAAGTGGATATGGATAAAATTGATTTCTTAGTTCAAGAGACGGATGATGTATGGATAAGAGATAACGGACCGATCTTTGTAAAAGATAAGGAAGGCAAGCTCTGCTTAACACACTGGGTATTTAATGGGTGGGGTGAGAAATATCCGTATGAAAATGATACGGGTATTCCGGCGGAAATAAGTGAAATGTATAACATTCCAAAAGTTAATTCTAGTGTCTGTCTAGAAGGTGGAGGAATAGAGATAAACGGAAATGGAACCTTAATGGCGGCAAAAACTTCTATTATAAATGAAAATCGAAACCCTACACTAAGTCAGGAAGAGATTGAAATAGAGTTAACGAAGCATTTGGGGGTCACGAATTTTATATGGATAACGGGCATTCGCGGTGAGGATAATTATGATGAAGATACGGATTACCATATTGATGGGGCAGCACGTTTTGTAAATGAAAATACGATTCTTTATGAATATGATCCTTTTGGGGAGAGTGAATCCTACCTTTTGGAGGCACAGGAAAAGCATTATCAAGAATTGCGACAAGCGAGAAATATAGATGGAAATCCATTTCAGCTCATCCCAGTACCTGTAACAAGAAAAGTGGTAAAAGAGGCAGACTGTAAGGGCTCGTATTTGAACTTTTATATTGGAAATGAAGTTGTATTAGTTCCTATATATGGTGATGAACATGACAAGTTAGGGCTTCAAATCATTGAAGGGCAGTTTCCAGGAAGAAGAATTGTCGGTGTTTATGTAAATGAACTGTATGCGTATGGTGGTATGATTCATTGTGTGACGCAGCAACACTTAGTATAAAGTAACCGAAATGAAAAAAGCATGCAGATTCTATAATCTGCATGCTTTTTTCTATAATGCTGAAAACTCTTCAACAAGTTGGGTGAATCGATTTAATGCACTTTCAATCGGTTCTGGCGTAGTTAAATCAACGCCAGCTTTTTTCAGTAGATTTAATGGATAGTCTGAACTACCGCCTTTAAGGAATTCAATATAGTTTTTCTGAGCATTTGGATCGCCGCTTAATAATTTATCGGCGATTTGAATGGCAGAAGCGAAGCCCGTTGCGTATTTGTATACGTAAAATGGACGGTAGAAATGAGGGATTCTAGACCAGCCATATTTTACTTCTTCGTCAAATACAAGTGAATCACCGTTATATTCTCTAAATAACTTTTCATAAATTTCGCTAAAGACTTGGGCGTTTAGTGGTTTACCTTGCTCGGCCATTTCATGTGTGATTTTTTCAAATTCTGCAAACATGATTTGTGTAAAGAAAGTACCTTTAAAGCTATCGATAAAGTAGTTAATTAAATGATTACGTACGTTCGTTTCTTTTGCTTCTTTTAATAAATAATGAATTAATAACACTTCATTTACGGTAGAAGCGACTTCCGCTACGAAAATGGAATAGTGTGCAGAAATTCTTGGTTGGTATCCGTGTGAGTAATGCGTATGCATACCGTGTCCGCATTCATGAGTAAGGGTGAAAAGGCTATTTAAATCATCATGATGATTTAAAAGAATGAAAGGATGAACACCGTATACACCAAAATTATAAGCACCAGAACGTTTTCCTGGTGTTTCTCTCACGTCTATATAGCGTTTATTTTTAAAGTTTTTTAATGTTTCGATATATTCTTCACCTAAAGGAGCTAGTGACGCGATCATTATATCAAACGCTTCGTCGTATGGAATGTCTTGTTTTACACCTTTTACTAAATCAACACTCAAGTCGTATTGTCTTAGTTCATCTACATTTAATTTTTCTTTTCTAAGTTCATTATACGTATGTAATGATTGAATGTTTTTTTTCGTCGTATCGATTAAATTTTCATATACTTCTTCCGGAACCATGTCGCCAAATAATGATTTTTCTAAAGCTGATGGATATTTTCGTAGCTTTGAGACAGTAACATTATTTTTAATAGCTGCGGACAAAGTAGAAGCGATAGAATTCTTTAATTGAACGTATGGTTTGTAATAAGCTTTATAGGCTTCTTCACGTTTCTCACGATTCTCATCTTCTATTAGCTTTGAATACATTCCACGTGTTAAGTTTACTTTTTCTCCATCATCAGTAGTCACTTCACCAAAAATTATATCTGCATTATTTAACATGCCAAATGTATGCTGCGGGGAGGAGAGTGCTTCACCCATTTGTGATAAAATCTCTTCTTGGTCTTTATTCAAAACGTGTTTTTTATAACGGTATAACTCAAATAAGTCTTCTTTATAATAGTGTAAGCCTTCTGTTTCTTCTATGTAAGAATGTAATGTGTTTTCATCTACACTAAGTAAGAATGGGGAAAAGAAAGATTTAGCCGCACTTACTTTCACGTGTAATTGTGATACTTTATCGACAAGGGATTGAGCGTCAGTATCGCGTGTATCAAGATCAGATTGTAATCGTGCATAAGCGAACATTAAAGATATTATGCTAGATATTTCTTCACTCTTTGTTAAATAAGCTAATAAACTATTGCCGTCGTGAATATTTCCATTAAACTTGTGTAATTCATTCGTTAATACTTCAATTTTATGAAAATCGCTTTCACAATCTTCAATTGTATGATAAATATCCGTTAAATCCCATTTTTCTTTATCAGCTACTTGTAGTCGATCTTTAAGTTCTGTCATAATCATTTCCTTTCTAAATATGTAGTTATATTCCTATATAACTATGAAATACAACAAATTGCAAAAAATCCCTGCTGGAAAATAAAAAGCCTTGCCGGAAATGGCGAGGCTTTAAAAGTTATAATGTAATGCCGAACGTTGAATGAAGGAGGTTTGTATATTGCTCTTTTGTAATTGTTTCTTTTGTTTTATTTCTATTTTTCGTTACTGTAAGGCTATCTTTTGTTAATGATGCGTGCCCGTCATGAGTAAGTTTTACAACAAGAGGTACTTTGTTAAATGGTGAACCTTCATGTTCAACAATAATTTTTTGTGCTGCATTTACTTTCGGTTCATCCACTTCTTCCAAGTAAAATGCATAACCTACTGTCCAATCATCAGTAGAAGATTGATCTAGAAACTCATTGCTTTTACGCATTTCTAAAATATAATTACCTTTTTCAGTCGTTTCTTTACGAATACGATAGTCGCCTGTTACAGAATGAACGATCTCACCTGAGAAAGGAACAGGGGAAAGGGGTAAATATGATCCGAAACCTACTTCAATTAAGTAAAGTTCATTATGATGTTGTAAAACAGTTGCGATATGCCCTGAATCTACAGCCCATATAGAATTTGCAGCGTTATAAACTGTTCCTGAAACGAGATGGACATCGAATTTAGAGTCTTTAAGGAAGTAATACATAGCCGGATTCAATTCATAACAAAGGCCGCCACGGTTGTTTATTAAAATTTTTTCTTTTAGATTTTCTTTTGATATTTCTTTAAAGTTGTTTTCGAGAATATTTAAGTTTTCAAAAGGGACAGATTGTGACATTGCGTACATAATGTTAGGTAAATCTTCAAATGAAACTGTTTCTTTTTCTTCTATATTTAATCGTGCGAAAAATTGTTTTTGAAAGTTTGTCATGAAAATCCCTCCGTTATGATTTTATAGGTAAATTGTAAACAATCTTGAATAAGATGTGAAATTTAAACTATGTGGGGGTACTTGTGGAATATGTGAAGTTACATGAAAAATAATGTGAGAGATTAAAAGATTACTACTTTACTAACTGTAGAACGAATATTATAATAATTTTAATAAATTATGCAAACGTTTTCTTGAAGGGGATGGTGTAAATATGATGAAAAGAATAACAGTAGTCGGCTTGTCGGTTTTTTTGTTTTTACCTAGTATATATGGGGGGAGTAAAGCGTATGCAGATACGGTTAACAATGGAACGTTAATGCAGTATTTTGAGTGGTATGCTCCGAATGATGGGAATCATTGGAACCGCTTGCATTCAGATGCTGAAAATTTAGCTCAGAAAGGAATTACATCTGTCTGGATACCGCCTGCATATAAAGGAACTACGCAAAATGACGTAGGATATGGAGCATATGATTTATATGACTTAGGGGAATTCAATCAAAAAGAAACGGTACGAACAAAATATGGGACGAAAGCACAATTGAAATCTGCAATTGAAGCTTTACATAAGCAAAACATCGATGTATACGGTGATGTAGTTATGAATCATAAAGGTGGAGCAGATTATACTGAAACTGTAACAGCTGTTGAGGTAGACCGTAACAATCGAAATATTGAGGTGTCAGGTGATTATGAAATTAATGCATGGACGGGGTTTAACTTTCCTGGGCGCGGAGATACTTATTCTAATTTTAAATGGAAATGGTATCATTTTGACGGAACGGATTGGGATGAAGGAAGAAAATTAAACCGAATTTATAAATTTAGGGGTATAGGTAAAGCGTGGGACTGGGAAGTGTCTAGCGAGAATGGAAATTATGATTATTTAATGTATGCAGATCTTGATTTTGATCATCCAGATGTTGCGAATGAGATGAAAAATTGGGGGACGTGGTATGCGAATGAATTAAATTTAGATGGCTTTCGTTTAGATGCTGTTAAACATATTGATCATGAATATTTACGCGATTGGGTAAATCATGTCAGAAAACAAACCGGGAAAGAAATGTTTACAGTAGCTGAATATTGGCAAAATGACATCCAGACTTTAAATAATTATTTAGCGAAGGTCAATTATAATCAATCTGTATTTGATGCACCGCTTCATTACAACTTTCATTATGCTTCAAAAGGAAATGGGAATTATGATATGAGAAATATTTTAAATGGAACAGTAATGCAAAATCACCCTGCACTCGCAGTTACTCTCGTTGAGAATCATGATTCTCAGCCTGGGCAGTCATTGGAATCTGTAGTAAGTCCGTGGTTTAAACCGTTGGCATATGCATTTATTTTAACTCGTGCAGAGGGCTATCCTTCAGTTTTCTATGGTGATTACTATGGGACGAACGGAAATAGTAGTTATGAAATTCCAGCGTTAAAAGATAAAATTGATCCGATTTTGACGGCACGAAAAAACTTTGCATATGGTACGCAGCGTGATTATTTAGACCATCCAGATGTGATTGGCTGGACAAGAGAAGGTGATGGTGTACATGCTAATTCTGGTTTAGCGACATTACTCTCAGACGGACCAGGAGGATCAAAGTGGATGGATGTTGGAAAGAATAACGCTGGGGAAGTATGGTACGATATTACGGGTAATCAAACAAATACTGTAACAATTAATAAAGATGGATGGGGGCAGTTCCATGTAAATGGAGGCTCGGTTTCCATATATGTTCAGCGGTAAATTGGTGATGAAAAGAAGAGGTAGACTGAAATATAAGTCTTACTCTTCTTTTTATATTGTTATCATTCCTAAATCTTTATTTTAATAAATGAACTAGTCGACTTTTGAAACAACAAGAGATGCATTGGAATAAATAATGTCACCCGTGGCTTCTCTTATTCGTACTCGAAGGACATCTCCTTGGTTTAAAGGTAATAGATCAGTTCTAGCGGATGTAGTTCTTACCCCAGAACCACCACCAACTCGTGTTTCAATGGCGAATTGAATGGAATCATTTATTGTAAGGTTTAATATACTAGACGAAATAGCTTGTATCACAAATACAATTGAAAAAGATACAGAGTACACACCAGTGGTATCAATTGTAATGGAGTTGTCTACTGGGGTTAGAGTAGTTCAACTAACAGGTCCTGGAATTGTCAAATTAACATTTGTATTAACTACTGCTGAAAAACCGATACCTACTTCAGAAGTTATTGTTCCAAATACCGGGAGAATTCCTAAACCGGTCGCTCCAGTGGGACCGGTTATTCCGATTCCAGTAATTCCTGTAACACCAGTAGGACCAGTTATTCCAATTCCAGTAAAATCTGTCGCACCGGTAGGTCCTGTGATTCCAGTAGGTCCGGTTGGGAATGTAAATGGTGGAATTGGTGGGAGTGTGGGGCCAATTAAATGTGGTTCAAGAGCAGGTCCATGTAAAATAATATATTCTTCGCTCATATAGTAACCTCCTATGATTGCTTGTCATAATTATTAAATGTATTAGGGTAAGTAAATGACATTCGCAATAGCGGAGGCGCTTATTTAATTATTCTACAACGAAATTAAAGTTGCTACTTTAAAATTGGATACGATAAAAACCGTACTGTGATTGCTATAGAACTAAATATTAGTATGTTTTTAACGTGATTTTAATAGATGTTATATTTGCTTTACGATAAAATGATTATAGTGTAAAAATACACTATAAGTGTAAAGTGATAACAAATGGGTGTTTTTACACTTGTGGTTATTAGTTTTTTCTAAAGCAAGATGATGAGTTTTTATTATTCAAGTCAGTGAAGACAATTTGATGTAGCGGTTATTAGAGGAAGTTCTTTATATAAATCGTAATTTAAAATTTTTAAGGGTATTTCTGTATAGGAAGTAGTAGCAAAAGGAGAGGCGATATGAAGAAAATAAAAATGAAATATAGCATAGTTTTTAGTTTATTACTATTAACATCATGTGATATATCGGATGAAGAAATTGAACAAAAAGCACAAAATTATACAAAAGCGGAATATGGTATGTCTGTTAAATTAAACGGAGTTGAAACACTGGATAACGGAAAGGATTTCCTTGGTCCAAAGGGGCGGATAGCTTCTGTGCAGCAAGTCGATGAACCGCATTTGCAATTTCAACTTTATTTTGATGGACAAATCTCTCCAGAAGTAAATAATGACAATTATAAAATGAAAAAGAAAACATATGATTTACAAGGGGAATTTAATACATATTATGGAGAGAAAGGGAATAATACTATACTTATTTTCGATCAAATGCAGACTGGGGATAATGTTTCCGATAAGAATGCTGAGAAAAAAATAACGAAGAAAAATTTACGCCAGTATTATACGGCAGTTTTTAAAAGTAATACTGTTTTAGATGTAAACAATTCTGTACATATGGAGACATTAGCGGAGGTTGCAAGAAGTATTCAGGAATTTAATAAAACGATTGAAGATAGTAAGGGTAGTGTGGATGATATAACGATTCAGTTGCCAAATACTAATAAAGATGTATTACAAAATATTGCTGTAGATTATATAGTAACGGCTGAAGATGCGAAAAAGACCCTTGAGAAAAAGGTTGATTATATGAAAGTTTTACAGTCTACAAAGTGAAAAAAGCATTATCCGAAAAAATTGTCCTTCCTCAGGTGTGAAAGGCAATAGTCTGACACCTTTACTTCTTGCAAAACATATAGTATGATGATTTCAATAAATTAGATTTCAATGAACATAAAATATAAATTAATGAGAGGTGCTTTTTGTGAGTGCGGTAGGTACTAAATAGGAAAAATTTAATGAAATAAATCGGATAAGACCAGGGGATTTTTATGTACATCATACCCCTAATTTTGTCATGGATTTATTTCGAAACCTATGAAGATACCTACAATACTTTATAAAGCGTGTAATAAGGGGGTTGCCATCTGTTTTTTTATGGCTTATTTCCTCATATGTTATTACACTTGCCTTGTAAATGTAAAAGCTGCGGTATCCCCGCAGCTTTTTTGTATATGTTTTTAATGTATAAAAATGGTAATTGAATAATGTAGAATTCATTGGAATCTAATGAGTAGGTATCTTCATTGATGATAGAAATCAATCATAGTGAGGAGAAACAAAATGAATACGATGACTTTTGAAAAGTTACAATATAACGAATTAAAGGATATAGTGAAATCTTATTGTGTAAGTGGATTAGGTAAAGAACTATTAAATAAATTAGAGCCGAGTACGAGTATAAAAGTAGTGAGGAATCGCTTGAATGAAACGACAGAAGCACGAGCTATAGTAGATGCAGAAGGGCATGTGCCTTTCTTCGGAATTTCTAATATCGCTAGTACAATTCAAAAATTAGAAAAAGGGATGATTTTAGATCCAGCAGAGTTAGTAAGTGTTTCAGACTTTTTACGTGGCTGTAGAAAGATTAAAAATTTTATGTTAGATAAAGAATTTTTTGCGCCAGTATTAGCTTCTTATGCGAATTCAATGACTGAATATAAAAGTATTGAAGAGGAAATTAACTTTTCAATTAAAGGAAATAGCATTGATTCTGCTGCTAGTAAAGAGTTAAAACGAATTCGCAATAACATTGATTCTGTAGACGGAAAAATAAAAGAACGTTTAACGAAGTTTTTAAATAGTAGTGCAAATAAGAAATATATTCAGGAATTCTTTATTAGTAAGAAGGACGATAGGTATACGATTCCAATTAAATCTTCTTATAAAAATCAAGTTGCGGGAAGTATAGTTGAAGCTTCGGCTAAAGGTTCAACTGTATTTATAGAACCGCATACGGTTACAAAGTTAAATACGGAACTCGCAAGTTGGAAAGCAGAAGAAGCGATGGAAGAGTATCAAATTTTAGCGACTTTATCAGGAATGGTATTAGAAAATGTTTATCATATAAAAATTAATATGGAACTAATTAGCCAATATGATATGGTATTTGCGAAAGCGAAGTTTAGTAAATCAATCGATGGAATAGAGCCGAAATTAAACGATCATGGCTACATTCATTTAATGAATTGTAAGCATCCGCTTTTAAGTGGAAAAGTAGTACCATTAAACTTTGAAATCGGTCAAGAATACCGTAGTTTAATTATTACTGGGCCGAATGCAGGCGGGAAAACAATTGTGCTAAAAACAATTGGATTGTTAACATTAGCGACAATGTCAGGCCTTCACATCGCTGGAGATAAAGAAACGGAAATTGCTATTTTCGAAAATGTATTTGTAGACATTGGTGATAACCAAAGTATCGAAAATGCACTAAGTACATTTTCATCTCATATGAAAAATCTTTCTGAAATTATGAGGATGTCAAATAATAATACGTTACTGTTATTTGACGAAATAGGAAGCGGTACAGAACCGAATGAAGGTGCGGCGCTTGCGATATCTATTTTAGAAGAATTTTATCTTGCGGGATGTATTACAATTGCGAGTACGCATTACGGTGAAATTAAACGCTTTTCAGAAATGCATGATGATTTTATGAACGCAGCAATGCAATTTAATAGTGAAACACTAGAGCCACTTTATAAATTAGTGATCGGTAAATCAGGTGAAAGTAATGCACTTTGGATTGCGAATAAAATGAATGTGAGAGAACATGTACTGCAAAGAGCGAAAGAGTATATGGGAAATAAAGAATACGCTCTAGAAAAAGTGAATGAAAGTAAGATTAGAAAACCGAAAATGGTGCAAGAAAAAAGAGAAAATGACTATGAATATAAAATCGGCGACCGTGTGAATTTGTTAGATCATAACGATTTCGGGATTGTATATAAGGAAAAAAATAATTTCTATAATGTCGTTGTATATTATAACGGTGAATTCGTTGAAGTGAATGTGAAACGTATTACTTTAGAGGTAGCGGCGAAAGAATTATACCCAGAAGGATATGATTTAAATACACTATTTGTTGATTATAAAGAAAGAAAAATGCAACACGATATTGAGCGCGGATCGAAAAAAGCGCTTCGTAAAATTGAAAAAGAAATAAGAAAGAATAGAGGATAATATAGAATGGTAACGATTAGACAAGAACAAAAAAATGATTATAGTAAGACAGAAGAAGTTGTAAAACAAGCGTTTTTAAATGAAGAATTTAGTGATAAAAAGGAACATGAACTTGTAAAACGTATTAGAGAATGTGACACGTTTGTTCCAGCTTTATCAATTGTTGCGGTAGATGAGGAAATCGTTGGTCACATTATGTTATCGAAAATTACAATAGAACAAGATGAGGCTTCTGTAGATTCATTAGCGCTTGCGCCAGTATCAGTAGCTAGGGGCCATCAGAAGAAAGGAATTGGTGGAAAGCTTATTGGAGCTGCGTTAGAAAAAGCGAAAGAACTTGGATACGGGTCAGTTGTAGTATTAGGACATCCAGAGTACTATCCGAAATTTGGCTTTAAGAAAGCAAGTGAGTGGAATATAAAAGCACCATTTGAAGTACCTGATGAAGTGTTTATGGCGATGGAACTTAGAGAGAATGCTCTTCAAGGTGTAGAAGGAATTGTACAATATTCGAGTGCTTTTGCTGAGTAGGAGTATCGGTTAAGAAATGTAATCATAAAAGATGCTATCTTTTTGTAGGGATATACAGAAAGATAGCTTTTTTTATTAAGCAGATCTACTTACGTATATTTTGCTCAATGAATAATTGAGATGGTAAAATTGATATAGAAATGTAAAGGGAGAGAATAGAATGAAGAAGCGAGAAACAGATAGCAATGAGAATGTAGTTACGTTATATGTTACAAGACACGGTAAAACAATATTAAATGCGAATCATCGCGCGCAAGGTTGGGCAGACTCTCCGTTAGTAGAAAAAGGTGTGGAAGTTGCCTCTAATTTAGGAACGGGATTAAAAGATATTCATTTTATGAATGCGTATAGTAGTGATAGCGGTCGAGCGATTGAAACTGCTAATTTAGTATTAAAATATAGTGAGCAATCAAAATTGAAACTTGAGAAAAGAAAAGATTTACGAGAATTAAATTTTGGTATTTTTGAAGGTGAAAAACTTGAAAATATGTGGGATGTGGTTGGAAAAGCTGCGGGCGTTGCATCTCCAGAAGAACTCATGAAGTTTTCTATTCAAGAAGTGATTAATCTTATTAGAGCAGCAGACCCTACGAAACAGGCGGAAGATTGGGAATTATTTTCTACTCGCATAAAAACAGAGATTGATAAAATTAGTGAAGAAGCTGCTAAAAATGGAGGTGGCAACGTTCTAGTTGTCGTTCATGGGCTTTTGATTACTACCTTAATAGAAATGTTAGACAGTAGTAAAACAAAACTTGGAGTGGAAAATGCTAGTGTGACGAAGATTGTATATCAAGATGGAACATACACAGTCGAGTCTGTTGGAGATATGAGTTATGTTGCAAAAGGGAAAGAAAGTGTGGAAATATAATTATATCTCAAATAGAAATAAGAAAGGGAAGCTAGAAAATCTAGCTTCCCTTTCTTATTTTGTAAATTATGGGGTTAATAAAATCTTCCCAGTACTTTTTCGGCTCTCTAATAATTCATGTGCAAGAGCACCATCTTGTAAAGAGAATGTAGTAGGACTTGCAATGTTTAGTTTTCCAGTTGTAATCCATTCGAATAATTGAGAGGAACGCTCTTTTCGCTCTTCGTGAGTCGTAAGCACATTCCAGAGATCTCCGCCGGTTAAAGTCTTTGAAGTATCCATAAGCATACGTGGATCTACAGGCGTTGGATTACCGCCAGCCATTCCGTAAAATACGACAGTACCACCAACTTTAGTCGCTTTAAAGCTTTCTTCTAATGTAGAACCTACGGATTCATACACAACATTTACTCCGGCACCATTAGTTAATTCAAGTACTTTCGTATGCCATGCTTCAGTATATAAAAATACGTGATCAGCACCAGCTAACGTAGCTACTTGTGCTTTTTCTTTTGATGATGTAAGACCGATTACTTTTCCGCCCTGTAGTTTAATCATTTGGATGAGAAGCTGACCAACACCACCAGCTGCGGCATGTACTAAAGCTATATCACCCTGTTTTATTTGATAGCTATCTTTCGTTAAATAATGTGCTGTTAATCCTTGTAATAAGACAGAAGCGGCTGTTTCAAAAGAAATAGAGTCTGGAAGTGTAATTGCTTTTTCAGATGGAACGGCAACTAATTCTGCATTTGAGAATGGAACGTCAGCAAATGCAATGTGGTCTCCGGGATTGATAGTAGTAACGTTAGCTCCTACTTTTTCAACAATACCAGCGCCTTCATAACCTAATATATAAGGCGGGTTACCAGCGAGATGATAATCGCCGCGGCGTCTATAAATATCAGCGAAATTTAAACCGATTGCTTGCATGCGAACAAGAACTTCATTTGGATTTATGATTGGATCATGTATTTCTTTATATTGTAGTACATCTGGACTTCCAAACTGTTCGAAACAAAGTGCTTTCATATGGAATACCTCCATTTTATTGTTTGTCGATGCTATTTATCATACAATACAAATATCAATAGACAAAGAGGATTATTTCGATGGAATCAATTGGAAATACCGATTGAAAAGAGGGATGATAAATGGAGATAAAACAATTAATTACATTTAAAGTAGCAGCGGACACTTTGAACTTTACGCAAACTGCGAAGAAATTGAACTTTGCTCAATCGAGTGTAACGGCGCAAATTAAAACGTTAGAGGCTGAGCTAGGCACGCCATTATTTGAAAGGTTAGGAAAACGTCTTTTCTTAACTGAAGCAGGCAGGAAGTTTCAACTATATGCTGATAAGATGATTGCACTCAGTAACGAAGCGAAAATGGCTGTGAAAGATGATGAGGAAATAGCGGGTACGTTAATAATCGGTGCACAAGAAAGTCAATGTACATATAGACTTCCTTCTATATTAAAGAGGTTTAAAGCGCAATTTCCACAAATTAAGCTTATATTTAAACCAGCGCATTCCAATAAAGATGCGAAGGAACAATTGATGGAGGGAAAAGTCGATCTTGCCTTTATTTTGGACGAATGTAAAACAGAAGATGCTTTACATGTGGAGCCGCTTATGAAAGAAGAATTAAAAGTAGTAGCTGCTCCTACGCATCGTTTACTTGAGCAACCTTCCGTTTCTACAAAAGATTTAGAAAGCGAAACACTTTTACTAACAGAACTAGGTTGCTCGTATCGGACTTTATTTGAAGAGTTATTCCGTGCGGAAGATGTATACCCAGCAAATAAGATTGAATTTGTTAGTGTCGAGGCAATTAAACAATGCGTTATTGCAGATTTAGGTATAGCAGTTTTGCCAGCAATAGTAGTAGAAAAAGATATACGAGAGGGAACGATAAAGGAATTAGTCTTAAAGAATACAATCACTCCGATCTATACGCAAATTGCTTGGCATAAAGATAAATGGATGACAGCGCCACTGCAGCAATTTATTGAGGTGACGAGGGAGTCTTTTAATTAACGGGTGTTATAAGTGAGGAATTAATATAATAAACGATTAACTTATTTACGGAAAGAAAGAGCATGTTTTGAAATAGATTAATCAAAACGTACTCTTTCTTTTTTGTGTTTATCCCGCTATTTGTGGGCAGTAAGACTCCCACCTTAAAATTTGGCTGGAGCAAAGAAGTTAGGTGGGAGATCAACTGCCCGTAAACGCCCGATTGGTGAAGGCTAATAATCAGTGGAGGACGAACAAAGCCCCCACTGATTATTAGCCTTCACTTTATTAAGTTCAGTTGCAGTAATTAATTAACTAAGGTCTGTGTCAGGAGGAGTGTATCCGAGGTGACGAGCCATGGATACAATTTGACCTTTATGATGAAATTCATGTGTTTCCGCATGAGTTAAAAGCCATAACGGAGTTGTGCTCCAAGGTTCTTTTTGCCATTTCACTTCATTTGCTATATTTTCGAGCCAACGGTCATTGTATTCATCTAAAAAACGCATTACAACCTCATCGACTAACTTAAATCTAGCACGAACTTTCTCGACATCTGCATGCTCAATTTCATAATCACTAGCGAATGAAAAATCTGCTCGTTTTTGCTTGAATGCGAATGATCCAAGCCAGTATCGGTAGCAATCGGCTACATGAATATGGGTTTTTAAAATGCTGCCACTTCCGAAATTAGGAACAGTGCTATGTAATTTTTCTAATGGGATTTCTTCCAAAAACGAAAATAGAGTTTCTCTTGTAGAGCTAATAAGATTATATTGTTGTTTTAAAATATGTAACATGAAATTAACACTCCTCTTTTATTTACTAAACTATTTGTGTAGTAAGTAATTCTATATGTACGAGAGGTGAACCTTTTTATTATTTTTACTAGGCATATTAGATGTATTTCTTCATTGTTTCTGATAGATTAAACAAGGTGAAACTTTAATAAGTTTAACATCCTTAGTTCATAATAAATTGTACATAAAAAAGGAGACGATAAAATGAATAGAATAATTGGTTTAAAACAATTTGAAATAACGCGTGGGGCATTACTTCAATTTATGGAAACGTTAGATGACAAAACTGCGGATACGCAGCCGGAGGGCTTTAACAATACAATTCGCTGGCATATCGGTCATGTGTTAACGGCAGCAGAAGTTTTCATGTTTGGAAAAGAATTTAAACAATTACCAACTGAATATCCAGGTATGTTTGGATATGGTTCAAGACCATCTAAATGGAAAACAGAAGGGCCATCATTAGATGTGTTAACGGTTCAATTAAAAGAACAAGCGAAGCGCATTCAAGAAATTCCAGCAGAAGCATTTGAAAATAAACTTCCAGAGCCATTTTTAGGGTTGGAAACAGTTGGAGAGCTTTACGGTATGATGCTTTATCATGAAGCAGACCATATTGGGCAAATGAAGGCGATGGAACGTATTATTAAGGCTCTTTAGTTTTGGGTAAAGTTAAATAATATATAGACAAAAAAGGGTAGATAATTTATTATCTATCCTTTTTTGTTGTTGAACTTCTTGAAGGATTAAGGATTATGAACGCTAATCATCTTGATGCTGATGAAGAAGGAAAGAAAACCAACCAACCAATTAGGATAAAGAAACATCCTAAATTTTATGGTAGTTATTATTTTTTTTGTATTACTTAATAGAAAAAAAATAATACAGAAGAAAGTATAAGGTTGCAAAATCTGTATGAAATAGGGTATTCCTAAATATGGAATATACGTATAATAAAAGAGAGGAACTAGAAAATGGGGGAATACTATGATTACATTGGAACAAAAGTTGGAGCAATACACACATACATATGCACAGTTAAAGGGAGAACTAAAATGGAAAACAAGTGATTCTCGAACAGGTATGATGATTGCTGCTATGTATGCAGGTAGTGATAAACTGTTTGATCTCGGACGTTTTTTAGAAATTAGTAGTTATATTAAGAATCAGGTAGGGATGTTTTCATACTTAAAGTCTTATCATCGCTTTGTGGTGTCCGCAACATTAGATATTCACTTTACAGATTACAAGGAAGCTTTTCAGAGGTTTTTAGATTTATATGAACAATTGGTCGCTGGTGGCTTTAGCCGGAGTATATTTACTTATCTCGCAGCAGCTGTGCTTTTAACAGAAGAAAATGAACAGCATGGCACGCACATTCAGCGTTCGATGCAAGTATATAAACGGATGAAAGAGGATCATCTTTTTCTTACAGGTACAAATGATTATCCACTCGCGGTTTTACTAGCAGGACAATCAGAGAATGTAGAAACACTTATGGACCGAGTAGAACGTCTTTATCAGAAACTAGCGAAAGCTGGTTTGCGTAAAGGGAATGATCTTCAGTTTTTAAGTCATATCCTCTCACTAAAGAAGGATGTCCGTGAAGAAATGTTAGTTGCAACATGTACAAACATATGGAATTTGTTAAAACAAGAAAAGATAAAAGTGAAACAGATGCATTATCCAGCTATCGGGTTACTAGCGTTACTTGAGGATGGAGAAAAAGAGATTCATTCTATTAAAGCATTGATTGAAAAATTGCAGGGGGAGAAATTATTCCGTTGGCATACAGATACGAATATTCTTATTGCTATTCAACTGTTTGTAAGTCAGAAAGGTGAGGAGAGTAAAGCTACCAACACAGGTTTACAAACTATGATAGAAGTCCTCATACAAGCACAGCAGGCAGCTATGATGGCAACGATTGCCGCTTCATCTGCAGCAACCTCTTCTGCTAGTACTAGTTCATAATGTGCAACTGCTTATGCTCTCGTAAATTATGATGAACCTATAATGCCTTTGATGAGGATGGTTTAAAAAATATTAATAAAAAAGGCCCATCACTCTCTAATGAGTGATGGGCTAACTGTTTTTACATAATCAGCATTATCTTTTCGACTGCTTCAAATGTTTGAGTTGTGTAACAATCATAATGCTAATAACAACGAGTAAAAACCATGAGCTAATTTTGCTTAGGTGAACGAGATTCCATGTTTCCCGTTGATTTGGATATTGCCATGCTCCGAAGAAGGTAGCGATGTTTTCTGCAATCCAAATAAAGAATCCGATAAGGAAAAATGAGAGTACGAGCGGCATTTTATATGTAACGCCTCGTAATGAAAATTCCACAAATGTGCGAAAGAAAACAATGAATAAAATTAAAGTTAATACCCATCTAAAGTCATATAGAAAATGATGTGTAAAAAAATTAAAGTAAATCATTGCTCCTAGAGGTATTGCAAAAATAGCTTTCGGCCAATGATGCATTTGTAAATGCAATCTTCTCCACGCTTGGCATATGTAACTTGCGACACTCGCATACATAAAACCGCTGTAAAGCGGAACTCCGAAAACTTTTGAATACGCCTCTTCAGGATAACTCCATGAACCGAAATGTACTTTATATATTTCTAGTAAAAGGCCGATGAGGTGGAAGACAGTAATTACTTTTAGTTCGTCTTTCGTTTCAAGACCAGTCTTGTACATAATCCACTGCATAAGAAGACATACGATGAGTATGAAATCATATCGGTACAGCCCTGGAATCGAAATGATTTTTGAAAGAGCAAGTGTTAAAAAAATAACGACAGGGAACAAACAGGATAATGCTTGTTCATAAGTAAAATAGAGTAGTTGTTTTACATAAAACATGTTTTCACCTTCAGGGTTTTTATTTGAAAAATCAAAATAATAACTTAGTATATTACAAATTTGAAAATAAAACAGTACATCATTTTGCATGTATTTGGAAGTTTTAGAAGGGAATTGTAATAAGTGTTTTGATAGTTTAACAAAGTAAAAAAATAGTTTGCTATTTAAAAAAAGTGGGGATATAATATCTAAATGAAAATGATAATTATTATCAATAATGATTATAAATAAAAAATAATTATAAAAAAGAACTGAATATAAAGGATGAAATGAAACATGTTACATAAATCTACTGTACATGCTGGCAATAATCGCTGGATACATATTAAGTTCGTATGTTTCATGAGCTTAACAATTTTATGTTTAATCGGATCTATATTTTTAGCTATTGCATTCGGGGCAAAGGATATTCATTTGCAAACGGTGTGGGCAGCGGTTTTTGATTATAATCCGAAATTAACACAGCATCAAATTATTTATGAATTAAGGCTCCCAAGGGTAATTGGCGCAGCAGTTGTAGGAGCTGCTTTTGCAGTCGCTGGAGCTGTTATGCAAGGGGTAACACGAAATCCTTTAGCTGATGCAGGTGTACTTGGAATAAATGCAGGTGCGATGTTTGTAGTAGCACTTAGCTTTGCTTTTTTCCCGCATATGCCGTATTCCTATTTAATGATTGTCTCCTTTATTGGAGCAGTTTTAAGTACAGTACTCATTTTTATTATTGGATCAGCAACATCAGGCGGGCTAACGCCGATGAGGTTAACGATTGCAGGGGCGGTTATGGCCGCGCTTTTACATTCGTTAAGTTCAGGTGTCGCGATTTATTATGACTTAAGCCAAGATTTAGCGTTTTGGTATGCTGGTGGTGTTGCGGGGGTTAAGTGGGAACACTTGAAATTTTTAGTGCCTATTATTCTCATAACAATTGTTTTTGCGACAGCGCTAGGGCGATCTATTTCACTCATATCGATGGGGGATGATGTCGCTACAAATTTAGGTGTAAAAACGAACCGAACGAGAATACTTGGGATGATTATGGTAGTGATTCTAGCAGGTGTTTCTGTTTCAGCTGTTGGTTCCATTGGATTTGTAGGACTAGTCATTCCGCACATTGCTAGAAAATTAGTAGGTGTTAATTATCGACTAATTATTCCTATGTCAGCATTATTAGGAGCTATGTTATTAGTTTTAGCTGATTTAGGGGCAAGAACAGTAAATCCTCCTAAAGAACTTGCGATAGGGATTATGGTAGCTCTTGTTGGAGTTCCGTTCTTCCTCTATATAGCACGTAAAGTTGGGAGTGAGCTATAAGTGAAGAATCTTTTTAACAAGGATAAAAAGAAGGCTATTACTGTAACTACAATTTTCGGATGTATAAGTATCGCTGTAATTTTGATTAGCTTAAATACGGGGACGCTGAGCATCGCACCGCTCAAAGTAATTCAAACGCTTTTTGGCTATGGTGATTTTGAGAGTGCAACCGTGCTATACGATTATCGTATGCCAAGAATTATAATCACAATGTTAGCAGGTATTGGCCTTGGAGTTTCCGGTGCGATTTTGCAAGGGCTATCTCGTAATGCACTAGCAGATCCCGGTATTCTTGGATTACATTCGGGTGCTTCTTTCGGGCTTATTGTATTTGTTACTTTCTTTCATTCTATTAATGAGAGTGCATCGATTTTAATACCGTTATTTACATTTGGCGGAGGAGTGCTAGCTGCATTTCTTATTGTTTTGCTTGCGAGTGATCGGTCAAAAGGTTTACTTCCCATTAGACTTATTCTTGTTGGTATTGCAGTTTCAGCTGGTTTTAGTGCACTTTCGTTATTTTTCTCGCTCAAGTTAAATGATGAGACGTATACATTCGCTTCTAGGTGGTTAGTTGGTAACGTGTGGGGAAGAGATTGGATTCATGTCCTAGCATTATTACCTTGGATTTTGATACTAACTCCGTACGCATGGCTGAAATCCAAAACGTTAAATGCACTGTCACTAGGTGATAGTGTAGCAGCAGGACTTGGTGTATCTGTTCAAAAAGAACGGTTACTGCTTTTAGCTACAGCGGTAGGATTGTCTTGTGCAAGTGTATCAATGGCAGGGGGAATTGGCTTTATCGGCTTAGTTTCTCCGCATATCGCAAGAAAGTTAGTAGGTAGTACATATCAACATTTTCTTCCGTTAGCTGGCATAATTGGAATGATTATTTTAGTACTCGCGGATACGATAGGGCGATCTTTATTTGAGCCAAACTCTATTCCAGCTGGCGTAGTAGTAGCGGCTTTAGGTGCACCATATTTTCTTTATTTACTTACAAAAACAAAATAAATACTTCAAAGAGGAGAACATATGAAAAAGAAACTTACTATTTTATTTAGCATTATGTTTATTTTAGTATTATCAGCATGTGGTCAAACGAAATCTAGTGAAGAGGCAACTAAAAAAACTGAAAAAAGTAATGATCCAAAAATTGCTTCTATGTCTATTCATTTAACGAATAACTTACTT
Organism: Bacillus sp. DB-2; assembly: GCF_003315125.1. Classification (NCBI taxonomy): domain Bacteria; kingdom Bacillati; phylum Bacillota; class Bacilli; order Caryophanales; family Bacillaceae; genus Bacillus; species Bacillus sp. DB-2. Next base: position 353,861 of record NZ_QNRN01000002.1, on the reverse strand, counting down.
GCATTAGGAATTACACCGGTAGGTTCTGTAATTGGTGGAGATTTAAAAGATTTCTTACCTCACGTGAAAGAACAGTTGAAAGATACGAAGAAACTTGGCGTTGTAACAGATCCGAATATGGAAGCATTACTACAATTAAAGCCATCTGAAATTTATGTGGATGAAAAATATGCTGGCAAAGATTTAGCGAAATACGAAAAAATTGCAAAAACACATTCTTTTAATTTAGATGAAGGTACGTGGAGAGATCATTTAAAAGAAGTTGGTAAGCTTGTAAACCGTGAGAAAGAAGTAGATAAATATATTCAAGATTATGAAGAGCAATCAAAACGAGTAAAAAGTTTAATAGATAAAGAGCTAGGTAATAATGAGAAAGTAATGGCAATTCGCGTTACTGCAAAAGAATTACGTGTATTTAGTACGAAAAGACCGATGGGACCAATTTTATTCCAAGACTTAGGATTACAACCTGCAAATGGTGTAGAGAAAATTGATGGAAACCGTCCTTTCGAAGTAATTTCACAAGAAGTATTACCTGACTTTGATGCGGATGCTATTTTCGTTGTCGTAAACAGAGACGATAAAGCAAAAGCAGCATTTAAACAACTTCAAGAAACACCAATTTGGAAAGACTTAAAAGCTGTTAAAGGCAAGCACGTATACATTATCAATGACCAACCATGGCTTGACTATTCTGCTTTAGGAAACAAAATGGCAATGGATGAAGCGGAGAAAATGTTTACGAAATAATACAGTTTTACTATTAGGAAAGGCCCTCTAAATTTGGAGGGCCTTTTTATTGTTGTTATTGTTAGAATAAATGAAAAATTATACAATGAAGTTAATTCAATGCAAGGGAGATGTGCCAATGTCAGCGCTTATTGTGAGTATCCCGTTAATACAACAGTTCAAAGGACAAGGGGATAATAGGCCAGAATAATTGTCCCCGCTATTTTAAAAAAAGGGGAGTTTTAGATGACAATGAATCTTTTTCAAAATAAAACTATTAAATTATCAGCTATTAGAGAAACAGATGCTAAAGTAATGGCTATGTGGCAAGAGGATAGTGAGTATTTGAGAAATGTAGATACAGACTTAGCATTCCCGCAATCGTTACATGAAATAGCGAGTGATGGGCTATTAAAGGGACGAAGATCGAATAGTGTTTCTTTCATGTTAAGAACAGTTCAAGATGATCGCTTAATTGGTTTTGTTGCAATTCACGGCATAGAGTGGAATAACAGAACAGGTCTATTAGCAATTGGTATAGGAGAGGCAAATGATAGAGGAAAAGGGTTTGGGAGAGAAGCAGTGCATCTTATTTTAAAGTATGCGTTCTATGAAATGAATCTACACCGCGTCGGTCTCGATGTTATTTCTTATAATAAAGCAGCCATTGTACTATATAAAAAGATGGGATTTCAGATGGAAGGGTGTATGAGAGAAGCGGTTCAAAGGGATGGGAAGTGTTTTGATCGTATGATTATGGGGATATTGCGTGATGAATGGATGGAGCTGCAAGATTAAAAGTACATTCCATATTATATATGTAGTATGCAGGAGATATAACAATAATTGGCGAAATTTCACAGTGAACTGATTGAATTTATAAGGAGTTATGCAAAATGAACTTAGAAAAAAGTAAGCCAGTAAACGAAGAGGTCGCTGAATTAAAAGAACTAATTAAAGAATTGCACGGAAGTGTGCATCAACTTCAAAGTGAAGTGCAGCAACTAAGGCACGAAAGACCGGTTGTTGAAGTGAGAAAAGGTGTTCAATTATCACCGGCAATCATCGGGCAAATTGGTGGTATGATTTTAGGTGGATTAGCAATTATAGGTATATTTTGGTGATGGAAAAAGGTATGCGGCGTAGTGCTGCATACCTTTTTTGTTTGAAGATATAATTTCATATAATACAGCTTTTACATTAAATAACGTAAATATATATAAGCATGTGATAACAATAGAGCAATGATCGTTAAGGGGAAACCGATTTTTAAGAAGTCCATATAAGAGAACCCATGTCCTTCACGTTTTGCAATACCAGCAACGACTACGTTTGCTGATGCTCCAATTAATGTTCCGTTGCCTCCTAGGCAAGCTCCAAGTGATAACGCCCACCATAGTACTTCAATTTGCGGAGAATCGACAGATAGTCCGAGTCCTGTAGCTAAATCTTGAATAAGTGGAATCATCGTTGCGACAAATGGGATGTTATCAATTGTCGCAGATGCGATGCCAGATACCCATAAGATAAGTATAGCAGCGAAACCGATATCGCCATTTGTTACGTCGAGTACTTCTTTTGCGAGTGAAGAAATAAGTCCGATATCAATTAATCCGCCAACGAGAACGAATAGTCCGGCGAAGAAGAAAATTGTTACCCATTCAACGTGGGCAAATACATCTTCAATATCATGTTCTTTCACACCGATTAACATAAGAAGTGTAGCACCTGTCATCGCAATAACGGCAGCGTCTACATGAATAATAGAATGAAGTACAAAGCCTAAAATAGTTAGTCCTAAAATCGTAATGGATTTTAAAAGGAGGCTCTGATCTTTAATATAATCTTTTTCATTTAATGCCATTAGCTTTTCGATTTGCTCAGGTGTTGTTTTTAGTTTGTTGCGATACATGAAGTAAATAATGCCAAGTGTAACGATAGAAATAATGATTACGATTGGAGCTAAGTTTAGTAAAAAGGCATTAAAGTCTAAATGTTTATTAGCTGATCCAATCATAATGTTCGGCGGGTCACCAATTAATGTTGCTGTTCCGCCTATATTTGAAAATAGTACTTCTGAAATTAAATAAGGAACAGGATTTACTTTTAAAATACGTGTAATGGATAGTGTAACAGGTACGATTAATAATACGGTTGTTACGTTGTCCAAAAATGCAGAACCGACAGCAGTTAATAGGGATAGTAATAATAAAATGCGGATTGGTTTTCCGCCAGCTGCTTTTGCTGCTTTTATGGCTACAAATTCAAATACGCCTGATTGACTCGTAATATGTACGAGAATCATCATCCCAATTAAAAGGGTAATCGTTTCCCATTGAATATGCGATGTGAAAGCAGTATGTAAATCTACAATTCCAAAAATAATCATAATAGCAGCACCGAATAGTGCGATTACAGCACGATTCAATTTCTCAGAAATAATAAAACCGTACGTGACTAAAAATACGGCAATTGTAAAATAATATTGCCAATTTGCTACTTCATGTGCTGATTGTTCCAATCATGTCACCTTCTTTAAAGTATGTATTCAATTGTCGAAATGTATCTCGCTGTATTAATACGGGATAAAATATATTGTAGCAAATTCAAAAAAGAAAGAAAACTATTTAACAAAGTGAAGGAAAAAACATCAATTCTACATATGATATAAAAAAAAAAAAAAAACAGTGCAAATTATTAGGAAAAGTGAGCGTTGTCCTCTAATATAGAGATAGCAATTTACATTATTTTTGCGTAAAATGGTTTAAAGAGGTGAATTCCGATGGAAATAGTAAAAGATAGTTCTCTTATTCAAAATGAAATTGAACGTTTTGTAAATAAAGATGTATATATTCATTTAGAAACGACGAATGGAGCGTATGCGTCACACTTTAATGAAAAGATGATGACAGTAGGAGCATTCATTCGAAATGCAATTATTCGCTTTGAGCGTGGGAAAATAACTGGAACAAACCCATACCGAGTTGGTTTGAAAATGGATCATGGCTGGGTATATGCAGAAGGCATTACGCACTGGGAAGTAGACGATAAAGAGCGTTTATTACTAGCAGGGCATGATAACCAAGGCCGCTTAGCGGTAGCGCTTGAGCTAAGCTTAACGCCATTTAAGTAAGAAGGAGGGAAACTTATGGAGAGACATGTACTTGTTGTATTTCCGCATCCAGATGATGAAGCATTTGCTGCGGGAGGAACAATTCGCTTATTAACAGATCAAGGAGTACCTGTAACGTACGCATGTGGTACTCTTGGACAAATGGGACGTAACATGGGGAAAAACGTATTCGCTAACCGTGAAACGATTCCAAATATACGTGAAAAAGAATTAAAAGATGCATGTGAAGCGATGGGGATTCAAGATTTAAGAATGCTCGGTTTCCATGATAAAACGTTAGAATTTGAAGATGTTGATTTTGTTGCCGATAAAATCGAAGCGATTATTCAAGAAGTAAATCCATCTCGAATTATTACATTTTATCCAGAACACGGCGTACATCCGGATCATGATGCATTTGGCCGCGCTGTAGTTCGCGCTGTATCACGTATGCCAAAAGAAGAACGTCCAGCCATTCATGCGGTTGCGATTACAAGAAATCGCGAAGCAGTACTCGGTGAACCGGATGTTGTAAATAATATTAGTGAAGTATTTGAACATAAATTAGCTGCACTAGGCGCGCATCGTTCACAAACGGAAGCGATGCTAGAAGAAACGCATGCAAAAATAAAAAACAAAGATGCAGCAACATTAAAATGGCTGCAACTTGAACAGTTTTGGACTTATAAATGGGAGTAGGCTAGAAGGGTACCTTCTAGTAGCTCTTACATAGAAAAAGCGCCGTCACTTGTGATGGCGCTTTTTGTGCTATTGTTTCGTATTAGCCAAATACATGAGCATGTGGAATTTTTCGTCTCTTACATGATAATCGAAATAAGGTCCTGGATCTGTACAGTAACCGATATTTTCATTTTGCATAATTTGAAATCCGTTAACTGATAAATTTTCTTCTAAGTATTTTGGATGTAAAATATGCTCATGGGAATTTGGATATAAGGCTGAAATATTTTTCAAGGATTTGGCCGAGTTATCATAATACGAGTATCCACCGACAATTGTTGAACTGTTATGTAAATAGTTTTTTAGAACATGACTTGGGAACTCTGGGTTGAGCAGTGAAAAATCAGTTATTGTAAAACTATCCACAAAAACATCGATGCTAAGCGGTTTCAATGGTAGATTTAAATCTGAATTCAAAATATAAAGGACGCGTGGCTTCGGATTCATACGCTCAATTCTATTTCTCACCTTCTTGAGCATTGCAAGCGAATAGCCACTGAATACATAGTTTGCGCTTGGTTCAAGAACATCGATATATTTGGGTAGTGATACAAAAGCATCAACGTTTGTTTCCACAATTAATTTGTTTTTCAAATCTATATTTTGTAGAACTTTTTGAAATCGAAAATTACTTTTTTCAAATAAGTTAATCATTTTGGGATTGATCTCTTTAATCGTTTCTTTATCGTAAAAATAAGATGGATAAGGAGACGTCTCGTACAAGTTCGCGGTAATGATAATACCCTCCTCGATAGCTGCTTCGTATCCACAGCTACAAGTTAAACTCCCCGTGTGAATGTAGACTTTTTTAATCGTTACATCTTTCATTTCAAGTGGAATGCGGCATTTTGGACAATAGAGAAAATTTACAAAGTCAAGCGGGATTCCTGTAATACTTTCTTCTTTGGATGAAGGCGAGCTAGTTTGAACCGCTTTTTCAATCAATTGGATAGCTTTTGATATGTCTTCTTTTTTCTTGGTTAGCTCGTCCTTTTTATCAATGAGCGAGTTGTTGTAGTAGTCGATATCCTCATGGTCCGAGAAGTTTGTGACACGCCGATATGATAAAATTCGTTGGATTTCTATCAATGAAAAATGAAATTTTTTCAGCTCAGTAATAAAAGTCATGTCGTCGAAACACAATTGGTTCATCTGATACTGAGTGTTTTTTTTGTCTGGTATTAATAATCCTAGTTCAATGTAATAACGAACGGTATCAGTCGTAACATGAAAAAGCTTCGCAAATGTACCAATTTTCATAGATGTACCCCCAATGAAAAAAGTGGAGTTACTCCACTTTTTTCGCAAAATGAATTCAAAAAACCCTCAAATAGCTATTGACTTGGAGGAAACACCAAGTCATATTATTAACTCAATAAGTTTGAATATTAAGAATATTTTTGACTGTATTGTAACATACATGTCACGAAAGGAGAAGGATTAGCTATGGATAAGATGGATCATATGGATACACTCTCACTATGGACAGCGACTGCAAACAGATATGACAAAGGAAAACCTCTTGAAGGAAATGAAGAGGCGGATGTTGTCATTATTGGCGCAGGTTTCACAGGTCTTTCTTCTGCATATCATTTGCAAAAGTTAGGGAAGAGTGTCATTGTCCTTGAGCAGGAAACAATCGGATATGGCGCAAGCGGTCGCAACGGCGGGATGGTATTGCCAGGCTATAAGTCAACGATGCAGGAGCTTGCCAAGAAGTATGGTGCTGAAGAGGCGAGGCAGCTTAACGATCTTTCTCTGCTTAGTGTTGAATTAGTTAAAAACATTATTGACGAGCATCAAATCAACTGTAACTTCAGAAAGACAGGTCACATTGTGGCGGCTTACAAAGCCAAGCATTTTGAAGGGTTGAAACTTGAAAGCGAATACTTAAACAAAAATTTTGGATATGAATGTAGCGTGCTTAATCGAAGTCAGTTGCATCAAGAAATTGATTCCCCGCAATATTATGGTTGCTTAGTCGACGACTCGAGTTACTCGTTCCAACCACTGAACTATGCAATTGGTTTGGGAGAAGCAGCTAAATCGATCGGTGCAAAAATCTTTGAGCATTCGAAAGCACTATCTATTGAGTACGGCCGAAATAGTGTGAAAGTTATTACAGAAAAAGGTACTGTTACAGCGAAAGACATTATTGTGGCTACAGATGGTTACTCCGGAAAAATTATGGCTGAATTGAATAAAGGCGTACTGCCAATTTCGGCACGTATTATTGGTACTGAACAGCTGCCAGAATCACTAGTGAATAGCGTCATTCCTAAAGATCGCATGGTTTTTGATACAAGCAGTTTCCTTTACTATTTCAGGCGTACACCAGATAATCGGATCATATTTGGCGGTGGCGATATTCGTCCAAACTTAGGTGATGCTGTTTATCAAAATGTTTACGATGCCATGGTTAAAATAATGCCAAAACTAGAAGGAAGCAAGATTGATTACAGGTGGGGTGGATTTATCGGGGTTACAATTGATACGTTCCCTGTTATCGGTAGATCCAAAGAAGGCGCATATTTTGCAACGGGTTATACGGGACATGGCGCGTCTCTCTCGACATTGTTTGGTAAGTTATTGGCACAATGGATCGTTACGGGGAGTGCAGGTGGATATCGATTTGAAAAAGAACGCCTTAAATCATTCCCATTCTATAATCAGAAAACGATGCTGGTCAATATAGCGCATATTGGTTTCAAACTGGTAGATATTATCGCGTAAAGGAGAGGTGTTTATGAAAATTAACATGTTCATTGACGGGAAATGGGTAGAAGCATTATCCGGTGCTAGACGAAATATTATCAATCCAGCAACCGGAGAGGTTATCGCAACGTCTGCTCATGGATCGGCGGATGATGCGAAGATAGCAATCACGGCAGCACGTAAAGCGTTTGACAGCGGAATCTGGTCGGATTTATCGGCTGATGAAAGAGCTAACTATCTATATAAGATTGCAGACCGTCTTGAAGAGAAGACAGCTGAAATTGCCCGTTTGGAAACTGCAAATAACGGTAAGGTTATCCGTGCAACAACCTATGTAGATATTCCTGTATCGATTCAATGCTTCCGCTATTATGCTGACTTGATTAAAGGTATGAAAAAGGAATCTTACACTCGTGATGATGCTTCAGAAACGATTATTATTCATGAACCGATTGGTGTTTGTGGACTTATTGTACCTTGGAATTTCCCGCTTATGTTAGCTGTTTGGCAAATTGCTCCTGCACTTGCCGCAGGAAATACAATTGTAATTAAGCCTGCTGACGTCACTCCTGTAAGCGTATACAAATTATTTGAAATTATTGAAGAGGTTGGACTTCCAGACGGAGTGGCAAACTTAGTATTGGGACCTGGCTCAAAGGTTGGGAATGAGCTTGCAGAGAGCCATGATGTTGACAAAGTAGCCTTTACCGGTGGAACAAAAACAGGTCAAAGTATTATGCGCGCAGCTGCGGGCAATATGAAAAAAATCACACTTGAACTGGGTGGGAAATCTCCACTTATTGTGTTCGACGATGTGGATTTTGAAATCGCAGTCGATAATGCGATGTTTGGTATTTTCCACAATGCTGGGCAAGTTTGTTCAGCTGCATCTCGTTTGCTTGTACAAGAGACTATTTACGATAAGTTTGTTGAAAGATTGGCCGAGCGTGCGAACAAAATTGTAGTTGGCAACGGGGAAAGTGAGAACATTGAAATGGGAGCTCTCACAAATGAGTCTCATATGAATGAAGTTTTACATTATATTCAGAGAGGAATCGAAGAAGGTGCAAAATTAGTTTGCGGTGGTAAGCGCTTAACAGAAAATGGGCTTGATCGAGGATTTTTCATTGCACCAACCATCTTCGCTGATGTAAATGAGAATATGTGTATTGTTAAGGAAGAGATTTTTGGTCCAGTTCTTGTTGTACAGAAATTTAAAGATGAGGAAGATGCCATCCAAAAAGCGAATGATTCCATTTATGGATTAGCCGGTGCTGTATTTACTGAAGATATGGACCGAGCAAAACGTGTCATTAGTAAATTACGTGCGGGAATTACTTGGATTAATAGTTATCATCTCGCTTATGTTGAAGGCCCTTGGGGAGGGTATAAGCAAAGTGGCATCGGCAGAGCGTTAGGTGTTGCCGGACTGGAGTACTTTATGGAAACGAAGCAAATCAATATCCACCAGCATGCAAATCCGGTAGGGTGGTATGCGAATTAATTGAGCTTAACTTGCTATATAAATTATTTGTAAGGGGATATGCTCATGAAAATAGTGGACAACGGTCCGTCATCGAAAATAGAGAAACGAGAAGTAGTGAATAAACCGATAGATGATTCAGTGCTGGGAACCAAGAGTATTCCGTTACTATATTTACGGTTTGCTTTGGCAGGAATTATGGCTAACGTAATTCTAGGAGTTGTATCGGTTATCGATGGCTATTTCGTCAGTGGCTTTCAGGAGCTGGAAATCGAAGGGATCGGAATTGGATTTACGGTCATGGTTATTACCCGTATGATTGGTGTTCTTTTAGGTGTGGGAGCCGGAGCGGTCATTTCACTTCGACTGGGGAAAGGGAAAATCGAAGAAGCTAGAAGTATTATGGGACAAACTTTATGGTTTACTCTTTTCCTGTCTTCTTTGTTAGCTATACTTGGGTTGGCCTTTGAAAATGATATTATGATTTTATTTGGAGCAAGTGATGAAGCACTTCCGTATGCGGTGCAATATAGCCGACTGCTATGGATTTCGTTGCCATTAACGATATTGGCCGTTGTATTAAGTATTTTAACTAATATCGATGAAAAGCCTATATTATCAATGAACAGTTGGTTAGTCGCAGCGGTTGTTGCTGGGACTATGGAATGGATTATGGTAGTGAAGTATGACATGGGGATGATGGGTTCTTCATGGGCTAATACGATTTCGCAATCGATTCCTGTTCTCCTAATCTTTTATTTCTGGTTTGGTAAAACAAAACTTAAGCCAAAAATGAAAGATATGATGATTAATTTCAAGAAGATTGGTGAAGTAGTTTGGACCGGCTTTGCATCTTTCTCGAGTCAGTTCATGATGTTTATTGCAATTATTTTCACCAACAACTTACTGCAAAGCTACGGTGGTGGTCTACACGTTGCAGCTTTCACGATTCAAAACGGTTACATTACAAATCTCCTCGCCTTAGCAGCGCTCGGTGGGATGACAGGGCTTCAACCGATTATTAGTTATAATTACGGTGCGGGCAACCTTGATCGTGTGAAACAAGCAATTAAGATGGGACTCATTTTTACAGTTTCCTTCTTTGTAATCGTGACAGCCATACTAGTCATTTTTGCAGATCCAATTGTGTCATTTTTTTCCGGTGGTAATCCTGAATTGCAGAAATTGGGCATTTGGACGACAGTTATATTCAATTGTTTGTTTACGCTTAGTGCAGTTAGCCTGCTTATCTCTGGTTATTTCGAATCACAAGAGAGAAACTGGTCCGCAACGTTTATTAGTGTAAGTAAAATATTGCTGTTCATGTTACCGTTTCTATTTATTTTCCCAAAATTCTGGGGTGTAGAAGGTGTATGGTACGCTGCTCCTGCTGCAGAAATTCCAGGTGTTCTCATTGCCATATACTTTATGAAAAAAGAGTTTAAACGTTTAAAAAATACAAATGTTAAGACAGTAGATTTATAGACTTATTCCTTCAAAATTACCAATAAGAAAGAGAGAGGATTGTCATGTTTTTTGCGAAAAAACTTACAGCAGAAGAAGCAGAGCAACTAGGTGCCAACGCATGGGAACCGTGGGTAGGCGAACCGAATAAAGGAACGTGGCATGTAGAAGAGCAGGAAGTTTTCTATGTGACAGATGGTGAAGTGTTTATTACTGTTGATGGAGAAAAGTATCATATTACAAAGGACTGGATCGTTTCCTTGGCTAAGGACCTTGTTTGTGAATGGGATTGCCCAGTATTTTTGAAAAAGAATTATAAGATGAACCATGAGATCCATCTGAAATAATGTGAAAATGTTGAAGAAATGTATGTAAATAAGTTTACATACCGTCAAATGAATGCGCTTTCTTTTTAGGGGCGATAACATAAGACGGTTATCTTAAAATAGGAGGCTTCACCATGGTAGTAATGAAAAATGTACAAACGTTGAAAAATTATATTGGCGGACAATGGATAGAATCCACAAGTAAGCAAGTTGAAGAGGTACCAAATCCAGCAACAGGAGAGATTATTGCTCGTGTGCCTCTTTCGACTAAAGAAGATTTAGATAGAGCTGTAGCAACTGCGAAAGAAGCATTCAAAACATGGAGAAAGGTCGCTGTGCCTCGGCGTGCTCGGATTCTATTTCGCTATCAACAGCTATTGATTGAAAACTGGGAAGAGTTAGCTAAACTCGTAACCTTGGAAAACGGAAAAAGTTATAAGGAAGCATACGGTGAAGTGCAGCGGGGGATTGAATGTGTTGAATTTGCCGCAGGCGCACCCACTTTAATGATGGGAGAGCAACTTCCCGATATTGCTACTGGTGTTGAATCAGGGATGTATCGTTATCCGATCGGAGTAATCGCAGGAATAACGCCATTTAACTTTCCGATGATGGTGCCATGCTGGATGTTTCCACTCGCGATTGCATGCGGGAATACATTTGTATTAAAACCATCTGAAAGAACACCGCTATTGGCTAATCGCATAGCTGAACTGTTTAAAGAAGCAGGTCTTCCAGATGGATTACTAAATATTGTGCATGGTGCACATGATGTCGTTAACGGCATTCTTGACAATGAGGATGTGAAAGCTGTATCTTTCGTTGGCTCTCAACCTGTGGCTGAGTATATATATAAAACAGCAGCAGCTAACGGTAAACGTGTACAAGCTCTTGCAGGGGCAAAAAATCATTCAATCGTATTAAAAGATGCGGACCTTAGTTCTACAGTGAAAGAAATTACAAGTGCTGCCTTCGGTTCAGCTGGTGAACGATGCATGGCAGCGGCTGTTGTTGTCGTGGAAGAAGACGTTGCAGATGAGCTCGTTAATAGACTGCTTCAAGAGGCTAATGCAATTACGATTGGTAATGGTCTGGAAGAAGGTGTTTTCCTTGGTCCCGTTATTCGTGAAGTACATAAAGAGCGTACACTCGGATACATTCAATCCGGTGTAGAGCAGGGAGCGACACTTATTCGTGACGGACGTGAAGACGATGTAGCAAACAGCCAAGGTTATTTTGTTGGCCCAACGATTTTTGACAATGTGACACAGGAAATGAAAATCTGGCAAGATGAAATTTTCGCACCGGTTCTTTCTATTGTACGCGTAAAAGACTTGATGGAAGCGATTCATGTTGCTAATGCATCGCCATTCGCAAATGGTGCATGTCTGTACACAAATAGCGCGAAAGCTATTCGTGAATTCCGTGAAGAAATTGATGCAGGTATGCTTGGGGTCAATCTTGGAGTTCCTGCTCCAATGGCATTCTTCCCGTTCTCAGGTTATAAGAAATCTTTCTATGGTGATCTCCATGCAAATGGAAAAGATGGCGTAGAATTCTATACTCGCAAGAAAATGCTTACGGCTCGTTATTGAAAGCGTGATGTAAAACCATAAAAAGATAGAATGGAGCTGGTGATTGTGCAAGCGACGGAGCAAACACAAAGTTTGAAAAAAACAGATGAAAAGTACCTTTGGCATGCGATGAGAGGAGCAGCCCCTAGTCCAACGAATTTAATTATCACAAAAGCAGAAGGGGCATGGGTGACGGATATTGATGGAAACCGTTATTTAGACGGTATGTCCGGTCTTTGGTGCGTGAATGTTGGGTATGGTCGAAAAGAGCTTGCAAGAGCGGCGTTTGAGCAGCTTGAAGAAATGCCGTATTTCCCTCTGACTCAAAGTCATGTTCCTGCTATTAAATTAGCAGAAAAATTGAATGAATGGCTTGATGATGAATACGTCATTTTCTTTTCTAACAGTGGATCGGAAGCGAATGAAACAGCATTTAAAATTGCTCGTCAATATCATGAGCAAAAAGGTGATCATGGACGCTATAAGTTTATTTCCCGCTACCGCGCTTATCACGGTAACTCAATGGGAGCTCTTGCAGCAACAGGTCAAGCACAGCGAAAGTATAAATATGAACCACTCGGGCAAGGATTCCTGCATGTAGCACCGCCTGATACGTATCGAAATCCAGAGGATGTTCATACACTGGCAAGTGCTGAGGAAATCGATCGTGTCATGACATGGGAGTTAAGCCAAACAGTAGCCGGTGTGATTATGGAGCCAATTATTACCGGGGGCGGAATTTTAATGCCTCCTGATGGATATATGGGAAAAGTAAAAGAAATTTGCGAGAAGCACGGTGCGTTGCTCATTTGTGATGAAGTTATATGTGGATTTGGCCGGACAGGGAAGCCATTTGGATTTATGAATTATGGCGTCAAACCAGATATCATTACAATGGCAAAAGGTATTACAAGTGCGTATCTTCCTTTGTCAGCAACAGCAGTTAGACGAGAGGTTTATGAGGCATTCGTAGGTAGTGATGATTATGATCGCTTCCGCCATGTAAATACGTTCGGAGGAAATCCTGCTGCTTGCGCTTTAGCTTTGAAGAATTTAGAAATTATGGAGAATGAGAAACTCATTGAACGTTCCAAAGAATTGGGTGAACGACTGTTATATGAGCTAGAGGATGTAAAAGAGCATCCAAACGTAGGGGATGTTCGCGGAAAGGGCCTTCTTTTAGGCATTGAACTAGTGGAAGATAAGCAAACAAAAGAACCGGCTTCCATTGAAAAGATGAACAAAGTCATCAATGCTTGTAAAGAAAAAGGTCTAATTATTGGTAAAAATGGTGACACTGTTGCAGGTTACAATAATATTTTGCAGCTTGCTCCTCCATTAAGCATCACAGAGGAAGACTTTACTTTTATCGTTAAAACAATGAAAGAATGTTTATCCCGCATTAACGGGCAGTAAAACTCCCACCTCAAAATGCGGCTGGAGCAAAGAAGTTAGGTGGGAGATCAACTGCCCGTAAAAGCCCGATTGGTGAGGGCTAATAATCAGTGGGGGATGAACAAAAACCCCCCACTGATTAAAGTTTCACTTTAGCTCAACTTTAATTAATTATTGATAAATCTTGTTGAAAAGCGGATGAGCCTATTAGGAGATGTAACTTTAAATACTGAATGAATTACTCGAAAAGAGTAATTCCGAAAGGGTTGAGTTTATGAAAGCTGATGTTGTATTGATAAATGGAGAAGTTATTACAGTAGACCAAAAGAATACAGTAGTCGAAGCTGTAGCAATAAAAGATAATCATATCGTAGTTGTTGGCTCAAATCAGGAGGTTAAGAGTTTTATAGGAGAAAATACGGATGTAATTGACCTGCAAGGGAAAACTCTTCTTCCTGGATTCATTGATTCGCATCTTCACATCATTTCTCATGGACTAAATCAGTTGGCGGTCAGTTGTAAAGCTGAACATATTGATTCTATAGATGCTTTATTAGATGATCTGAAAAAGAAGGCCTTAGAAACGCCAAAAGGTGAATGGATACGTGCTTGGGGCTTTAATGAAACCGCTGTGAAGGAAAAGCGTTATCCAACAATTACTGAGTTGGATGAAATTTCAGTTGAACACCCTATTATTATAACTCGTACTTGTCACCACATAAGCGTGGTGAACAGTAAAGCATTAGAAATTGCGCAAATTAACGAGAACACACCGGATACGAATGGGGGAGTTATTGAAAAGAATCAGGCAGGAAGGCTTACAGGAAAGTTAATTGAAGCAGCAAATATGAGTATGAGCGAGGTTGCAAGTTATACAGAAAGTGAAATGATGAAGGCTGTGAAAATTGCATCAGATCATTTCGTTGCAGCTGGCATAACAAGTATACATGACGCAGGTGGAGATGGACCGGAGAGTTTTCGTTTACTACAACGAGCTGTGAAGAGTAGGGATATTCGTGTCCGAATATATGCAATGATATGTCAAATAAATAACTCTCATGAATTTGTTAATAAAATGGTCGAAGCTGGTGTGGTAACTGGTACCGGAGATGAAAGATTCAAAATCGGACCAGCTAAATTGTTTACAGATGGAAGTAGCACGGGGCCTACAATTGCAACCCGTAAGTCATATTCAAGTGCCCCTAACAATTACGGCATTCTTTATTATAGCGAGGAAGAAATCTATAAGGTTTTAGGTGAAGCGCATAAAAAAGGCTATCAAATCACTGTACATGCACAAGGTGATAAAGCTATTGAAATGTATTTGAATTGTGTAGAAAGGGCGCTAGAGGAATCACCAAGAAAAAATCACCGTCATCGAATCGAGCATGCGGGAATTTCTTCACCAGATTTACAAGAGAGAATGAAAAAACTCGAGATGATTCCTATTCCAAATCCTCCATTTCCATATGAATTCGGAGAGATATATGTAGAGCACTATGGTGATCGTGTTAATCACATGTATGCTGCTCGTGATTTTATTGATCGTGGCATCATTGCAGCAGGTAGTTCGGATGCACCAGTTACTGACTATAATCCTTTATTAGGAATTCATGTTGCTGTCAATAGAAAAACTAAGTCTGGAATAGAGGTTGGTGCTAATCAATCTATAAGCGTAATGGAAGCTATTAAACTATACACATGGAATGGTGCTTATGCGAGTTTTGAAGAAGAGATAAAAGGAAGCATAGAGGTCGGAAAACTGGCGGATTTAGTTATATTAAATGACAGTATTTTAAGTGTCAATCCAAACCAAATTAAAGACTTAAAAGTAGAAACAACAATTATTGATGGTGAAATTATCTATCAAAAAGAACAATCAGTGAAAATGTAGCAATAAAAAAACGCCCATTCAATTGTGAGAATGATTTTAACAATTGAAGGGGCGTTTCAGTTGTTTAGTTGCGCTTTTTAAATCGTATTAATTTTCCAAGAGAATTGAAAGGATATTCGTCTACTAACAAATATTCAGATTATGAACACTAGAAAACGAACACAACCTATCATATAATTGAAAGACTATATTTTAAAATCAATGTTAATATTACCCTCCTATAAGTATTAACATGCGTAATTGAGGTGTTTTCTTTGTTGTTTTATGATCGAATTTCTATAATGACCCCTCCTGTTCCATAGCTAAGGAAAGTCTATTCATTTCTGAGATTTTCAAAGTTATAGGAGGGTATTAAAAGTGAAAAAAGTCTCAGTACCATCACTTTGGTTAATGATTATTCTTGTGGCATTTCCGCAAATTAGTGAAACGATTTACACACCGTCTTTACCGGATATTTCAAAGGCGTTGCACGTAAGTAATAATGAGGTACAGTTAACACTTAGTGTTTATTTTGCTGGATTTGCTTTAGGTGTATTTTTTATTGGATGGTTATCAGATATAATTGGTCGTCGCCCAGCAATGTTATTTGGAATTGTAGTATATGGCGCTGGAAGTTTCTTATGCTATATTGCAAATTCTATTGAATTTTTATTGTTTAGTCGTTTTATTCAAGCATTTGGAGCAAGTGCTGGTTCAGTTGTGACACAAACGATTCTTCGTGAAAGTGTAGAGGGGCATAAACGTCATGTTATGTTTGCTCAAATTTCGGCAGTCATTGCTTTTACACCAGCGATAGGTCCACTAATTGGGGGCTTTCTTGATCAAATGTTTGGATTTAAAATAGTATTTTTAAGTTTAGTTGTTATGAGTGTTGGGATTTTGTTATATACGTTTGTTTCGCTTCCGGAAACAAAAACGGAATCAGTAACGGATAAAATAAATGTGTTTTCTGTATTAAAACGGTTGATTACAAATCCGAAAGTAGTAACATATGGGTTATTAATTGGAGGAGCGAATGGTGTTTTATTTAGCTACTATGCAGAAGCGCCGTTTATCTTTATTGAATACTTTCAGTTATCGCCTAGTATGTACGGATTTCTAGGAATTGTTGTCGCTTCCGCTTCTATTATTGGAGCGAAAGTTTCAAAGCGGTTACTTGCTACTTATAAACCAGAGAAAATTATATATATCGGTTGTCTTGTAATGGCAGGGGGAGCTATCCTCTTAACTGTTATTACTTCATTTGGATCAAATCCAAACATAATATATATGATTGGATTTTTAGTAGCGATGTTTATATTGCTATTAGGAATTGGGGTAGCATTGCCTAACTGTTTAAGTTTAGCATTAGTAGATTTTCAAGATGTCATTGGTACAGCTGGAGCATTGTTTAGCTTAGGCTACTATGTAATTGTAACGATGACAATTTGGGGAATGAGTCAGCTTCATACGGGCTCGTTAATGGTGATGCCACTTTATTTTCTTGTTATTGTAGTTATAATGATGGTGTTTACTAAGGTGTTTATTTTTGGTAAGAAAACTTCAAAATCGATTTAAATATGAAATCGTAAAAGAGTCTCATTTTTTAATGAGACTCTTTTATATTTTATGAACATAACTATAGGTATGAATATGTAATTAATATTAAAATATAACAAAGTTGTATAGTTATAGTTATTGGGGAGGGTGAAACTATGTTAATGAACCTAGTATGCGCTCTACTAATCATTTCCGGACTTATTATAGTTGTGAGAAAAAATTTCATTTTAAATCATTATCTTTGTAATTTAATGGCATTCTTTTGTGCTTATATGACATCATCTACCTACGTATTAGAGCAACTTTCATTAACAAAAACAATGTTTATACTATGTTTGTTGTTTATAACTTTTGTTCTTGTATACTCACATTTCGATATTAGAGGGCTAACTTTTAACGATTATACAGTATTTAATCTACCTTCTAGACGAGTGAATATATTAGTGAAAGAAGGGCTTACTGAAGCGGACATAGAATTTACTTTGAATAAAAATAATATATATTTATCAGGATCTCCTGTGAAAATCCGAATATTACATAGACCGTTACATACAACTAATATTTTATTTAGGAAATGTCCAGAGAATATGAGGACAGAAATTAAAGGTATTATTGAGAAAAAGATAAAAGCTGAAGAAAAGAGTTTTCCGCTTTCAGGTGTAGTGTTGATTGTATTAAGTATAGTTATATTTTTCTTAAAATAGGAGATGGGAAAGAGAAAATTTATATGTAAGCATTGGGTAAACAAGAGAGGGAGAAGTTAGTAATATTATAGTTTTGCTGATATATTAAATTCCCTGCATGATGTGTTAATCAAACATGCGGGGAATTACATTACGAACTATAAAGATTGAAGTACATGAGGTATGAAACCGAGGCCGATATTTTCTCCTCGGTTATTTATATTGTAATAATATTCACACTAGAATCATATTGAATAGATGTATTTTATTGTTAATTTAGTTAAAAATTAATCAAACTAATATATAATGATTTACCGAAAAAATAATTGAACTTTTCAGATAAATGAATTAATATGAAGTGAGCAATTTTAAGTTTTATAGAAAATAGGAAGATGAGGGGTTTTGGGAATTTTATAAGAGGCAAAATGAGATTTTAGGATAGCTTTAAAGTTAGTCTAAAATGACGTTTGTTTCATCATTTTCAGGGCCAGACAGGAATTAGGGTACACCATCTTACTTTAAATGCGGCTATGAATCATCTAAGAGGGGGAAATGAAGTGGCAAACAAAGAATTGAAAAGGGGCTTAGAAGCACGTCATATTCAAATGATCGCTTTAGGCGGAACAATTGGTGTTGGTTTGTTTATGGGGTCAGCCAGCACGATTAAATGGACGGGTCCGTCAGTAATGCTTGCATATGCAATCGCAGGTGTTTTCATCTTCTTCATTATGCGTGCCATGGGAGAAATGTTGTATATGGAGCCAAGCACAGGTTCATTTGCGACATTTGGTCACAAATATATTCATCCGTTAGCTGGTTATATGACAGCGTGGAGTAACTGGTTCCAGTGGGTTATTGTTGGGATGTCAGAGATTATCGCAGTTGGAGCGTATATGAAATATTGGTTCCCGGATTTACCGGCTTGGATACCTGGTATTATCGCGATGGTTATTCTTGGTGCGGCCAACTTAATTTCTGTTAAGTCATTTGGTGAATTTGAATTTTGGTTTGCGATGATTAAAATCGTTACGATTTTATTAATGATTATTGCGGGATTTGGACTTATTTTCTTTGGAATTGGTAACGGCGGAGAAGCGATTGGCATATCTAATCTTTGGGCAAACGGCGGTTTCTTTACAGGTGGTTTTTCAGGATTCTTCTTTGCATTATCACTTGTGGTTGGAGCGTATCAAGGTGTGGAATTAATCGGGATTACTGCTGGTGAAGCGAAAGATCCGAAGAAGACACTTACTAGAGCAATTCAAAGTACAATTTGGCGTATTTTAATTTTCTATATTGGTGCTATTTTCGTTATTGTAACTGTTTATCCTTGGGATCAATTAAGTTCAATTGGTAGTCCGTTCGTAGCGACTTTTGCGAAAGTTGGTATTACGGCAGCTGCGGGACTTATTAACTTCGTTGTTATTACAGCCGCAATGTCTGGTTGTAATAGTGGTATTTATAGTGCTGGACGTATGCTTTATACACTAGGTGTAAATGGACAAGCACCGAAATACTTTACGAAGATCTCTAATAACGGTGTACCTTTATTCGGTACAGTTGGTGTAATTATCGGTTTAGCGGTTGGTGTTGTTTTAAGTTATATTGCACCGAAAAACTTATTCGTATATGTATATAGTGCGAGTGTACTTCCTGGTATGGTGCCATGGTTTGTCATTTTAATTAGTCAAATTCGTTTTAGAAAAGAAAAGGGAGCAGAGATGAAAGATCATCCATTCAAAATGCCATTTGCTCCTGTTACAAACTATTTAACGATAGCCTTTTTAATTATGGTATTAATCGGAATGTGGTTTAACGACGATACACGTATTTCACTAATTGTAGGTATTGTTTTCTTAGCTATCGTAACAATTAGTTTCTATGCTTTCGGAATAGGGAAGCGAGCTCCGTTAGACGTTCAAAATGATCAAGAGATTTCAAGTAAATAAAGGTAATAAAAAAGTCCGATTTCTTATTTAGAAATCGGACTTTTTATTATTAAAATTTCTCTAATACAATCTTCCCAATTGTACGTCCACTCTCAAGCAATGCATGTGCCTTTTTAAGATTTTCTGCATTAATTGGTGTTAACGTATCATTTAAAGTAGTTTGAAGAATACCTTCATCTAATAGCTCGCTTACTTTATTTAATAGTTCGTGCTGCGTACTCATATCACCAGTTTCATACATCGCTTTTGTAAACATAAACTCCCAAACGAATGTGGCACTTTTATTTTTTAAAATCCCCATCTCAAGAGGGTGCTCATTTTCTACGATAGAGCAAATTTTCCCTTGTGGTTTAATGATGTCACCCATCGCATGCCAATGCTGATCAGTATTGTTTAAGCAGAAGATATAATCTACATCTTTTAGCCCAAATTCTAATATTTGATCTTTTAAAGGTTGGTGATGATTAACTATATAATCGGCACCGAATTTTTCCACCCAGTGTATAGTTTCGTTGCGGGATGCGGTTGCGATTACGTTTAGTCCAGCCCATTTAGCTAACTGAATAGCAATCGAGCCAACACCACCAGCTCCGCCGATAATTAAAATGTTTTTAAATGAATTTTCATCTTTCTTATTATAATCAATCCCTAAACGTTCAAACAAACCTTCCCATGCGGTAATGGCTGTTAAAGGAAGTGCTGCAGATTCAGCATCACTTAACGTTTTTGGTTTTTTACCAACAATTCTTTCATCAACTAAATGGTATTCACTGTATGTACCTTGCCTTGTAATGCTTCCAGCGTAAAACACTTCATCGCCTTCTTTAAATAACGTACAACCTTCGCCAGTTTGCATAACAACACCACTAGCATCCCAGCCAAGTATTTTCGCTACTTCTTCTTTTTTATCTTTCGGAGAGCGGACTTTTGTATCAACTGGATTAACGGAAATAGCGTTAATTTTAACAAGTATATCCCTTCCTGTGGCAACAGGTCTTTCAACTTCAATATCAATTAAACTGTTTTCTTCTTCAATAGGTAAGTATTCATGTAAACCAATTGCTTTCATTTGTATTCCCTCCATTAAAGTAAGAGTCTTTTTCTCTTTTATTATAGATGCAGAAAGGTTGTTATGTAAAAAAGTACACTCATTTTTATACTGTTATTGGATTAGTTTTAAAATTCCGACAAATAATATACAATTAGTATAGAAAATAATGCGAGGTGAATGACTAATGACAGCGAAACTAAGAAAAAGTGATTATGTAATCGTAATGGCAATTATTATAATGTATTCGTTAATTGGTCACGTATTAAATTTAGATATCTTAAAAGTGATGGCTATTCAACAAAATGGATTTAGTATTAGTTTTGTAGGTATTGCTATATGTTATATCATAGCTAGGTTATTGTTTTTTGCTATTCGGAAATGAAAAAATGATAAGTAATGCTGTAATGAAGAAATTGTGAACAACCTAAAAATAATAGTTGAAACAATGGAAGAAGAGAAGGAGTTTATTTCTCATAAGCGAAATATAGTATTGTTTTATCCTAAATTATTTGTAAAGGTGGATACATAATGACAGTAAAAAAGCTTTATTTCGTCCCAGCAGGTCGTTGTATGTTGGATCATTCGTCTGTTAACAGTACATTAACACCAGGAAAATTATTAGACTTACCGGTTTGGTGTTATCTTTTGGAGACTGAAGAAGGACCTATTTTAGTAGATACAGGTATGCCAGAAAGTGCGATTAATAATGAAGGCCTTTTTAACGGTACATTTGTTGAAGGGCAGATTTTACCGAAAATGACTGAAGAAGATAGAATCGTGAATATTTTAAAACGCGTTGGTTATGAGCCGGAAGACCTTCTGTATATTATTAGTTCCCACTTGCATTTTGATCATGCAGGAGGAAATGGTGCTTTTACAAATACACCGATTATTGTGCAGCGTACTGAATATGAGGCGGCACAACATAGTGAAGAATATATGAAAGAATGTATCTTGCCAAATTTAAACTACAAAATCATTGAAGGGGATTATGAAGTCGTACCAGGAGTTCAATTATTGTATACACCAGGACATACTCCGGGGCATCAGTCACTATTCATTGAGACAGAGAACTCTGGCCCAGTGTTATTAACGATAGATGCATCGTATAGAAAAGAAAATTTTGAAGATGAAGTGCCGTTCGCTGGATTTGATTCGGAATTAGCTTTATCTTCAATTAAACGTTTAAAAGAAGTTGTTAGGAAAGAGAACCCAATTGTTTTCTTTGGACATGATATAGAGCAGGAAAAGAGTTGTAAAGTGTTCCCTGAATATATATAAATAGAAAAGTCATGGGCCAAGTAGCTCATGACTTTTTCTATTAAATAACCTTTTTAAATAAGTTATATACTTTTTTTGAATTACCTTCATTTAATTGATAATAAGTAAGGTCTACGTCATCAGGAGTGTTTTGATGGGCAATCATAACTTCACTACTGTTGTTATCTACTATCCAAATTAAATATTGTTTATAAGTTCCATCTTGGAAAGTAATCCACATGTTACAATCTACTAAATCAGAACCTTCTTCATCTAGCGTTAAATCGCCTTTTTTTGCTGTATCCATACTGTTAATGAATGTTTTTAATTCATCTGTTTTTGTAAGGAAGATAGATTTTTTTGTCTTAAGCGACTCTACATGTATATCTTTTATTTCCTGTTTTCCTAAAAAAACAGGAGGTGCATTTGGGTCTCTTTGAGTTGAAATAATAGTAGCTTTCTTCTTTGGTTTACTTGCTGTATAGAGATCTTGAATAGATTTTCCAGAGTTTAAAAACCATACGGTTCCAAAAATGATCAATGCGCTACCTAGCAGTAAAATGATTTTCTTAATAGAATATTCTCCTCTCTATTACTTCATGTGAAGAGCTTTTCTACTAATATATGATAGGTAAGCGTAAAGTATTATAGTTGAACGTGATTATGCTTCACGGTTTTTATAGGGCGATCAATGAGTAAATTGTAAGTGAGCCCTATTAATACGAGAATTCCACCGATAATTTTTCCGGTTGATAGTTCGTGTGACAGGAAGAAATCGATGATAGTCCCCGTAAACAATTGTCCGATAAAGATGAGTAACGTTAAATAAAATGCTGATATTTTAGGAGTAATATAGTTTGATAATGAGATGACGATAACGCCTACTAATCCGCCTAAGTATACAGCGATAGGTATGGATTGTAACGTATGACTAGAAATATACAACGAATCTGAACTGAAAATTAAAAATAACATGGAGAAAAATAATCCAGTAATATAATTGAAAAATGTGCCTTCCCAATTTCCAATTTCCTTTGCTAAATTCGCGTTAATAATTCTAGCAACAACGATAGAAACACCAGCTAAAATAGCGATACAAATATATAACATTTTCTTACCTCCATTAGTAAATTGTCATGACTATAATTCCAGAAGAGATGAATACTAATCCAATTAATTTTTTCTTATCAAACTTCGAAACTTTCATTCCTAATAAACCGAAATGATCAATAACTATGGAAGCGATGGATTGGCCAAGTAAGCTTAATGCAATCGTAATAGAGGCACCAAGAGCAGAGAAACTTATATTATTAAAAAGAACAGTGAATACTCCAATTGCCCCAGCGCTATATAAAAAAAGTGGAATACCTTTATCAAAATGGAGTTTATTTTTGTTAAGGATTAAAACGAAAATAACTGCTATTAAACCGACAAGATGAATGACAACGCTTGCTGTATACTTGCCAATTAACTCAGATAATATCCCATTCAATGGGAGCATAATGGCAATAAGCACACCAATAAAGACAGAAAGAAAGTTATACAATGTAATATCCCCTTTTTATATTTCATATTTGTAATGACTGTATCATGCTGAAATTGTGTATTACTATGACATATGTCATAGTGAAAGAAGAAAATTTTGTTTACAATTGAGATGAGTTGTAAAGGTGGGGGACTATGAAGAAAGTATGTAATCCTAATAAATTAGCAGAGTATATGAAACAAAATAATATTGATTCATTTTTTAGTAGTGATATGAAACCATATATGGAACTTATATTTTTTAAAAAGAATGAGTTCATTTGCAGAGAAAACGAAGAGATAGATTATTTATATTTCTTTGTTGAAGGAAAAGCGAAAGCGTTTAACACATTAAGTAACGGGAAATCGGTATTATTATGTTTTTATGATAGTTTGCAGTTACTAGGAGATGTGGAGTTAATTCATTCTCAAAAGACTGCTTCAAACGTACAAGTGATGGCAGATTCGTATTGTGTTGGGCTACCTTTAGGGAAAGTGAGAAATCAATTATTTCATGATGCGAAATTTTTAAGATGTATTTGCGGTTCTTTAGCCCATAAATTAAATCGACTTTCAAAAAATAGTACAATTAATTTACTGTATCCACTTGAAAATCGACTTGCGAGTTACATGTTAGCAGCAGGGGAACGGGCGGTTCAGCACGGAAATAGAATTGTGTTTAGTGGGAATTTAACGGAAATAGCTGAATTGTTAGGGACGAGTTATCGGCATTTATTACGTACATTAAATGTTTTTTGTGATAAAGAAATTATAAAGAAAAGCAATGGTTGTTTTGAAGTGATGAATGTAGATGTTTTGCGGGAATTGGCGGCGGATGTTTATAAATAATATATTAAAGTGGGGATTTAGATGAAAATAGCTATAATTTCAGATGTTCATGGGAACAGTCACGCATTAAAAGCAGTATTAAAAGATATTGAACGTCGCAAGGCCGAAATGATAATCAATTTAGGAGATAGTGTGTATGGGCCGTTAGATCCTTTAGGGACAATTGAAATATTAATGAATAACGAGATGATACATATTAAGGGTAATTGTGATCGCATGCTTTGGGAACCTATACAAGAGCAGTCTGCTACACTAACTTTTGTCCAAAATCAATTAACAAAAAATCATATAGATTGGTTAAAACAACATCCTTCCCAATTTATTGTAGACGATATTTTATTTTGTCATGGTACGCCAACTTCAGATGAGGTGTATTTATTAGAAGAGATGGACGAGAATGGTGCAGTATTAAAGAGTGAAAAAAATATAATGGATCAACTCCAAAATATAGAACAAAAAATAATAGTATGTGGTCATACGCATATTCCTAGAGTTGTTTATTTAGCGAACGGAAAAATCATTATAAATCCAGGGAGTGTAGGACTTCCTGCATACAAAGATGAATTACCCGTTTTGCATAAAATGGAGTCAGGAACTCCGCACGCAAAATATGTAGTGATAGAAAAAAATTTGGGAGAATGGATAATTGAACAAATTTCAGTTCCTTATAATTGGGAAGAAGCAGCTGGGTTAGCTGTTCAACAGGAAAGGCATGACTGGGCACAAGCGCTAAAGACTGGAAAGGTAGAATGAAGAGGAGTTTTACTTTATAGTAAACTCCTCTTTTTATTTTATGTAGATGTTGAATTATATAAAAATAAAATGTTATGGTTATGGAAACATATGAATGTGTGAACATGTATTCATATATAAGAGGAGGAGGGATTAGAGTGAAAGACCTAATTATTATTGGAGTTGGTCAAGCTGGATTAACCATGGGATATTACTTGAAGCAAGAAGGGTATAATTTTTTATTACTTGAGGCAGGGAACCGAATTGGTGATTCATGGAGAAACCGATATGATTCTTTACAACTCTTTACACCGAGGGCATATAGTAGTTTACCAGGTATGATATTAAAGGGAGAAGGAAATGGATTTCCATGTAAAGATGAAATGGCAACGTATTTAGAAGAATATGCAAGGCACTTTAAATTACCGGTCCAATTGCAAACCGAAGTTTTAAAAATAAAGAAAGAAAAAGATATATTCGAATTACATACTCCTACAGAAACTTTACAATCAAAAAAGGTTGTTATCGCAACAGGTGGTTTTCAGCAACCATTCATCCCCACATTTTCACAATATCTTTCATCGCATTTTTTTCAAATACATTCATCACAATATAAATCACCATTACAAATTCCAAAGGGAAAAGTACTTGTAGTAGGTGGTGGGAATTCAGGCATGCAAATAGCAGTAGAACTTGCAAAAACTCATGAAGTTACAATGGCTATAAGTCATCCGTTAACCTTTTTACCGTTATATCTTTTTAGAAAAAGCATTTTTAATTGGTTAGAAAAAATGGGTTTATTGTATGCTGAAATACATACAAAGAGAGGAAGGTGGTTTCAGAAGCGAAAGGATCCCATTTTTGGTTTTGAAGGTAAGGAACTTATTCGTAGTGGAGCAATAAAACTACAGGGAAAAGTGGTAAGTGTATCAGGAAATAATATTATGTTTCAGAATGGTGGCACGTATAGTGCACAAAGTATTATATGGTCAACTGGTTTTGTTCAAGATTATAAATGGATTGAAATAGAAAAGGCAGTGAATATGAATGGATTTCCTAATCATACAATGGGAATGAGTCCAGTAAGAGGATTGTATTATATTGGACTGCCGTGGCAATCTCAAAGGGGTTCTGCGCTTATTTGTGGTGTAGGAAAGGATGCGGTGTATTTGCTTTCTGAAATCAAAAAATAGATCAGTAGCAACAGCTACTGATCATCCATATGTACATGAATTAGGAGAGGTCAAACATTTCAAACGTTTATTAGCTTTAGTATAATAGATTTTCACGAAATAAAAAACTGAAAATTATAATTTTTTATTGAGAAAGTTTTTTGTATCGAAATATATAAAAAAACGGGGATTTCTATTGAAAGAAAATATGATATTTAAATTTTAGTAAATTATGATATAGTCTATATAAGATTCTTTTCCTTAAATTAGGTTTTTTGTATAGTAATTACATTCGCAGTTGGAAAGGGGAAAAAATTGTGAAGTTTGATGATCAACGTCTACTAGGAATACGATTAGGTTCTGTACTCATAACAGAAGAAAATCAATATTTAGTAATTAAGAAGAAAGATCATTATGCACTATTAAACATACATAATTTAGAATGCACACATGTCGAAGTGCAGTTAGAACATATTGAAGAACTGCTGCATGAGGATTTCCAAGAAAGTATAACGGAAATTATCGCACCAGAACATATTAAAATTGTGGTGAAAAATGTTATATAAAGAAAGAAGCTGGGAGGATCAGCTTCTTTCTTTGTTTTACTTCGTTAATTATGAGGATAACATTTTTAAAATCTCACCAATAATTCCATCCTTTTGATGAACACCTAAATCCGAGTTCGTCATAATAACAGCGCCATTACCTCGGTATGGATTACATACCATCATACATTGAAATCCAACACCCCAGCCAAGTGAATGAATTTGTAAGTCTTCATTAGAATACTCTAGAAAAAGACCTAACCCAGTCCATTTGGTGAATCCTTGAGGAGAAATCATATCTTGTACTGTTTTTTGAGAAAGTTCCAGTTTGCTATTTCCTTGTAAGGAATGAATGAGTCCGAGTACTAAAGTTGATAAGTCAGTTGGTGTTGTCCAAACGCCTGAAGCTGCTGCGAATGGATAAAATGGATACTTCTCATTTGTTACAGTTCCATCTTTATTATGCCCGCAAGCAAAAGCATCGGTTTTATCTATGTCTTCGGGAGAGAAGAGTGTACTATTTTTCATTTGTAGTGGCTGAAAAATAAATTCTTCAAGTAAAAGGTTAAACGATTTTCCAGTAATATCTTCAAGTAGTTGTTCGATAATACAAAAATTTGCGTCAGAGTAGTGGAATTGGCTTTCTGGTGCATAAGTTACTTCTATAGGTACTGGGCAATATAATGTTTTACCAGCAAGGAGCTCATCCATTTTAGGTAGTCCTTGTGCAAGTGTATAATGTTCAAAACCATTGGGAGGATCAATGATTCCAGATTGGTGACTTAATAAGTTTCGCAGCGTGACTTTTTTCTGTGAAGTAAATAGATTGGTAGGGATGTTCCAAGATGTGAGTCTATCATTTACGTCTTCATCTAAATGTACGATTCCTTGATCTGATAACGTTAGTACAAGCATTGAAGTGATGAATTTGCTAATAGAACAAGAATTGAATATGGAATTCGTAGTGACAGTTCTAGTTGTTCCAGATTCAAGTGTTCCGAAAGCAGTAGCTTCATCAAGTTTACCGTCACGTATAACGGCAAAGCTTAACCCTGCAACAGAATATTGGTTCATTTTCTCATAGATATTGTTACTTTTTAAGTTCATAGTGACTCCTTTCTTTTAAAAACAGAATATTAATTTTATTATACATGAGTAAATAGAGAGAAAAGGAAACACTTCATCTTTTATCGATGAAGTGTTTTCTTAGTTTAAGTTAATTCGAAGTAAATGCTTTAAAAATTTATCTCTGTACATGTACATAAGCCATGAGGCTGTTATAAAGGAAATAAAGATTTGTTTGTTTTTAATTGGTGCACTGAAAACAAGCCAGCCAACTATATCAAATAACAAATGTAGTGCAATTGAAAGAACTACAAATTGTAGTAACGTCTTAAAAAATCTTTTCATAAAGTGTCCCCCTAAAATAAAAGGTTTTATCCCGCATTAACGGGCAGTAAAACTCCCACCTCAAAATTCGACTGGGGCAAAGAAGTTAGGTGGGAGTCGGGCTGCCCGTAAACGCCCGATTGGTGAAGACTAATAATCAGTGGGGGACGAACAAAACCCCCACTGATTAAAGTTTCATTTTATCAATAATGTTGTATATTACTATTATACATTAAATGTTTCCTGTGGTAAAATTTACATAAATTACTTAAATAAAACAATGCTAGTGAGGAGGAACAGTCTTGGAATTTTGGATTGTCATACCGATAGCGGCCTTTGGATTTATGTATCTCGCTGAAAAATTAAATAAAATCGAAAAGAAAACAGATACGCGTTTAAAGAGGATGGAAGATAGATTACAATTAATTTCGAAAGAAATGGGAATTGTAGATAGAGAACCTGAAATTAATAAAGAATTACGCCAGCTTGTAGAAGAAGGAAAAACAGTTACAGCAGTTAAGAGAGTAAGAGAGGCTTTTGGATTTTCATTGTTAGAAGCAAAGCAATATGTCGATAAATTATGAAAAAGATCATCCATTTGGATGATCTTTTTTACTGAACCATACGTGTATTTACATATGCGGCTATTATGACGTGTCCAATTACAATGATAGGAATAACGATTTTGACATTAGGAGTAATGAAGACACTACCAATTGTGGCGATAACACCAGCGCTTAAATTATAAAGGCCAATAATTTTTGATAACTTCACTTTATCTGGTACACGGCGTTCATTGAATCCTGATAAGAGCCAAGTGTATTGTTTTACTCCGATGAAATAAGCTAATGCAAATGAAATGATTGCTAGTATGAATAATGATGGGGAAGCGAAGAGAGTCATTGAAAACACCTCCGTTAATAGGCTATAAATAAATTATAGTATGAATGTTATAATTTAACAAAATACAATTTTGATTTTAAGTGTGATAGAACAATGGAGTATTTGTGATGAGGGGAGATTAAGTATGAATATTGCGGAATTCCAGAGGTATGTATCAAATTTCAGTAAAGAAAAAGGATTTCAAGATACAACAATTGAAGAGCGTACGATGTATGCGATGGCGGAATTAGGTGAATTAGCGGAAGTTATATTAAGGCGTGATAAAATACAAGATTTGAAAAGAGAGATTGGTTTAGAAATGTTTGATGTAATTTGGAATGTATGTGATTTAGCAAACAAGTTAGAAATTGATTTAGAGAAGGCATTCGAAGAAAAAATGATGATTAATAAAAAACGTGAATGGTAAAAGGAAAGTTAAAAAGCGCACAAAATTTTGTGCGCTTTTTATTAATGGTATGAAAAATATGTAAAAAAAGATGGAACAAACATTTGAGATGAACTGTCTAATATAGGTAATAATTATTTAGTTTGAAAGAAAGGGTGGAGAAAATGAAAAAGAATACATTATTAAAATTAGGGGTATGTGTTAGTTTGCTAGGAACAACTCAATTTGTTAGTACAATTTCTTCTGTGAAAGCGGAACAAAAGCTAGAGCAAAAAGTAATAAAGAATGAGACAGGAACTATTTCAATTTCTCAGTTAAATAAAAATGTATGGGTTCATACTGAGCTAGGTTATTTTAATGGAGTAGCAGTTCCTTCGAGTGGTCTAGTTCTTACTACTTCTAATGGGTTAGTACTTGTCGATTCTTCTTGGGATGATAAGTTAACGAAGGAACTAATAGAGATGGTAGAAAAGAAATTTAAGAAGCGCGTAACGGATGTTATTATTACACATGCGCATGCTGATCGAATTGGCGGAATTAAAACGTTGAAAGAAAGAGGCATTAAAGCGCATAGTACAGCATTAACTGCGGAACTAGCAAAGAAAAATGGATATGAAGAGCCACTTGGAGACTTACAAACAATTACGAATATGAAGTTTGGAAATATAAAAGTAGAAACGTTCTATCCAGGGAAAGGGCATACAGAAGATAATATTGTCGTATGGTTACCGCAATACAACATTTTAGCTGGAGGCTGTTTAGTGAAATCTGCGGAAGCTAAAGATTTAGGGAATGTTGCTGATGCATATGTAAATGAATGGTCCACATCGATTGAGAATGTATTGAACCGATATGGAAATATGAACTTAGTAGTGCCTGGTCATGGAGAAGTAGGGGACAGAGGATTACTTTTACATACATTGGATTTGTTGAAATAAGAAACTGTGGGAATATAAAAGCGAGGAGAAATAATTTTCTCCTCGCTTTCTTCTAACTATATTTAAATGCGAAGCTATAAATTATGCCTGCATAAGTTACTGAGATTTTAATTCCAAGTATACAAATACCAGTACCGTCATAATTGCTATAACAACATAAGTAACATCAAGCATTATAAGTGTCTTTAAAGTTTCAGTCATCCTAATTCACCCCTGTTATAAAAATATAACATGACCTCTTATCAATTAAATAAGAGATCATAAAGATAACAATGTACATGAAATTTCTTAAGTAGTTTCTATATAAATATATCATATAAATAATGTAAAAAATGTTAAGATGGTGTAAATGTATTGTAAATAAAGAGGTTTCCTATAAAATCTTTAATCAAAAAATTGATAGTTCTTCAAAATGAAAAAACGCTATTCTTTCTGTTGAATGATAGAAAGAATAGTGTTTTTGTATGCTTATTAGTTGCTAATAGTTCTCTAAATCAATTATCTAGCTATTTGAAGGCATCAACAAAGGTGTCCATTTTTCTGTATGTTTTTTAGTGTCAGTAAAAATATTATGTCAACAATATGAACTGTCACAAATTTATATATATTATTGTGATTGATATCACATCCTTTTTTCCTAATGGGTATTATGCTTGATTTGTAATGAATGATTGGGAGAGGGTGGGATGATATGTTTTGTTATCAATGTGAACAAACGCCAACAGGCGGATGTAAAGTGATGGGTGTTTGTGGTAAGAATGAAACAATTGCAAGTTTACAAGATACGATTGTGTTTGGATTAAAAGGAATAGCGGCTTATCGTACACATGCTGCGCAGCTAGGGTATACAGATGCATTTGTAGATGCTACAACTCAAGAAGCGCTATATATGACATTAACAAATTCTAACTTTAATGAACAAGAACATATTGATATGGCTATGAAAGTAGGGAAATCGGCTTTACGAGTAATGGAGTTATTAGATGAGGCACATACGAATCACTTTGGTGTTCCGGAGCCTGTTCAAATTACGCAGAACCATGTAGAAGGTAAGGCAATTGTAGTTACTGGTCATAATTTATTTGCATTAGAAGAGTTATTAAAGCAAACAGAAGGAAAAGAAATTAACATTTATACGCATTCTGAAATGCTACCAGCACACGGATATCCACAACTGAAAAAATATAAACATTTAAAAGGAAACATTGGTAAGGCATGGTACGATCAACGACGACTTTTCGAAAAATTCACTGGTGCTATATTAGCTACAACGAACTGTGTTATGCCAATTAAAGGATCATACTCTGATCGATTCTTTTCATATGATATTGCAGGCTTAGAGGGCGTACAAAAAATTGAAAATGACGATTTTACACCAGTGATTCAAAAAGCGCTAGAACTTCCAGAAGTACATATGGAGTCGGATGAACAGTTAGTAACAGGGTTTCATCATAATACAGTATTATCATTAGCTCCAGAAATTATTGAGGCAGTAAAGGAAGGGAAAATTAAGCGTTTCTTTGTTATCGCAGGTTGTGATGCACCAGGAAAAGGCGGGGAATACTATCGTGAATTAGCAACGTCACTTCCGCCAGAAACGATTATTTTAACAACTTCTTGTGGGAAATTCCGTTTTAATGATGTAAATTATGGTGTTGTACCTGATACGGAGATTCCGCGTTACATTGACTTAGGACAATGTAATAATTCAATTTCTACAGTGAAAATAGCGGCCGCTTTAGCTGATGCTTTTCAATGTGAAGTGAATGAATTGCCAGTGAGTATTGTTCTATCATGGTTTGAACAAAAAGCGGTTGCTATTTTACTTGGGCTATTTAGTCTTGGAATTCAAGATATTCGCATTGGTCCAAAGGCGCCTGAATTTATTTCACCTGGCGTGCTTGATGTATTACAAGAGACATTCGGTTTAAAACTAATTACAACCGCAGCAGAAGATATGAATATGATGTTATCGTAACAAAAAGGATGTCCTATATGTAGAGTTGACTTTATCCCGCTATTTGCGGGCAGTAAAACTCCCACCTCAAAATTCAGCTGGAGCAAAGAAGTTAGGTGGGAGCCCTGTTGCCCGTAAACGCCCGATTGGTGAGGGCTAATAATTAGTGGGGGATGAACAAAACCCCCCACTGATTAAAGTTTCACTTTATAAAGAATTTGTATGTATTCGCAAGCTCATGTATTAGATGCACAGGTGCATTAGTAGAAGAACAAAAAAAATGATCCGTCTTTTTAATAAGGAGAGCTATCCACATTCATTAACTTCGGAATATTATAACGCCCAAAATAAAAATGCGGAATTTTTGTTTTGGGTATTTCCTTTTCTTAGCTGGATAGGTATGTGGTGAGATTTCTTAAGAAGAAAATAGGCAGTATCCAATAGATAATAGCGGATTTAAGAAAAAATTTAAAAATCGAGTTGACATTCCATCTACATAGTCATACAATGTAGTGGTAATGAGTAATACTGAATAGCGTAGTTTTTAAAAATATATTCAGTATCCAATAGGCAAAAGCGGATTTAAGAAAAAATTTAAAAATCGAGTTGACATTCCATCTACTTAGTCATACAATGTAGTTGTAATAAGTAATACTGAATAGTGAGGTTTCTCAAAAGCTATTCAGTAAAAATTAGCCTTAGTACTCTGTGATACTGAATATAAGTCAGACAGAATAGGGGGTAAAGGAGGATCAGAATATGGAAAATTTAACTGAAATGCTGAAAGGTTCGCTGGAAGGATGTGTTCTGGAAATCATTAGCCGCCGTGAAACTTATGGCTATGAGATTACCCGCCACCTGAATGAGCTTGGGTTTACTGAAGTCGTGGAAGGAACGGTCTATACCATCCTTGTGCGATTAGAGAAGAAAAAACTTGTGAATATTGAAAAGAAACCGTCAGACATGGGGCCGCCTCGCAAGTTTTATTCACTAAATGAGGATGGCCGTCAGGAACTTGAATTGTTTTGGAGAAAATGGGATTTTGTATCATCAAAAATTAACGTCTTGAAGTCAAACTAGCCTCATAAGATTAAATATTCGGCCGATATTTTGGGAGTTTCTTGTTCTGCTTTATAAAAAAGGAGGAAAAATAATATGTTGGAAATGTTCAAAAAATTAATTGGTGATAAAAAAGAGTACAAAATGATGATGGCACGTGTTGGAGCTCTGCCAGAGGACTATCAGTTTGTGTTTAAGAAAATTCAAAACTACATGTGGAATTTCTCAGCTGGTAACGGGATGGATATGCTACACATACAGTATGAACTAATCGATTTGTTTGAAGCCGGTGCGGCGGAAGGCAGACAAGTGCTAGAAATCACTGGGGAGGACGTGGCATCCTTTGCTGACGAACTAGTGGCAAACGCTAAAACTTATGTTTCCAAGTATCGTGAAGATTTGAATGAAAGTATCATGAAGCAATTGAGAAAAAAATAAATGCAACAGGTAATACCGACTGATTAGCTGGTTACAAATGTGAATTGACGCCACTGCTATTCAGTTATATTTTTAAATCAGTACTAAGTAATACAGATTATCAGTAATACTAAATAGAGGGTGTAGGCAGTCTATCTTTACAAAACATTTTTTAAGGAGGAAAAAAGCATGACCAATACAGCGATTTCTGTAAAAGGATTAAAAAAATCCTTTAAAGATAAGGAAGTGTTAAAAGGGGTAGATTTTGAAGTGCAGCGTGGCGAAATTTTCGCACTGCTGGGCTCAAATGGAGCGGGCAAGACGACGATAGTCAATATCCTCTCGACGCTGATGAAGCAAGATGGCGGCGAAGTAGGTATTTGTGGTTTTGACGTTCAGCGTCAACCGGATCATGTTCGTCAAAGTATCAGTCTGACAGGGCAGTTTGCAGCTTTAGACGGTATGCTCACGGGGAGAGAAAACTTGATAATGATTGCCAATTTGCGTGGAGTTTCTAGTCCTGCTCAAGTCGCTGATAATTTGCTTGCAAGATTCAGCCTGACTGATGCAGCCAACGAGAGGGCAGACCAGTACTCAGGTGGGATGAAGCGCCGGCTTGATATCGCGATGAGTTTGATTGGGACGCCAGCAGTCATTTTTCTCGATGAACCGACGACAGGGCTTGACCCCGAAGCGCGGATTGAAGTGTGGGATACCGTCAAGGAACTTGCCGGCGGCGGCACAACCATCTTGCTCACGACCCAGTATCTCGAGGAAGCCGAACAACTGGCGGACCGTATCGCTATCTTGCATGGCGGAAAAATTATTACGACTGGTACTCTTACAGAACTTAAAGAGATGTTCCCGCCAACAAAAGTGGAGTATATCGAGAAGCAGCCGACATTGGAAGAAATTTTCCTTGCGATCATTGGCAAAAAGGAGGAGATGTAAATGAAGAGCAAAACAGGGGTATTATTAGGGCGTTTAATGCGCAACATTATGCGCAGTCCGGATACAATTATTACGGTAGCGATTACGCCGATTATGATGATGCTGTTGTTTGTCTACGTATTTGGCGGCGCCATAAAGACAGGAACGGATAACTACGTCAATTATTTATTGCCGGGAATCTTGCTGATGGCTATCGCATCCGGTGTCGCTTACACTTCCGTACGGTTGTTTACGGATGTAAAGAGCGGGCTGATGGCACGTTTCATTACTATGCCTATCAAGCGTTCGTCGGTATTATGGGCTCACGTATTAACATCACTTGTTGCTAATGTGCTTACTATCGTGGTGGTTATCCTTGTTGCGCTCTTAATGGGCTTCCGTTCCAGTGCTAATATTCTGGATTGGCTCGCGGTAGCTGGAATACTCGGGATGTTTACGCTGGCGCTGACATGGTTGGCTATCATTCCTGGATTGACAGCGAAGTCTATGGAAGGGGCGACAGCCTACTCGTACCCACTAATTTTTCTGCCCTTTATTAGTTCGGCCTTTGTTCCTACCGAAACTATGCCAAAAATTGTTCGTGCGTTCGCTGAAAACCAGCCTGTGACTTCAATCGTGAATGCGATTCGTGCCCTCTTATATGAAGGGACTGTTGGCAACGATATTTGGATTGCACTTGCTTGGTGCGTTGGCATTATGGTTATCGCTTACTTCTTCGCTGGTAAAGCATTTAAACGTCAGTTAGGGTAAAACCATCAGTTCGGTGTTCTATTGCAACTAAATCTTCTGAAATAATATATATGTTTGGAAAAGTGGATTAAAATCACATCAATCTTAGTTAATGCTATAGTTATTGGTATTTTTACTGGTTGCGTAGTTGGTACGTAAGTAGGATCAGACGTTGAGAAAAAGCAGACTGAGAGAGTTAAAAGGGAAGAGATAATATTTTGACCTCAATTCTAATTGCCATATAATAAATGCAATTTTTATACATGAAAAGCCCACCTATTTCCGTAGGTGGGCTATATCTTTACTACACAATTCGAAAGTATACTCTCCTTTTCTAAATATGTAATTATGCATATTTAGAAAAAAATACACTTAATAAATATTACATATAGTAAATGGAAACTTATGGTGTAATTCTTTTAACAGGCTTAACATGATAACCATTATATAAGGTGCGTAGGCTCCTTTGTAAAAGTTCTTCTTTTCTGAAAAATGAATATTAATTCGTTATATGTAATAAAAATTCATGGGAATAATTTTATGTTTTCTAAATTTATTCCTTTACATCAATGTGTATTATTTATTACAACAGCTTCATGTCAAAGATAAGATGTGAAAGCAAAGGGAAATATAAGTATCTTTATAACGAGTTCCTAATATAATCAATGTGTTAACGAAAGGAACTCTGTATTATGTTTATTTTTCTATTAACTAATACAGCTTCAAAAAATAGACACAATTGCTACATACCAATTGTAATTTATTATCTATTCATAATTCTGTTTATTCTGTCTTTCTAAAAATAAAAAAATATTAGACTCGCAAATATAAACGTTATAATGAGGGCGTCGAGAGGTAACCGATTACCTACGAAGAAAATATCAAACATTTTAAAATTGGACAGACTGAAACGATTAATTACAGAAAGGTGTGTGACCAGAAGGGGGATTTCTTCAAAATAGTTTAGCAGCAGCGGATATCGTATTAGCTGGTGTAAACAATATCATCAATGGTAAGTATAGGGTTGGAGGATAAATGCCTCGCACATTAAGAGAGACAGCTTTAGGTGGAATCGTTTACAATATGGTGCATCAAGTAAGCGGTTCATTTTTTAAGAATGGTCTATATTCTTAAGCCTAAAAAGAGACGTAAAAATAGGATACAAGGGGGATTTATTATATGAATGGGAATACTGCAAAAAAAATAGAATTTCAAGCTGAAAATACTGCAGTGAAAAATGAGAAATATCTAGATCCTAAAAAGTGGCATAAACAAGATACTACCTGGGCATTGAGCCTTTTTGGAACAGCAATTGGAGCAGGGGTGCTCTTTTTACCGATTAATGCAGGTTCAGGTGGTTTATTATCATTACTACTAATTACATTGCTTGCATATCCAGTTATGTATTACTCACATAGGGCACTTGCTAAAATGATTTACACTTCTAATTCTGCTGATGAGGGGATTACAGGCACAATAAGAGAGTATTTCGGAAATAAGGCAAGTATCATTTTTAACATCGTATATTTCGGCTCAATTTATACAATCGTATTGATGTATTCGGTTGCGCTTACAAATACCGCAAGTAGTTTTATCGTGCATCAATTGCACATGCCGGAGCCTCCAAGGGCCATTTTATCTCTTGTATTAGTGCTCGGCCTTATTGCTATACTAAATTTTGGTCAAGATATTACTGTGAAAATCATGAGTATGCTCGTATATCCTTTCATAGCTTCTCTACTTTTCATCGCAATATCTTTAATTCCACAGTGGAATACGTCAATGCTTAGCTTTTCAAGTGTTTCTACTGCTTCAACAGGAACAGGATATTTTGGAACGATATTAATGATTTTACCAATCATCGTATTCTCATTTAATCATTCACCTATGATTTCATCATTTGTTGTGAAACAGAAGGCTACGTATGGAATAGAAGCTACTGATGCTAAATGTGCACAAATACAAAAAGTTTGTTATATCATGACATTCGTTGTAGTTATGTTCTTCGTTTGGAGTAGTACACTGAGTTTGACTCCAGAGGATTTAAAAATGGCAAAAGAGCAAAACTTATCAATCCTTTCATATCTTGCTAATGAGCTTAATTCGCCTGTAATCACTATTGCAGCTCCAATCATTGCTTTTGTGGCTATTACAAAGTCTTTCCTTGGCCATTATATAGGAGCATTTGAGGTAATGCGTGACGTGATTATGAAGTTCGGTAAAACACGTGGAAAAGTTATTGAAGAAAAAACAATTAAGACAATGATCCTTACTTTTGTTGTATTAACATGCTGGTTTGTCGCTTATACAAATCCAAGTATTCTTGGAATTATTGATTCTCTGAGCGGTCCATTAGTTGCTGCTATTTTATGTCTATTACCGATGTATGCGATTAGTAAAGTACCAGTACTAGCTAAATACAAAGGGAAAATGAGCAATGTATTTGTTATTGTTGTAGGTGTACTTACTGTTTTAGCAAGTATTAAGTCATTATTCTAAGTCACTATTGTTGGTTTTAGTTCAAAAATAGTGGAATATGAAAAAAGAATGAAAGATCTTATGGATAAGATAAATCCACACTCGAATTTTAACGAAGGTTAAACTCTAATATAAAAAGACATGAACAAAGATTAGTTCATGTCTTTTTTGCGTTCGCGTTATGACTAGAAGAGCGTTTAAAGCAGCGGTAGTAAATAAAATATTTTCTCTATTTGCTTGAAAATAGGGGTAACTGGCATCTAGTCAAACTCAATATTATTTTAGGTGTAACGGGTCACTGCTTATGGGCAGTATAAGCATAATCTCTCTTTTAAACCTTCTAACACTTCTTCAGGAACTTCCCTGATTTTGATATCTTTACCTAGGAAAAGTAGCCAATTTGTTATTTCTATCAATTCATCGAGATTGTTAACATTGATAAAAGTTTTTAGAATGGCTGTG
Source organism: Bacillus sp. DB-2 (assembly GCF_003315125.1). NCBI lineage: Bacteria > Bacillati > Bacillota > Bacilli > Caryophanales > Bacillaceae > Bacillus > Bacillus sp. DB-2. Next base: position 315,456 of record NZ_QNRN01000002.1, on the reverse strand, counting down.
GATTGGTAAGGATTTGTATAGGAAATAGAAATTTTTATAGGATGGTATTTTTTGAACTGGGTAATCGCTTTTGGACCAAGTTCAAGTACAAGGTTGATTGCTTCGTCCTTCTTACCTAGTTTTTCTGAAATTTTTTTCTTACTTAATCTATTTTTCGGCGTATAGGGTTCGACATTAATGAGATGATCGACAAGAAACATCTTCTTTTTTTCTTCTTTTATGTCAAAGCCTTCAATTATCCAATGGCTTTTTTCTTGATAAAGGTGCAGTAGATAAATTGGATAAGACTTGGTTTCCTCCTCTTCTTTTAAGGTAATCAATAAATGGCTATCTAAAAGAAGGATTTGGATGAGTTTTTCTAACATAGGATGGGGGAGGTCAGAAAGCTCAAGTAGGTCAGGATTATGAGGGTTAGTCCCTTCAAAAAGCAAGATTTGATTTAAAAGAACAAGATCATCCTGCTGGATTTCTGAGATGAGTCCTAGTAGTTTTTCAGCTAAAGACTGACGACTTTTTAAATAGGGAAGTTGTTGATTTCTTGTGGCCATAAAGGCAATAAAAAGAGCTTTGACCTCATTATCAGTAAAGCGAACAACGGGCAGGATAGAGTTATGCATGACAAAATATCCTCCATCCCTGCCAACTTCAGCGACGAGCGGCATCCCCATGGCTTCAATTTCTCTAATGTCTCTAATAGCTGTCGATCGTGAGATGTTAAATTCTCGTATGATTTCAGAAATTGTAAAGTGGGAGCGGTTGTTAATATAGCGCATGATCGTATTAATCCGTTCAACTTTTTTCATGTTGGTCTCCTAAACAGTATCATTTTTTGACATGATTTAAAGATATTATAAACTCATCAAGTGAAAAGATAAATCGTTTGATTAATTTAAAAGTGAGGAAGGTTTTAAATATGAAAAATTATACAATAGAAGAAAAAGATAGCTTTATCGTGTTAGGTATTGGAACTGAACTTAAGAGCCACTATACAGACTTTGCGGGCATAAACAAGGAAAAGGCAGACTTTTGGCTGGCCGTCGAACAAGATGGAAGGTTGGACACTTTAAAAGCTTTAGCTACAAATGATTACATTTTTTCTGTGAGTGAAGCGGTGAATAACAAGATGATGTATTACGCTGGTGTCATGACAGAGGCAACGATACAAGAAGAATCTAGAGTTATCCAGTTTCCGAGGGGAGAATACCTAGTAGTTAAAGGGGAAGGCAATACAGCTGAGGAGCTAAGTAATAAGCTTACTGGTATTGCATTTGGTCAAGCATTAGCAGAAGTAAAAGATTTTGCCTATGTTGGTGGGCCAAATACAACAGTTGAGATGGGGCAGCGAAATGGCTTAGTATTTGGTGAAATATGGATTCCAGTTGTTAGGAAGTAAAGTGTTAAAAGGAGAGATGGAATTGTCCAATATAGTTGATTTTAAAAACGTAACTACAGCTGGCATGGAGTCTTCACCTGTAGCAGAAGCACTTGCGGGTTTACGTGCCCATGAAGCACGTTACTTTATGAATAAATACAAGCATGAATTTACGGTTGTATCAGCTAGTGAAAGCGAGAAGACTCTTGATTATGTGAACCGCATTTTGAAAGAAGAACGTGATATTGAGTTTGCGGCAAAACCTTTAGAAACATCACGTTTTCAAGTGGAAAATATTAAATTTGCGTACGTCTTCTACGAGGATGGTCTTGCAGTCAACGTCATGTATACATTGGATAATCCGAAGAAGCGGGCTGTTGGATTTAAGCTTTCAGAGGGAATGGAGATACCAACGGAGTTAGTAGAGAAGTTTAAGTTTGCTAGACAGAAGTCTAAACTTGCTGGAACAATTCGAGGTTCGTTTTTTGTGATAAAAGGAGAATATAGTGTAAGTTGAAGAATCATTCATTTGTTATATTGAGTTATTTTTTAAAAGGTGCGATTAAGGCTAACGATCTTGAATTGTTAGCCTTTTTTTACATAAGTAAATAATATTTACAGTTTGCTACACACTACGTTCAGATAAAATAAAACGAAAGGAAATTACTGTAGGGTGGTGGTGGCGTGAGCAAAAAAAGGCTATTTGAGCTATTCTTAGTAACTTTTGCTTTACTGTTCCTTCATGTAAGTACATTTACTAATGAAAAATTGAATGATAAATTTGGTAACTTTACCTTCTTTGTTGTATTTCTCATGTTTTAATATCAACGTTGCATTTATAGAACGGTATTTTGATGATATACAAAAGTGAATTCGAAATATCACATTTCTTCTTGCCTTGTTAGTAGTAACTTTAATATCACTATGGATAGGTTACTTTTAAAGCCTTGTGATCAAGAAAGTCCCCCAGTTTTAAAAAATGGAGGACTTTTCATAGTCTTCTAAATACAGTGAACCCCGATAATAATAGGCTATGTTAACCTTATATGAATAGGCATACATTAATCTTTTTTCTCCTCAATCATGATAAAATGGACGATAAGAAATTTATGTAAGATAAAGGGGTGGAAGATTCATGGTCAGTTTTAGCACTTTGCTAGCTTTTGCAATTGTTTCACTTAGTATGGTTTGTTCACCTGGGCCTAACATGATTTATCTCATTTCTCGCTCGATTACGCAGGGGCGTATGGCAGGATTCATTTCTCTTTTGGGTATCATGCTTGGCTTCATAATTTATATAATCGCAACAATGTTCGGACTTACAGCCCTTTTCCTAGCTGTTCCGTCTCTCTATGAAGCAGTTAAGTGGGCAGGTGCTGCTTACTTACTCTGGCTCGCATGGAATTCGATTAAGCCTGGTGCTACATCTATTATGGAACCTCGTACTATTGCTATTGAGCCGCCACGGAAATTATTTTTAATGGGACTTATGACGAATCTGCTGAATCCTAAGATTGCTATTTTGTATGTGTCACTTCTACCTCAATTTGAAGATCCTGAGAAAGGATCGTTGCTTCTACAAGGTGCAGTTCTGGGCTTTACACAAATAACGGTTAGCTTTATAGTCAACCTCCTAATTGTATTTACAGCAAGTAGAGTTGCCAAATGGTTTGGCACACGCCCAACGTGGCTGCGAGTGCAGCGTTGGCTTATGGCAAGCGTCTTGACAGGTCTTGCTGTACGTCTTGCTTTTGAACGTCGACAGTAAGAGTCTTCTTGGGGAAAGTTACTATCTTTTTGGAACGATTGTAAGGGGAATAAGAATGATATTAAAAATAAAGCCAGCTACTGTATGTTCTTACTTTTACCTAACGTTTTTTCAAAAATGCTAGTAGATGCTGTTTCTTTTTTTAGAGGATACGGTAGGAATACCGTATTTTTTATTATAGGGGAATTTTGTTTTGTTAGCTTGAGAGCAATGTGAAACCTAAAATAATATGATCATATTATTTTAGGTACTTTTTTTATAATATGATCGTATTATAAAAAGGGAGGAGGATATGAGTGCCTAAAATTGTTGATCAAATACAAAGGAAGAATGAGATAGCCACCGCTACTTGGCGTGTAATATTAGAAAAAGGTATTGATAAAGCTTCCATACAGCAAATCGCTGACGAGGCAAACATTTCGGTTGGACTTGTTCAGCATCATTTTTCGTCTAAAAATGAATTAATTCATTATGCAATGAATTTAGTATTGAATCGAATGGAAGGACGGGCAAACACTCGTACAAGTGAATTTAAGGGAACGAAAGAAGAAGCACTTAGAAGATTAATGAAATTTATTATTCCTTCTAATAAAGAAGAAATGTTGGAAGGGAAGGTTTGGATTACATTTCTGGGTATATCCTTTAGTTCTCCAGAACTTATTGAACTTCGGAAGAAAATGGATGACCATACGAGGTATCTTATGGGAATAATTCTAGATTTAATGAGGGATCTAGGATACGTCACACCAGGTCACAATAGAGAATTTGAATTAGAGATACTGTACGGATTTATTGATGGGCTAGTAATTCATGTCCTTCAAACACCAGAATCATATCCAGAAGAAAAAGTAAATCAACTTATTGAGTATTATTTAAAAGAAAAAAAGAGGGATTAATCGCATGAATAAAGTTTTCATTATTATTCTTGTAGTCGTTATTGTATTGATTATTAGGCAGCTTATCCCGAAGAAAGTAGATAGCTTCGATCTTCTTGGTATACCAATCATGGCTATAATCAGAACTTATATGGGTCTTCCAAATAGATTGGACTATATTATTACAATTGAATTAATTAGCTTGCTTATATTAGGAGCGATAGTTGGTTATTGGCAAGCTAAGAGGGTGAAAGTTTTTCATCATAATAATCAATTATGTAGTGTTGGAGGCTATACGTATATTATCGGATGGATTATTATGCTTTTGGGCAGGAGTGTTATTTTATTGTTGTTCAATCTTAACTCGCTCGTATCGACATTTCAAGCGGGACAGGAACAGTTTACGAGTGAAATAATTAAAGTTCTTTCTCATGCTGGAGATTGGTTAATATGGTCTACTATTCTTGCATCTTCCATCATGTATACCGTTACCTTATATAAAGATCACCCGGATATCAAGAAATTAATACATGATCGTTTTAAAGAAATAAAACAACGAATAAAATATTAATTTAACTAATTGTTGTTATATGGGCCATTGCCGCATGCCCATCAACTTAAGAAAACAAATCAGCCCCAAAACGAAAAAATGAGCTTTTTTGTTACAAATTAGCACAAAATCTCGTTCTGGGGATAGCTGTATTTTCTTAGCTTAATAGCGATAATACAAAATGATTACAACAGTATTAACAGGGCACTCTTTTAAGTACAGGAGATTATTAACAGGTGGAGAAAATGTTGAAGATGTACAGACAGATAAACATATTCCATATGAACAAAATGAATTGTAACAAACCCTAGAAAAGTACGATTCGAAGAAATTTGAGTTATAAAAAGAAAATAGATAAATTGACAAGAGAACAGCACTTTGTGTATATCACAGGTGCTTTTTATTTTCATTTTAATATAGGGCTTGCATTAAATTTTTACACTAAAATATATACGGCAAAAAGAGGGGAGTTCATTGCACAAAGTTATTTATGGAATATTAATTTTAATTTATACTTTGTATTCATTTTTTGTAAGTGATGGAAGTGAAGTAGGGTTTATTATGGTGTTAACTATAGTACTTATCTTTTCTGTGGTTTTAGAAAAAGGAAATGCAAACAAAACGACTGATTAAAGGTCTTTTTGTTTGCATTTTTTTAATTGGCTATTACAGTCCAGATGTTTTAGGGATAGCACCAAATCGCCATCAAGCTTAAAGAACGATTTATCCCCCAACAATAAATACGAGCAACATGCATAAAATTTTCGTTCTGGAGGTGGTATGAGATTTTGAGTTGATGGGCATGTGGTGCTCCCCCATACCCATCAACTTAAAAATTCAGAATTACCCCGAAATGAAAAAATGAGCATTTTTGTTACAAGTTAGCACAAAATTTCGTTCTGGGGGTACTATAAAATTGTAGCTTGATGGAGATTTGACGTTACCCCTATAAAGGTATGGTTTTCGTACTGTTAAATACAATTATGTCACTTAAGTAATGTGAGCGTCGCTGCTATTACATTGTCGACAAAGGAACGTTGGGGGCGAGATTTCATCATAACCGTTAGACCGATTAACGATACAATCAGTGCCTGTGCCAAAGACTTTGCATCTGTGTTGGCTTCCAGCTCACCTGATTGGATTCCTCGTTCGATCGTCTCCTGAAAAATGACGGCGAGGTACATTTGATGTTCTCTGGTCAAAATTTCAAATCTCTCATCATGAGGTGCTAGTTCAACCATTGTATTGATACAAAAACAACCTTTACTAAGATCCCCTGCGTATTCTTCATTGACGACATCGGCAAAGAAAATAGAAAATGCCTCTTTTACAGAGGAGTGACTTTGAAGCCTATTTCGTATATCAGAGGCCCGAGACATTGTATACCTGCGAAGTGCGGCTTCAAACAATTCTTTCTTATCTCCAAAAGTCGAATAAATACTAGGGCGTTGAATGCCCATTCTAGAAGTAAGATCACTTAATGAGGTAGCCTCATATCCCTTCTCCCAAAATAACTGCATTGCTGCATCTAAAACTTGATCCTCATCAAATTCACGAGTTCTTGCCATTAAGAATTCTCCTCCTCAAACTTTGATTTTATTAATTGTTTTAGGATAGGTGTGTAGGTAATTACAATTGTTGTTTTTATTACCAAACAGTATGTAATTATTATATAATTAGCCATTCTTCCTGTCAAATCAAGCTCCATTCATTTAATGCAATATTAACTTTAGTGCAAAAAAATCGTTGACATCATGAATAAGGCTAAGTTATATTTACCAGTAATCATATTGTACTGAACGGTACGTTATGATCAAAAATCTAATGTGATTGGAGGTTAAGGTATGTTTAAAACAGAGACAAATATAGAAGATGATCCACTCTACACTAAGATAAGTCATAAATCTTCCATAACAAAACCTAATTTGAATCAACAGCCATCCATGTCTCACGCTTTGGCATTATTGTTTGCGACTGCCTGTGGAATGTCTGTTGCCAATATTTACTTTGCACAGCCGTTGCTTGATCAACTATCTAATGAGTTTAGTATTAACCATTCCATTATTGGTATTGTTATTACCGTTACACAAATTTTTTATGGAGTGGGCTTACTGCTACTCGTACCGCTTGGAGATTTGCTAAACCAGCGACGTCTAATTGTCGGTCAGATGCTATTATCTACAACAGCTCTGGTTATAGTTGGTACTGCTTCCTCCAGCATGGTACTTTTCGCAGGTATGGCTTTGGTGGGTCTGCTTGCAGTTGTGACACAGACTCTCGTGGCGTTTGCAGCGACCATCGCTTCCCCTACAGAAAGAGGACGTGTCGTTGGCATTGTAACAAGTGGGATTGTTATTGGCATACTTCTTGCACGTACTTTTGCTGGTATATTAACAGATGTTGCGGGATGGCGTTCTGTATATCTATTTTCTGCTGCGCTCATGCTTTTGATGGTTTTTATGTTTATAAAGATGTTGCCCAATGTTGAGCGCGAGGTAAAATCGCTATCTTACCCTCAGTTGATTAGATCGGTGCTTGCTTTGTTTATTCAAGAACGAACGTTACGCGTTCGCTCCATTCTAGCCATGCTGATTTTTGCTGATTTCAGCATTTTGTGGACTTCACTAGTACTGCCACTTAGTACACCTCCAATTGCTCTATCTCATAGTGCAATTGGCGCATTCGGTCTTGTAGGTGTGGCTGGAGCCTTAGCTGCGGCACGGGCAGGGAAATTGGCCGATCAAGGTTACGGACAACGAACGACAGGTATTGCTTTAGCTCTATTATTGATTTCATGGTTGTTCATCAGTTATATAGAGCAGTCATTAATCGCATTAGTGATAGGGATAGTTCTACTTGATTTGGCCGTACAGGCAATACATGTCACGAATCAAACCATGATCCTTCCATTGCATACAGAAGCACGGAGTCGACTTACTGCTGGATATATGGTGTTTTATTCTATCGGCAGTGCTGGTGGTTCAATTGCTTCGACTCAAATATACGCACACTTTGGCTGGGGAGGGGTTTCCTTACTTGGAGCCTCTGTCAGTGCTTTCGCTCTTCTTTTTTGGGCTATGACCAGACGAGTTAAGATTTCATGAAATAAACGTGTGTTAGCCAATATGAGAAACACGTTACTACCATAAAGGAAATGTTTAATTTTTTTGACTTAAAATCTAATTGGACTAGGAGAGATAACAAATGGAAATAGGTATTACGTCTTTTGTAGAAACGAAACCAGATGTACATAGTGGTGAAGTGATAAGTCACGCACAGCGATTACGTGAAGTTGTTGAAGAAATCGTTCTTGCTGATCAAGTAGGACTTGATGTGTTTGGTGTTGGTGAGCACCATAGGAAGGATTATGCAGCATCCTCTCCAGCGATGGTTCTATCAGCCGCGGCACCACAAACGAAAAAGATACGGCTCGCGAGTGCAGTAACTGTGCTTTCTTCAGCTGATCCTGTGCGCGTTTTTCAGGATTTTTCTACACTGGATGGCATTTCAAATGGACGCGCAGAGATTATGGCGGGTCGTGGTTCCTTTATCGAATCTTTTCCATTGTTTGGCTATAACTTGAAAGACTATGAAGAACTGTTTGAAGAACATTTGGACCTACTGCTCAAAATACGTCAGTCCGAAAAAGTGACTTGGGAAGGCGGACATAGACCAGCAATCAATAATTTAGGTGTGTATCCAAGACCTGTTCAAAATCCTTTACCGATATGGGTTGGTAGTGGTGGGAATCAGGAATCTGCTATCCGTGCTGGTTTTCTGGGATTACCACTTATGCTGGCGATTATTGGTGGTAGCCCAATGCACTTTGCACGAATTGTACAGCTATATAAGAAAGCAGCGGCTCACGCTGGTCATGATGTATCAAAGCTTCAGGTGGGATCTCATTCAATTGGATTTGTTGGAGAGAATACGGAATCGGCAGCAGATACATTTTTCCCTTCCACTCAGGCAGGCATGAATAAACTTGGTAAAGAGCGGGGATGGCCTTATTATGATCGTTCCAGCTTTGATGCTGCACGAAGTTTTGAAGGGGCGTTGTATGTTGGTGATCCAGATACAGTCGCCGAAAAAATCATTCATCTTCGTAAGCATGTAGGGATTACACGCTTTATGATGTATGTACCATTAAGTACCATGCCACATGATCAAGTCATGCGTGCCATAGAATTGCTTGGAACAGAAGTTGCTCCTCGTGTAAGAGAGGAAATTGCCAAATGGGAAGCTGAAGGAGAACAGGAGACACATCTATTCCGTTAATTATTCCATAAGGATTACATCAGGTTTCATTATTTAACTGGAGGAATTTATATGAAAATTGACAGTCGAGTATTACCAGAATTAAAACAGGCTTTCTCACAATTTCCAGGCTTTCAATTAGAGGAGGATTTAGAGGCGAGTCGAAGTCTCTTGTCGAATCCACATTTGGAAAAATCAGAGCTTGTAAACATGACCAAGCGAATGATTCCTGGCGCAGCCGGCGAGATGTTAGTTAAAATTTACGAACCCGTTGAGAAAAATCTTGATAAACTTCCAGCTATGCTGTGGATTCACGGTGGTGGATACGTAATAGGCCACCCTGATATGGACGATGTTTTGTGTGAACGCTTTGTTCAGACTGCTGAATGCGTTGTTGTGTCTGTCGATTATCGACTTGCGCCCGAACATCCTTATCCAGCGGCTATTGAAGATTGTTATGCAGGCTTGGTTTGGATGACAAATGAGGCAGACTCGCTGGGCATTGATGTGAATCGAGTTGCGATCGCCGGTGCAAGTGGAGGCGGTGGACTAACAGCAGCGCTTGCGTTAATGGCTCGGGATAAAGGAGGTCCATCTATTATATTCCAGATGCCGCTGTATCCGATGCTTGATAGCCACAACATAACACCATCAAGCTATGAGATTACAGAAGACCACGCAACATGGAATAGATCAAACAATTTGACGGCTTGGAGTATGTACTTGGGCAAGGAGAAAGATTCCAACGAACTATCTCCCTATGCCGTACCTTCGAGAGCAGAAAACTTAGCAGGGCTACCGCCAACTTATACATGTGTAGGTCAACTCGATTTATTTCGAGATGAAACTATTGAATATGTAACACGACTTGCACAAGCAGGAGTAGATGTTGAATTTCATCTCTACCCCGGCTGCTTCCATTGCTTTGAAGTACTTGTGCCTGAAGCCGAAGTGAGTCAGCGTGCCAGTCAGAATTATTTTGATGCGATGGCACGGGCGCTTCATCCATAACTTATCTTAGTTCAGTCATCGGGGTGTTCAACTGAAGGCATGAGTGATAGCTCTAGGTTTATTCGATGAGCAAAGATTACAGGACAAAGTACAAATAGTGCCACCATATACTTTGAATTTTGCCCCTTACTCATTGATTAAAAACAGGAAATACTTCAAAGTTGGAATAGTTAACCAAGATTTCAAAATAGTGTGCTAGCAATTCAACTTTTTACTGCAGTTACGATGATAAGCACAATCAACACTTTGGAGCGTTTTTTTCGTAAGTCGAGTTACTTTTTTAATCGCATTCATACTAAACAGCAGCAGGAAAGGGCGCCAATTGAACATTGGCACCGTTTATAAGAAGCGATAGACTGCATCCTTAGCTGGATCTTCATTTCAAGCTCGGAAAAAATAGAATTAAGTTCTTTTGGTAGTTGATGACATTGGTTATTTTGAGCTATTGTAGTTAAGGCACCTCTTCTGTGGTAGTGATTTCTAGGTAATCTCACTATACCAAGGATCGAGGTGTTTTTCATTTTACTCAAGTTGTACAGTACACAATTGATAGACTCTAAATTCAATATAGCTAAATCTTCCCGCTTATTTTATAGGTGCGAAAGTTGAGTTATTTAATTCCCATCTTAATGAAGAATTATTGAAATATATTCCTCCATTAGAATGGGAACACATTAATATTCTAGGAAAATACCGATTTAGTATAAAAGAAATTGCATCATTAGACTTCCTACGATCACTACAAACAACTTAACAGTAAAAAGCCAATTATTCTCTTAGAGTACCGTTGAAGTGCACCCCGATTGTTAGACTGTGTCTAACAATCGGGGTGCACTTCAGAATAATCGGCTTTTAAAATAATTAATGAGACCCTTTACGGATCTCATGTTTAGCTAAGATTGCTGTGTGTTTCTTTACCTAAAACGTGTAAGATTCACCATCGTCTGGTATTAACACATTAGACGTGATTCCTTTTTCATGAATAAAGCTCTTTAATTCTTCTCTAGACAATGCCCAATGGTTTATAGCTTCCATATGAACAGCAATAATTTTTGCGTTGGGAGCAGCCTTATACACTTCATAAACATCATCTTTCCCCATGACAAGAGAACCACCTTCAAAGAATTGGTTATCTCCAGCATTTACTACAATGATTTCTGGTTTATGTGTATCAATCACTTCTTGGACAGCGTCGTACCATACTGTATCCCCAGCTACATACAATGATTGCTCAGTTGAGTGCTTGAAGACAAAGCCACACACTAAACCAGTAAGTTTTAAAATTTCTCCTCTTCCGTGTTCGCCTTTTGTTTTGATTAATTGGATATTCTCAAAGACTGTATCCTCTTGTAAAGCCTCCACATTTTGAAAACCGGCGTTTCTAACTTCTGTAGCATCCTCTTCATTTTGTATAAACATTTTTATATCTTTTGGCAATATTCTTTGAGCTGCCTCATCAAAGTGATCTAAATGCAAATGAGTCAAAATGACAGCATCTATATTATTAATAATATTTTCAACGGATACTGGTAAGCTAACTAAAGGATTATTTTGATCTTGTCTTGGTGAATTTGGAAAAGGTGAGTAAGTACCTTTCTCAGCTAACATTGGATCTATTAAAAACTTTTTTCCTGCATATTCTACAACGATCGTTGCATTCCTAATTTGTGTGATCTTCATATTTACACTTCCTTTTATTTTTGTTTAGTAACTTACGTATATTCTATAACACTTGCAATATATATTTACATAGATAAAATCAAGTGTTTTTGTAGTTTGACTTGAATTTTGAAAGACCCAACATGTTTTTGTGTTCATGAGTATTAATTAAGCTAAACCACATTTCAATTGAAGAAATATAGAGATTCATTTAAAATAATGTGTGGAGAAAAAGAGTCACTTTATTCTTTTTTAAGTAAATGTGCTGAGCTATTTCAAAAAAATTTGTCATCAGCACAATTTTTAGCATTAACAAACTTATTAAAAAGCACTTCATTTACGTAAAGATTTTTACACTTTTTTGAAAGGATTTGATTTTATGCTGGATCATACAGACATGCGAATATTAGAAGAATTATCTGGAAATAGTCGTATCACTATGAAAGAATTAGGAGAGAAAGTTCATTTGACAGGACAAGCCGCCGCATCTAGAGTTGCTAAATTAGAGGATAATGGGGTAATTGAAGGTTATAGCATTAAAGTAAATCAAGTTAAATTAGGTTGCTTTATGTATGCTGTTATTAATATCTATATAAAAGATACACATCATCAACCGTATCTTTCATTTATTAAAACATATGAGAAACACATCATAAATAACTATAAAATTAGTGGGGAAGGTTGTTATCTTCTTGAATGCAGATTTCCATCTAATGAATCATTAGATCAATTTTTAATGGATTTAAACAAGTATGCAAACTATAAATTATCCATTGTAATCAAGAAATAATACAGCACTAAAAATGTTCGTTTAATTCAAAATAGATAACTAATAAAAAGAAACGATTTTGAAAAAAGTTTTAAATAAACTAATCAAAACAGTTTCTTTTTCTTATGAAATTTTAGCTTGATGGCGATGTGGTGCGACCCCATCGCCATCAAGCTAAGAAAAGCAAATACCCCCAAAACGAAAAAATAAACTTTTTATTACAAGTTAGCACAAAATCTTATTGTGGGTAGTTGTATTTTTTTTGCCTGATAGCAATGTGACGGTACCCCTGTAAGAAGTTCCATTACGGCCTTTTCAAACTCCTCAACGGTAATAGAATAGGCTAAAGATCATCCGTTTTTTCACGGACTTCCCTTATCCTAGGAAATACAAAACTATCAAGGACTTTAAAATAACGATGCTCTAAATGATGTTAGATTTTAGCCAATTCTATAATAGAGCTCCATATTTTTGTAAATGCCCCGTTGAAAGTTTACCTATACCGATATAAGGGTTTACATTTCTGAAAATTAAATCTATTATTAATAGTGGAAAATTAAGTAAGAAGGATGTGGTTCTGTGTCGAAGAAAATCATTCTATCAGGCTGGGAGCTAATTATTCATCTATTGTTGTCGTTTGTCGGTATACTAGCGGTTGGCTCTCTACCAATTCTATTCAAAGGGCTTTCAATAGATATTCCAGGGTATTTTAGTAGTATTTATAAAATTTGCGAGAAGATAATACTACATGCTTCATCTATGCAGTATGGTATGAAGATTAAAAAGGATTTGTTCCCACAAATATTTTTTCACTATAAAGAGACGATGGTTATACTCTCAATTTCACTGATTGTTTCATTAATAGTGTCATTTATACTAGTACACGTAATCTTAAGGGTTAACGAAAAATGGCAGAATAGGATTAAAGAATTCATGTTATTTCTTCAATCTTTACCTGACATATTGTTTATTGTTGGTTCCCAATTGTTGGTGGTATGGATATTCCAGAAAACTGGTGTTATGGCAGCACAAGTAGCAGGAATTGGAGACCAGAAGGTGCGACTCTTACCGATTATCTGTTTTTGTATACCTACCGTTATCATGTTTGTTAAGTTCTTACTTCTAAGATTTGAGGATGAGTTGAGAAAGGATTATGTGTTGTTCGCTGCTTCAAAGGGGATGGATCGTCTTCATATTTTAAACCACCATGTACTAAGAAACGTTCTATTAAGTACTTTGTTCTTTGTAAAAGCTAATATATGGTTTATGCTCTCTAACTTATACATAATAGAATCGATTTTCAATACTCTCGGATTCTTTGTTTTTATTAAAGAATACCAAAGTGTTGAGGTATTCACGGTTGGATTAATATTAATTTACTTACCTATATTCTTATTTTTTAAATGTTTCCATTGGTTGGTACCTACTGCGATGAAGGAGAAAATATAATATGTGGAATTATTTAAAACGTGATAAACGGTTCTGGTTAGGTGGTTTATTTTTAACAATATTAATGGTCCTAAGTATAGGAAATACTGTTTTTAATGACGGAAATATACATAAAGTAATCCTTCAATATGATAAAACTGGTTATCCTGAAGTGCCTCCATTTCCACCTTCAATGCAGTTTTTATTTGGTACCGACAGAGCGGGGTACGACTTACTCAATCTGATAATTGAAGGGGCAAAATGGACTATTGGGTTTGCAATCGTAGTAGCCATATTACGCATGGTGTTAGGCGTTATAATCGGTTTTTTACTTGGTGCATATGTTAAAAGAGGGTTTAAAAAAATTGAAGCATTTTTTGATAGTTTTACAATTGTACCAATGGTTATGATTTGTTATTTCATATTATCAGAAGTACTTATTTATGCAAATGGGACGATACCGGCTCCATTTTACCAAAGACTTCTATTTCAATTGGCTGTGATTGTTCTTTTAAGTGTTCCCACTCTATCATTATATGCTGCAAATGAAGTAAGGAAATTGCAAACTGAAGAGTTTGTTGAAGCTGCAAAGATCCTCGGTGGCGGAAAATTATACATTGTTGTTAAGCACATTCTTCCTCACCTGGTTCCAACGTTTATAATAATGCTTATGCAACAATTCGTACAAACACTAACATTGTTGCTTCATTTAGGCTTACTAACTTTGTTTTTTGGTGGAACAGTTCTTTATGGTGATGAGGCTGATTCTGTAACACATGAGTGGACTGGTTTAATTGGGATGTACTATCCTTCTCTATCTGCTGATACTTGGATTCCAATGGTTCCGATAATCTTCTTTAGTTTGACTGTTCTAGCTGCGAATAAAATAACTGATAGTATTCAAGATTCTTTAGAAAAAAACAGAGCTGCCAGTATCTCTGTTAAAAATACTAATAAGAGTGTTTTGCAGGTGCCTGAAAATGAATTGTTTACATTCAAACATCAAGCATAAACACAGCTTTAATTCTCACTTACAAGGGGTATCATCATATCGCTACCAAGTTTATAAAAAGAAATGCCCCCTAAAATGAAAAAATACGTTATTCTTTCTGTAGAATCATAGGAAAGGATGGCGTATTTTATGTCTGTTTCTGTGTCTGACGAATTACAACTATTTGCTCAAGAGATTCAAAGTTTTTTATCTCCATATGCCTTACGGGATCTTGCTAGAGATGTTGGTTTTGTACAACGAACCAGTAAGTACCAAGCAAAAGATTTAGTAGCTTTATGTGTATGGGTGAGCCAAAATGTAGCTATGACTTCTTTAACTCAGTTATCTAGCTGTTTAGAAGCATCAACAGAAGTACTCATCAGTCCTGAGGGACTAAATCAACGGTTTAATAAGTCGGCCGTCCTACTCTTACAACAGCTACTAGCCGAACTACTAAGCAAAAAATTGGCCGCATCTATGCCGATTTCTTCTCCATACACTTCTGTTTTCAAGCGTATTCGTATTTTAGATTCAACTGCATTTCAACTCCCGGATGTATTTTCATCGGTTTATCCAGGTGCAGGAGGATGTAGCCATACTGCTGGGATAAAAATTCAACTTGAATATGATTTGTTAAGCGGACAGTTCCTACATATTCATACAGGTCCAGGTAAACAACATGATCGTACTTACGGCTCTCTGTGTGCCCCAACTGTGACGGCAAATGATTTATTTATCCGAGATTTAGGTTATTTTCATTTAAAAGACCTTCAATATATACAAGATAAAGAGGCCTACTATATCTCTCGTATCAAGTCGAATACACGTATGTATCAAAAAAATCCTAACCCTGATTATTTTCAAGATGGAAGAATTAAGAAAGGTACAGAGTATATACAGTTAGATATGGAGATGTTACTGAACTCTCTTCAACCAGGACAAACATGTGAAATAGCTGATGCTTATGTAGGAATGATTGATAAAGTGCCAGCTCGTGTAATTGTTCATCGATTAACAAAACAACAGCAACAAAAACGATTACAAGATCAAGCTGTAAGAGAAAAAAAGAAAGGAATGAAGTATTCTTCTCGTAGTAAACGACTCAGTGGTATCAATGTATATATGACAAACACCCCTACAGATATTGTCCCGATGGGACAGGTACATGACTGGTATTCTTTGCGTTGGCAAATCGAAATTTTATTTAAAACGTGGAAGTCATTCTTTCAAATTCATCATTGTAAAAAGATAAAACCAGAACGATTGGAGTGCCATTTATATGGTCAGTTGATTGCCATTCTACTCTGTTCTTCTATCATGTTTCAAATGCGCCAATTGCTCCTCATGAAGAAAAAACGAGAGCTTAGTGAGTATAAAGCCATATATATGATTAAAGACTATTTTCTTCTTCTATTCCAAACTATACAAAAAAACACCCAAGAGCTATCAAAGGTGTTACTTCGTCTGTTCAATCTCCTACAGCAAAACGGGCGGAAATCTCATCGATATGAGAAAAAAACGGTCTTTGATATATTAGGTGTCGTTTACAATTCCATGTCTGATAATCAAGCCGCTTAATTCAAAAAAGTGAAACCCATTAGGGTTTATTTCGTATGCAAATCTTTCAATCACCTACACTTACCCCTTAGAAAAAAGAAACAAATTGACTTTGCATAAGCTTAGCTTGATAGCGATGTGGTGCGACCCCATACCCATCAACTTAGGAAATTCATCGTTCCCCAAAGCAAATAAAATAATTGTGAAATTTCCCTATTCACAATATGATAATAATGCAAGGAAAAATAAGGAAGCGGGGGACGTCGATTTATGAGTGTAGGTATTATGACCCATAACGAGGTTATTAGAATCGGTGATGCATATTTACTTCCATTAGTATCAAACTTGTACGGGTTGCAAGGCTATGAAGTCAAGCCGGTTAAGGCACATACCGGAGGGCGTAATGTCGTTTATACCTGTGAGAAAGAGGGCACTGATGCCAAGATACTTAGAATCTCCTTTTTAAATGACAGAAGCCGAGAAGATTTTCTGGGAGAAGTTGAGTACATCAGGTATTTATTCAAGCATGGAGGAAGTGTATCGGATGTAATCAGCTCTAAGAAGGGGAAACTGCTGGAAGAGATTATCTATAATAATCATACCTTTTTTATCTGTCTATTTAAAAAGGCAAAAGGAAAAATGCTTGTGGAAAATAATTATAGGTACCGGGAAGGAGTTCTGATCTCCGAGTATTATTATAATTGTGGTAAATCCCTAGGAAAACTGCACCAAATATCAAAGGGGTATACTCCTGTCCACCACCGGAATAGTTTTTCTGAAAAGTATAATGCCGAATATGTCGATAAACTTATACCTGACTCGTTATCGCTACTTAAGGAGAAGATGATACAGCTCCTTAAAACCTTAGAAGGATTGGACAGGAACCGTGAGTCTTTCGGTATGGTCCATTTTGATTACAACGATGGGAATTATTCGATAGATTTTGATACGGGGCAAATAACCGTATATGATTTCGATAATTCATGTTACTGTTGGTATATGTTTGACCTTGCAAGTCTCTGGACAAACGGAATGGGTTGGATACAATTTGAACCAGATGCGGATAAACGTAAAAAGTTTATGGATAATTATTTTGAAGTAGTCCTCGCAGGATACAAATCTGAGACCAAAATTGAAAATGCGATGTTAGAAAAGTTACCCTTATTTATCAAGGTAAACCTCATGGAATCTATTATAGAGGAATTCGACTGTATGCGGAACAATGGTGAAGAACCGGAATGCGATGAAGAGTTGTCATATCGCATAAAATGCTTGGAAGACGATATTCCGTATATGGGATTTTTTCATAAAATTTACTCGTGCAAAGAACCCTTTGAGTATGAGGAGCGAAATATATAGTCTTTTTGTAGCAACCTTTAATAATTTCTTAAGTTGATGGGTATGGGGTAGCACCACATCGCCATCAAGCTAAAAAATTGTATCCATAAAACGAAAAAAACGCTATTCTTTTTGTAGAAATATACAGAAAGGATAGCGTTTTTGATGAATCCTATCATTTCAAATGAACTGAATCTTTTCGCACAAGAGCTACAATACTTTTTATCTCCAGTATTCCTACAAGATATCGCCAAACAAGTTGGCTTTGTACAGCGATCTAGCAAGTATCAAGCCAACGAACTCATTGCCCTTTGCGTATGGATCAGCCAAGAAATTGCTAGCACATCACTTACACAATTGTGCAGTCAGTTAGAAGTTTCCACTGGGGTACTTATGAGCTCAGAAGGACTGAATCAACGCTTTAATCCAGCAGCTGTCGCATTTCTTCGAGAAGTCTTTACTTCTCTTCTCACACAAAAACTCTGTTCAAATCACTCACTTTCTGCACACGTGATCTCTACTTTCAATCGTATCCGTATTTTAGATGCAACAGTGTTTCAACTGCCTGACCATTTCGCCACTGACTATCAAGGTTCAGGTGGGAGTAGTAATACCGCAGGCGTGAAAATCCAATTGGAATATGATTTACTTAGTGGTCAATTTCTTAACGTGCAGCTTGGACCAGGAAAGAATAATGATAAAACATACGGTACTATCTGCCTTGAAACCGTAGAAGCGGGCGATTTGTGTTTACGTGATCTTGGTTACTTCGATTTAGGAGACTTACAAACCATTCATGATAAAAATGCTTATTATATCTCGAGGTTGAAGTTAAATACACGCATTTATATCAAGAACCCTGAACCAGAATACTTCAACAATGGTACGTTAAAAAAGCAGACAGAATACATCCAACTTGATATGACACAAATGATGTCTGGTCTAATCCCTGATGAAACGATAGAAATCCCCGAGGTATACATTGGCCAAAACCAGAAACTTCCAGTACGTGTTATTATCCATCGTTTAACCGATGATCAAACGCAAACACGCCTGAAAAACCAAGCGATACGTGAAAAGAAGAAAGGCATTGTCATGAAGGATAAAAGTAAACGTTTAATGGGCATGAATGTATATATCACGAACACGTCGCTAGAAGAAGTACCGACGAACTACGTGCATTCATTATATTCACTTCGTTGGCAGATTGAAATTTTGTTTAAAACGTGGAAGTCATTCTTTGAAATTGATGAATGTAAAAATATTAAAAGGGAACGCCTAGAGTGCCATTTATATGGACAACTCATGGGCATTCTCCTCTGTTCTTCTACAATGTTTCAAATGCGACAGTTTCTGCTTGAAAAGAAAAAGCAGGAGCTGAGTGAATACAAAGCGATTTATATGATTAAAGATTACTTTCCTTTACTGTTTCAAGCGATAGCCGTTGGCACAGAAGAACTTTTAAAAATTCTGCATCGCCTTTATCAGCTGCTCAAAAAAAACGGTCGTAAATGTCATAGGTATAAGAAGATGACCGTCTTTGATATTCTAGGGATTGTGTATAAAACGACGGTGAAGCATAGACAAGCTGCCTAGCGAAAAAATCGCATTTTAATAGGCTTCTTTAGCATGCCTACTTTTTTATCACTTGCTAGTTTTGAAACAAGAATCATTTCGTATCTAGTAATTTACTTGGTTAGCTTGATGGGCATGTGGTGCTACCCCATTATGTTGAAAAGGAAAAGAACATCTGTGGAACTAGTGGTGACAATAGAGTTGTTCCACAAATGAGACAGAAGAATAGTGTGCTCTATCTGGGAAAATTGGAATATTTATGATTATAGAAACTGTAGCTATTGAAAATAGAACAAATAAAAGCTAAATAACAATAATATAATCTCTTTTCTAGATATGCCTTTATCAAGAATCAAAAAACTTAATACCACTTAGTACAAAAGCATCAGAACTTGGGCTATAACCAACTAACTTTCTTGTTCCTTCAATATCAATTCGTTTAAACCTGTTGTTAGATACACCATGTAAAATTGAAAATGGAGGTAAGTTCTTTGCCGTCATCGACTTTAAGAGAAGGTCCATAAAATCTTCTGGGCTTAAGTATGCACTCATATCTCTAGCTGTTAGTGATTTACCATATGGATTATAATCATCATATGCACCTATACGAATAGCAAGACTTTGTAACCCTTCTTCATAAGCAAAATAAGAAGCAACAGCCTCTGCAAAACACTTACTTACCCCGTACATATTTTTGGGTCTCGTGGGTGAATAAGCATGTGGTTGATAATCCAAAGGATAGCCTTCAATTGTTTGAGCACTGGAAGCAACTATCACTTTGGATACATTATTATCACTAGCAGCTCTAAAAATATTATAGGTTCCCTTTATATGATTTTCTAATAAGGAGCCATAAAAATCAGCATTTGGCGAAGGATTACCTGCCAAGTGTATAACTATATCTATACCTTTCGTAAATTCTTGACAAGCAGCTAAATCAGAAACATCTAAATATATGATTTCATGATGTGTATCTTTAAAAGTTTCTAAAGCAGATAAGTTAATATCTGCTAGCCGTAACTGGTAATTCCCTTGCTTATCTAGGAATCTTGTAACATCTTGGCCAATCTTACCTGCAGCACCTGTAACTAAAATTTTTTGCATTTCACTTCATCCTTCCATAAAAAATACATCCCTTGTCAAGGGTCATATAATAGAGCATGCACTTATTGTATGTTGGTAATGGCATTAAATAAAACGAAGAAATATAATGGAGACATGAATAAAATTCATGAGGAGGACCATAGTGACTTTAATAAAATATGAAATATTTAACAAAGTGGCAGAACTCAATAGTTTTACAAAAGCTGCAGAAGTGTTAGGTTTCACCCAATCTGCTGTAAGTCATGCAATTAGCAGTTTGGAAAAAGAGTTTTCCTGTCCTTTATTTATTCGCAATCACTCTACTTTAACATTGACCAAAAATGCAGAGGAGCTTTTAATTACCGTTCGGAAAATTTTATACTATAACAACATGCTGAAGCAGGAAGTAGCCGCTATCAATGGGTTCCAAAAAGGAACAGTAAGAGTGGGGGTTTTTTCGAGTATTTCTAAAAACTGGATTCCTGGTATTCTTAAAAAAATGGAGGAAAAGTTTCCAAATATTGAAATCGAATTACTGGAAGGAAACTATGCTGAGGTTGAGAATTGGTTACAAAACGGGAGATTAGATTGTGGATTTATTAATAATGATACTTACTTTGAATCATTTGAAAAATCCTTTGAAATCGTACAATTGAAGAGGGATCGACTTTTATGTGTTGTATCTAACCAATCCCCATTATGTAAGGAAAACCAAGTATCAATGCAACAAATAGAAAATGTACCTTTTATTATGCCAACATATCAGTGTTATGATGATATTCAAAAAATATTTAGGGAGAATAAAGTTAGCCCCAATATTCGATTCGAAAATATGAATGAATACTCAGTGATCTCCATGGTGGAGAATAATCTAGGAATTAGTATATTGCCAGAAATGATTATACCGACATCAAAAATTTCTTTTGCAGCCATTCCACTTGAAAGTGATAGCTATCGAACTATTGGATTAGCTATAAGAAAACCAACCTCACTCGCGACTAAGAAATTTTCTGAGATTACTAAAAGGTGGGTATCATTTGAATCAATTTAATTTTGCCAAAATCTGAGTTATTTAAACTGATAGGGTTCTTCTTGAACGGAGCAGATTAGTTCAATAAGCAATGAGAAAAAGTTATATATTATGTGTTGATGTAGAACTATAATATAAAAAAATCAGGAGGTAATTATATGGTAATATATAAATTATACGACAGAATACCCTAATAACTTTGACTAATTACTAAACCTATATGAATCTTTATGGTGGAATTCACTTAAATTAACAAGTATTGATTTGGAACGAATGTGCAATCAAAGTTGATACGCGATTTACGCATTTGATGAAAAATAATTAGTGGGTATGGGGCGTGTTATTTCAGATTGTGTAATTACTGGAGTAGTTTGGGGAATATGCGTTCTACCAATCTATCTGTCCGAAGGAATCGCCGCCATGTAAAAATAGCGCTGGGCAATTGAATCATTTTTCCGTTGGATTTAGCTGAACTTGAACGTTTCCGTATTGTTTGGCACAACATCCAATGCGTTGTTCAATCAGTTATTCACAGCTATAATTAATTGCCTATGCTTTGCTGAAATTTCTTCGTGCACAAGGCCAAAAGACAAAATAAACGCTTGTCATTTGCAGGTTTCACACGCCTGTTTCTTTGTGAAGCCTTGTCAATTGAGTGGCAAATTAGTTTGAAAGAAACACTTGAATTCTACAGGTCGATAAATCAAGAAACTGTATTACTTTGGTTAATCAACATACGTGTTAATTTATAGTATAATGATTGCTTGAAATAATGCGGTGGAAAACAGGGGGGAGAGGGAACCGATGCCTACTATACTAGTTGCTGACGACGATGCGAACATTCGCGAACTCGTCTGTTTATTTCTACGCAACGACGGATTCGCAACAGCTGAAGCAGCGGATGGCAAGGAAGCACTGGCCGTCTACATCTCAACGAATGTCGATCTTGTCGTACTTGACATTATGATGCCGATTATGGATGGTTGGACGTTAAGCAAGGAGCTCCGAAGAGCCAATCCTGATCTACCTTTACTTATGCTGACTGCGAGAGGAGAAACATGGGAGAAAGTGAAAGGTTTCGAACTTGGGACGGACGATTATTTAACCAAACCATTCGATCCGTTAGAGTTGACGGTTCGTGTTAGGGCACTACTCAAACGATACAAGATTGGCTCCACGCAGACGATCCATTTAGGGAACGTCATCCTTGATCGACAGACCTATAAGGTGATGAAAGGGACGGAGTCGCTTACGTTGCCGCTAAAGGAGTTCGAATTGCTGTATAAGCTCGCTGGAACACCCGGACAAGTCTATACGCGCGTGCAGTTGATCGATCAGATTTGGGGTATCGATTACGCCGGAGATGATCGAACGGTAGACGTACATATTAAACGGCTGCGTGAGCGGTTCGCGACAACACCCGATTTTCGGATCGAAACGGTGCGCGGACTTGGGTATCGGCTTGAGGTTTATGAATGATCAGATCCTTATATATACGTGTTGTCCTGACATTTTTAGTCTCCATCATCGGGGGCACGATCATTTCTTTTTTGGTGTCAACTTGGATATTCGAAGATAAATTGAACGAAAACGCTCAAATCAACTCACGTAACTTTGGCCAAGACATCGTCCGGATTTACAAGACCTTTCCGTTACGTGAAGCGGACTTGTTCGTAAGTGAAATGAAGCAGCTCGATTCTTATTATATTCGAATTTACGAAGAAACGGGTCAGTTCAAGTCTTACGGTAAACTTCACGGACACAAACCTGCGCCTGTGACGATGGAGCAACTAAAGAAAGTATTAGATGGAGGTGTTGTTCAGGACACTCCTAATGGTATTGCCACGGTCCTCTTAGGGTTGCCGTTGAAAACGGAAATGGGAACGAAAGCGATATTTTTGGAAGCGCTCGCCCCTCCTTCAGCCTCTTTTGTCACAAAGTGGGCATTGGTCTTTGCAACATGTTCGTTGATTGCGGGAAGCTTATTGATTCTAGTTGCCTCTGTATTCCTGGTAAGACCGATAAAAAAGCTGACAAAAGCGACCAAGCGGATAGCATCTGGAGATTTCAACGTCAAGTTGAATATTAAGCAAACGAGTGAGCTGGGTACTTTGGCTCGCAGCTTCGAAGAAATGATGCACGATCTGCAGCAACTTGAGCGGATGCGCAGGGAATTCGTAACGAACGTGTCGCACGAGGTTCAGTCCCCGCTCACTTCGATATCCGGTTATGCTCTAGTGCTTAAGCAAGTTGACCTCTCAGAATACGAACGAAGCCGTTATCTTGATATTATCATCGCTGAAGCGAAAAGGATGTCCAAAATGAGCGATAACCTGCTAAAGCTGAGTTTTCTTGAATCGCAGTCAAAGCAACTGCGGCTCGTCACGCTCAGCCTCGATGAACAAATCCGACGGATAATTGTGGCGCTCCAGCCACAATGGTCTGCTCGCGATATACATTTCGAGCTTGACTTACAGACAGTTAAAGTAACGGCTGATCATGACCTGTTAAATCAGGTATGGACGAATATCCTCAGAAATAGCATCAAATTTTCCGAGGATGCCGGCGTGATTAACGTAAGCATCAAACAAGATATCAAAAACGTCACAATCCTAATATCCGACACTGGTATTGGTATTCACCTTGACGACCAGAAGCGTATATTCGAGCGTTTTTTTAAGGCCGATCGTTCCCACAGTCGTAAGTATGACGGAAGTGGTATGGGACTCGCTATCGTTAAACAGATCGTGTCGCTTCATCAAGGTGACATCCGAGTGAAAAGTGAACCTGGCCAAGGAACGACCTTCATTGTCACCTTGCCAATCACTACACCAACAGATTAGTTAGATTCATTCTCTATGCTACGACTCATATGCAAGCTTACTTGCATATAGAGCCGTAGCATTTTTTTTGGCAGTTCATATTCAGTTCATATTGTCGTCATGGTGAGTACATCTTCATTGGTTAAGTTTTCATTACAGGCACATGAAGGAAGGCAAACAGATCAGGACAGGAGAAGATGACAGTGACACAACAAGAGGAAAAGAAAACGCTGAGCGGAATGAAAATAAAGAAAGTGCGAAACATCTTACTTAAAATCATAGGAGCAATCGTTCTAGCCATTGTACTTTTTTTAGGTATTGTTTATATCGTAAATGTGATGAGTAGTCATTCGGAGCAAAAACGAATAGTGCCCTACGGGCAGCACGTATCTGTAGATGGGAAAAACATGAATGTGTTAATTCAAGGCGAGGGCGAGGAAACGATCGTGCTCCTGCCTGGTTATGGAACAGCTACTCCAGGGCTTGATTTTAAGCTTCTTATCGATGAATTATCTCCATTTTACAAAGTTGTTGTGGTAGAGCCTTTCGGTTATGGATTAAGTGATGAAACTGTAAAAGAGCGAACCACGGAGAATATGGTAATTGAAGTTCATGAAGCTCTACAGCAGCTTAATATTAACAGATACATGCTCATGGGCCACTCCATTACAGGTATTTATGGAATTGATTATGTGAACAAATATCCAAACGAGGTGACTGCATTTGTCGGAATCGATAGCAGTGTTGCAACACAACCGGGTATGGATATCAATTTCCCATTAGAAACGTTTGCATATCTCAAAAAATCAGGCCTCTTAAGATTGGCTATGAAAATCAGTGCTGACCCCTATGCTGGACTGGCATTTGATGAAAAAACCGTAGAGCAAATGAAAATGATTTCGAATAAAAACATGTATAATGACACAACCTTGAATGAGATGGACCATATTTCGTCTAATTTTAAAGGGGCTCAAGGTTTAATCTTCCCTAAATATCTTCCACTTCTTCTCTTTGTACAAGCGAATAGTGAAGATGTAGCAGGATGGATACCTCTGCATGAAGGGCAGATCAAAGACTCGGTACATGGAAAAGTAGTAACCATGGATGGATCACATTATTTACACCATACCAAATTCAAAGAAATCGCTGAAAACGTTAGACTATTTATGAAAGAAGTAAAGTAAGTGTTCAGAGAAATGTTCATCCGTTATTTTATGCATTTGTCTACAGTCTGCAAGACCATCATTTCGATGGTCTTTTTTATGTCCAAACAGTTGTATATTTCCAAACGAAGATTATACTTTCGCCTGAAAGACATTGGGTTTCATTTTCATATTAACTAACGAGGCAGGTGTGCGGCCAAGCCTAGGTCGTATCATATAACGGGTGGGATTCCCGTCGAGTAAGAACTAGCCATTCGCTCGTAGCGAGTCTTGGAGGGCTAAAGGTAACTTTAGTCTTTAAGCGTAGACAGTTAGGTGGCGGATTTGCTTTACTGATCGTTCTATTCATCCTGTTAATCATTATAGGATGTAGTTGTTGGGGCGGCGGATTCGGTTACTAAAAAAAGGGGCACTCATAAGAGTGTCTTTTTTCTCAATATAAGAACTCTAAGAATATGATATTATTTTAATGCAAATTCCCTTTTGTGCAATGAGATAGTAATGTCCAACAAAAAACCCACCTATTTCCGTAGGTGGGCCTTATCTTTATTACACAATATCAAAGTATACTCTCTTTTTCTCGTGAATTTTATGTAATTATACATATTTGTAAAAATTACATAAAATAAATATTACATGTAGTAAAATATAAATTGTGGACACGTTCTATAAAGCTGATTCTCCGATTAGAAGGCGTAACACATCTCAACCATATAGGTGTGGCGTTGCTTTAATCTAGCCAAACAAACGATCTCGATTCTCTTGTATTTGTACACTAACAATCTGTTGAAAATAAATGATTCTGTTTTATAGGACGTGTTTACTTAATGTCCAATACATATTATTAAATTAAAGTGGTTCAAGTCGGAGGAAGGCACCGGCACCTTAGGGTGTCTTTTTTTTATGTAATAATGCATAGAATATTAAATTTAACAGATATTATGATATACTCTCAAGGTGTGATACATAATTTCTTTAAATTGGAAAACTAAACCTTATCTACCCAATTGTGGGGGACGCCTTATGGCGTCTTTTTTTTAGGACGTGCTCAATTCAGGCGTAAAAACATAAGGTAAAGTGAACCCGTTAAAATACATGGAATGAACCCTAGTTTCACCCTCTTATCTAAAGGAGGAAATATTATTATGGGATATGGTGGTAGTTGCGGCGAAGGCTGCGGATTTGCTGGAGGATTTGCTTTACTTGTTGTATTATTTATTTTATTAATCATTATCGGATGCAGTTGCTTCTGCTAAAAAACTATTGGAAAAGACACTCTTATATGGGTGTCTTTTCTTTATGGGGTCTCACCACATCGCCATCAACTAAAAAAATATATAAAACCCCCAAAAAGGAATTTTATATATTTTCAATTTGAAGAGATCAATTTCCTCGTTTGAGGTATTTGTTTACCTTATCATGAGGACAATAAAGTGTTTTATGTTATATTTTTTGAAATATCAGTAAATTATTTGATGAATTAATAAGTTACTATTAATCTATAAATAGTAACAGTGCAGTAATCCAAAAGAAAAATGCTCAAATCGATAAATAGGGGAGGATTCTAGATGAAGGTAAATCAGAATATTGTTTTAAAAATTATTGGGTTAGAATTTTTATTAATGATTTTTTACACGCTTAACGGGGCCTATCAAACTATTACTAAGCCATCCAGTCCAGTATTACAATTTATTGGACTTGTTCCTTTAGCAGTGGGAATTTTAATATATTTAACAATAAAGAACAAGTGGAAATTCTATTTCTTTGATATTAAGTTAAATAATTCAATGAAGAATACCATTTTATTAAATTCCCCATTAGTGATTGTTCTATTAGTAATACTACTTGGTAATAAAGGATTAAACACAACATCGGTATCTGACTTATTTTTTATGTTTATCATGCAATTTTTTGTTGTTGCATTTATTGAGGAAATCTTTTTTCGTGGATTTATGCTCAAAATGTTGTTTTCAAAGGGGATAAAAAAATCAGTTTTGATTTCGAGTTTTTTGTTTGGTCTCACCCATTTATTACAACTAATTGGTGGGCAGTCTATTGAAGATACCATTTTACAAATCATATATGCATTTTTAGTTGGACTTGTTCTGTCCTTACTTATCGTAAATAAGCAATCAATTATTATCACCATTACTTTCCACACTTTTAATAATTTCTTTAATTTTATGGGGAATGTTCAAGCCTCGTCGCTTTTCGCATATGTTATTATTGCAATTTTATTCTTCTACACCATATATTTATGGAAACGTGCTAATAAAAAAGAGTGTATTCGACAGGAAATAAATATAGCAGTTTGAGTTGTGATATTACCTTTTCAGTATAGAGGGCAGCCTGGTACCGCAATATTACCTTTAAAGGGGCTTGCTGCATGCTCATCAACTTAAGAGATTAATTATTCCCCTAAAATGAAAAAATACGTTATTCTTTCTGTAGAATCATAGGAAAGGATGACATTAGGCATGGTTAAACTAATAGAAATGATACATTAAACGTATTTAATGAGTCTGCTAGGTATAAAGATAATTGATAATCATACAATGATATGGAAGGGCCTTTTCTAACGTGTTAGTTACCTCAACGTATATGTATCTCTTGGCGCCTGGGCGAGGGTGCTTTTTTTATTGCACATTATAATATGGACAAGCATAATATTATGTAACAGGACGAGTTTTTCGTGTCCTATTCAATGCTCAGGATAAACCCCAATTCACATTGAGAGCACCAATAGCGAGGGTACTCTCTTTTTATTGAATCTACATTTATTTTTATGCCTAATGAATTCGCTAAGTGGATACTATTTCATGTAAAATGGTGATTTTATTTATATTCTGGATAGATTTCTTGCGAAATATGTAACTAGAGCCGTATTTAAATTGAAATATGATACGATAGTTGTATATATACATTTAGATGGTAAGAGGGGATAAAAGTTGATGAAAAACCATATAAAAGTAAATGGAAAACTCCTTCAAACAAATATATACAATTTTAATTTTTTTGGAGGCGTTCTTCAATAAGTTTTGCTTTTTCATTCACTTTTGTTGTATATGTGAAATCACCGTAACAATATGGATATCTAAAATTTTGTTTATTTCCACCACAAGTGTATGTAGCTGGATTCTGATCAACTTTCAACTTAGAAAACTGTTTAGCTGTATCTTCCGAGTGTTGTTTAGCTTCTTGATTGGCAATAAAATCAATATAGCCTGGCCCCATATTATAGCTTTGGATAATTGTATCCATGCTAACACCTTTTTCTTCTCCATATCTATACATTTGAACAAAGTGCTTTACCCCTTGTTTAATGCTCAAGTTTATCTCTTGGATTTCATTTGGCTTTAATCCAAGTGATTCGGAAGATTGCATAGGGTCGTTGCCCTCACCCCTACTCTCGTGGTACATAATTCCTAGTAAAATTGCTGTTTTTTCTCCCAAATTATATTTTTCTAATTCTTTTTTCATGATGGGCTCATATTGCAATAAACGTTCCTCGGTAGCGAACGCTTTATTTTTTTGAGTATTGGTTTTGTCATTAAAATATAGTATCCCGATTATTGTTCCTAACCCTAAAATACTAATAAAGAATAATATAATAGTTTGTACTTTTCTCTTATTCTTCAAATATTACTCCTCCTTTTACAAGAAACCCTATTTTCAATGGTGGCTGGTTATTAAAAAAATTCAATAATTCTCTATTTCCCAGCTTTTTTAGACTCGAAAATTTTTTTCTAAATGCTAAGTTTAATAGAAAAATTTAAAGATAAGGTAAAGATAAGATAAAGATAAAATAAAGTCCATTTTTTAGGGTATCTATTATGTGTTCTAAAGGCTCTAGATTCAAGAGATATATTATCTACATAACCCATAAGAGAGAAGGAGATAAGCAAAATATCACTTGAAACAGATATAATTCTTTCTTTATTAGATATAAAACTGTGGATGGCCCATCATTCGGAAATTAGTCGCTTAAAAATAAAAAAAATTAAAATCAGAACCGTACCTCAATAAGTCTTCAAGTGTTAATAAAAGAAAGCTATATAAGGTGAGGGAATAAAGATTCAACACCAATGATTATCAATAATTGAAGTGCTAATGATTATAATAAAAAGAACCTTCAATAGGCTCTTTTTTATAGTTGGTAAATATGTTATCAACAATAGATGGTAATAAAGATAGAAATTTAGACACTTTTTATTAATGGGCTAAGTTTTCTTAGGAAGAAATTTATTTCTCATGACTGATCGCTAGATATAACAGGATATATCATTTATTAATTTGGGTGGGTGATTTAGCTTTTTGAGTTTACCAAACTAAAATTTAAATTTTGTTTAGGGACAAAATGTTAAAGTGTTACATTCTGAATTGACAGAAAATTAAAGTGGTAAAAATCCTATTAAATCTTTTATCAGGTAACTCATATTTCTTTGGCCTTATTTTCATGGTATTACCGAACGTTTATATGTCTCTAAGGGAAAGAAATACTTTAAGTTTTATTACCATCTAATGTTTGATTAAGATGGTAATATGAAAATAAAACGTTTACAACTAGAAAATAAAGAAAAAATATAAAAATTCGACTTTTTTCGACATTACGACTATGAGAGAAAGAATCTAAATTAAGTAAATCTTATATTTAGAGGGGATATTTACCTTATACATAACGGTTAAAACATTTGCAAATGTTTCACGAGTAATTAAAAACGTCGAATATAAAATTATATTGTGACAATTTTAAACGAATATACTTTATAATTCATACTTAGACTAATAAATTAATTACTAATAAATTAAATACGCTATATTTAATAGAGTATAATACGGAATATTTAACTTTAATATTCCGTATTATATATAATTATGAATAATTTAACATATTTGTTGCGGAAAATTTTGACATAAGATATTTTAAATATTAAGCACAGAAACATTTC
The DNA here is from genome assembly GCF_003315125.1 of Bacillus sp. DB-2. NCBI lineage: Bacteria > Bacillati > Bacillota > Bacilli > Caryophanales > Bacillaceae > Bacillus > Bacillus sp. DB-2. Next base: position 285,259 of record NZ_QNRN01000002.1, on the reverse strand, counting down.
AAAGAAAAAGAGCTATTTTAAAATGTACCCTAAAAACGTTTTTCCTAAAAGTAGTAAGATTTTGCAAAATGTTTCTGTGCCTAATTAGATGAAAATAATATGATAAATTGTTTAAAAGAGATAAAAATAAGTTGCTTTTATGGAGAAATATACGTCCCATACTATTAGAATTATGTCAAATTGTAGTTTGCAAATTACATTTCAAAGTATAAAAGGGGCATTTATTGCAGCTCGAATATCTATTACTGATTTATTGCATAAAAAGGTAGCTGCACAAAAGTACAGCTACTTTTTTCTTGAAAACATTATTATGCAAATAGCATACTTAACGTAAACTTGCGCTTAACGGTACTTGTGAATAAATTGTGAAATTGCTACTCTATGTTTCTAACTAACATTTTTGCACCAGAACCATATAAAAAGAGGACGAATAGTTACGTCTTCTTTTTATATGGTTATATTAGCTACAAAATAATATCATTTAAATAAATCTTCTATTATATTAGCAGGGGATAGTGATAGAAAAGTGTGTTCCTTTTCCTAGTTCACTTTCTATCTCTATATCTCCGTTTAATTCTTTAATAATACTGTACGCAATCATAGTACCAAGCCCAGTACCTTTTTCTGTTGTTGAATAAAATGGCAAGGCAATACGTTTTATTTGTTGGGAAGACATTCCTATTCCTGTATCAATAATATCAATTACAATATTATCTTTTATTTTTTGTATATTTATTTGTAATACGCCACCATTTTTCATAGCCTCAATTCCATTTTGTATGATGTTGGTTAGACATATTTTTAATTTTTCAGTATTAGCATTTATGTAAAGGGAATCTGTTGTAATATGCTGTTTTATTTCAACATTATATGAAAGAGCGAGTGGTGAAATATTATCTTTCACTTGATTTAATATGTAATTAATATCTAGTTCCTCTTTTATAATGTTTTGTGGTTTGGTTAAAGATAAATAGTTATTAATAGTAGATTGTATTTGCTGCATTTCAAGTAACATAATTTCTAAGTACTTATCTTGAGACATCTTAGCACTCTCATCTTCATTTAGTAATTGAGTGAATCCACGTACCGTGGTCAGTGGATTATGAATTTCATGCGCGATCGATGCAGCTAGTTCGCTAGCTATATAAAATTTTTCTGCTCTTTGCATTCTTTCTTTTATTTTATATTTCTCGATCATTCCTTCTATTAAATAAACTGATAATAATACTGTGAAAATATTTATGATTATATAATTGAATAAAAATTCAATGAGAGTAGAGTCAATTTTACCACCTGTATTTATTTGCGTTACAATACCGCAGATAGAAAGGGAAGTTGTACATATCAAAATAAGTAGAATACTTAATAATATCTTCTTTTCCTTGAAATAAGTAGGTGACAAGTAACGAAACATGATTGTAATAACAGAAATAACAGTAAAGATAATAAATGATGGGAAGACTCCGCTTCCACCTAAGTAAAATCTATAAGAAAGATATAAAACTCCAATACAAATAATGCTCTTTGTATTTCCATATAGAAAAACTAATATAATGGGAATAAAACGTAAATCATAAATGAACCCAGCGTGTAAATGAAAAGGAAAAGTCATACAAAAAATAATTGCAATGGAGGAAAGTACAGAAATTAATATATTATTACATGCCATTTTTTCTTTATGTTCTAGCCAAAATACTTGGTAACTAAGGATACAAATAATAATAATAAATGTATTTAATAATAGTGTAGGAATTCCCATAGTTTATACCTCTCTGAGAGTTTGTAAGTAGGATTATGTATGTGTTTAATCTAGGTGTTTGCTTTTATTAGATTTTCTATCTTTAAAAAAGAAAAGGAAGGGCACTTGAAAAAGTGCTTTTTTACCATTTATATTAAAATTGATGAGGAAGATAGAATAAAAAGTTACTTTTACTTATGAACAAAAAAATTGAAAGTAGCCCTTGTATAGGTAAAAGATGAAGCAAATTACTGAAATAGTTACGTTTCTCTGGAGTGAATATTCCGAAAAAACATTGTGTATGGCGAAATCCATTTTATAACCTTCGCCATATTAACATGCAACTTATTAAATTACAAAGAAAAAAATTAAAAATTATTATTTTTTTGTTATTTCAATTTATTTTATTTAAAAACGTAAAAGTATTCAAGAGGTTACCATTGAGATGCTAGGGTACTTAGACCAATATTCGAACTTCGTAATAACGTTGTTACTTTTTTACTAATATTCTTAATACTAATTTTAGTATAATTAATTGATTGAAAGTTCTAATAATTATTTACGTACCCCTTTTTTTATATCATTTTATATTAAATACAATGATATTTATTGTCACATAATAATGCAAATTTTCAGTAAACTAATAGAAAAAATCCTATAAAAACATAATTTACTATCTTTTATATAAACATTGCAGGTGTAAATGCAATAAAATTTCATTATTAATACATATATTCAATCTGAAAATATCTGTTTACATATTAAAATATCTTTGGAGTGGTCCTTCATGCCAAGAATCGTTTCCGTACGCCAACTACCGTTATTCTAGTATTTTACCAAGTTTCTTATTTTGTTAAGTTATCCTAATATTGTTACTTTTGTAAAAAGAAATGTTTTAATATTATAATTTATAGTGGATGTTGAGAAAATGAATAATTTGTAAAAATAATATAATATTTGTAACTTTATGTCTTATAATATGAAATATCTTCGTTGTGATTATTTTAAATATTTGAATAATACATCGGATTCATTTTATCTAGGGAGGTTTTAAAATTGGGGAAAAGAGTTGTTAAAAGAGTTTTTGCATTATTATCAGTACTAGCATTATTCTTTAATGTGTTTCTACCGAAGGCAAATGCGGAGGTTATGACGCATGAAAAGTATTCAATGAACTGGAGTTATAGCAACAGTTTAGGAAAGGATATCCGAACTGAAATTATCAAAAATTCAAGCGGTCAAATTGCTTATTGTTTAACTCTAGGTTTAAAATCACCAAATGGTGAAGATCTTCCTGAAATGGGGAAAACAGATAATGTAGTATATAGGGTTCTATTAAATGGTTTCCCACAAAAAAGTATAGAACAACTGGGAGTAGCTAATAAGAATGAAGCACATTATGCAACTCAGCTTGCGGTTTGGAATGCATTAGGTCAACTTGATGTAAATGAATTAAAGCATGAAAATAAAAATGTTGAAAAAGCGGCTAAGACAATTATTAATGCTGCAAATACAAGTGAAGATACTCAAGATATTTTTATGAATGTGATTCCTGCTGAAAAGCAAAAGGCAGAATTAAAGGGTGAGTTTTTTGAAACAAACCTATACACAGTACAAACAAATGCTAAGAGTGGTTCTTATAAAGTAGTAGCGAAAAATGCACCTAATGGAGTTAAAATTGTTAGTGAAAATGGAGAAGTGAAAGATCAGCTTTCACTTGGGGAAAAATTCCGTATCCAAATTCCTAAAGATACAAAAACAGGTGAATTTAATCTAAGTGTTGCTGCAAATTTAACTAAAGTTCAAGCAATTGCTTATCGCGGTACTGATACTGTTCAGAATGCTACAGTGCTACTAGAAAGAAATGAGGAAAAGCTTAGTAGTGACCTTGCAGTAAATTGGGAAGCTGCTGGTTCTTTAAAAATTAAAAAGGTTGGGGAAAATGGAGAAATATTAGCTGGTGCAGTATTTGAAGTCTTTAATGCAAATAATGAATCAGTTGGAAAAATCACGACGGGTGCTGATGGTACTGCAGAATTAAATAACCTACCAATTGGTACCTACACAGTAAAAGAAATTAAAGCACCAACAGGTTATGTTTCAGGTGATAAACCACAAACTATTGAAGTTAAGACAGGGGAAATAGGAGCTGTTCAAGTAGTAAACAACAAAGTAAAAGGTAACATCGAAATAAAAAAACTTAGTGATTCAGGTAAGATGTTACCTAATGTTGAATTCACGGTCTTTACTGAAGATGGAAAAGAAGTGAAAAAAGTAGTAACAAAAGAAAATGGAATTGCAAATGTTGATGGTCTTACGTATGGTAAATATTATTTCTTAGAGACAAAAACACCTAATGGATATATTGGAAATAAAACAAAGTATCCTTTTGAAATTAAAGAGCACAATAAAACACTTACTTTTACAGTGGAAAATACAGAAGTGAAAGGTAGTGTGAAATTACTAAAAGTAGATAATGAAGATATCAGTAAAAAATTAGAAGGTGCAGTATTCGAGCTAAAAGATGCAAGCGGGAAAGTAATTGGGGAATATAAGACAGATAAAAATGGTGAAGTTAACGTCAAAGATTTAGCGTATGGTAAATATTCATTTGTAGAAAAGGCTTCTCCAAATGGTTACGTTCTTATTACAGAACCGATTGTGTTCGAAATAAAGGAACACGGAAAAATTATTGAGCTATTAGCAGTTAATCATCTTATCAAAGGTGATCTAGAAATTACAAAAGTTGATGTAGCTGATGGAAACAATAAGCTTCCGAATGCAGAGTTTACTATTTATAATGAAGCAGGAAAAGAAGTAGTTAAAGGGAAAACAGACGATAAAGGTATCGCGAAGTTTGAAAAGTTACCATTTGGAAAATACACATATAAAGAAACTGTTGCACCAAAAGGTTATGTATTGAATGAAGAAATATTCTCTTTTGAGATCAAAGAGAATGGTCAAATCATTAAACATATTGTCAAAGATGAAAAGATTCCATCAGTAAAAACAACAGCTACTGATAAAACCAATGGTACAAAAGAAATGCACACTTCTAAGTCTGTAACAATCCAAGATAAAGTGGAATACAAAGACCTACAAGTAGGTAAAGAGTACACTTTAAAAGGTAAATTAATGGATAAAGAGACTAATAAACCATTAGTTGTAAATGGTAAAGAAGTAACTGCTGAAACTAAGTTTACACCAAAAGAAGCAAACGGTTCTATTACACTAGATTTCACTTTTGATGCAACTGGTTTAGAAGAAAAAGAAGTAGTATTATTCGAAGAGTTACTGAAAGACGGAAAAGTTGTTACTACACATGCTGATATCAATGATAAAGGTCAAACAGTTAAGTTCGTTAAGCCATCAGTAAAAACAACTGCTACAAACAAAGCTGATGGTGGAAAAGAGATTCATTCAAAGGATTCTATCACTATTCAAGATAAAGTAGAGTATACTAACTTAGTTGTTGGTAAAGAGTACACTGTAAAAGGTAAATTAATGAACAAAGCTATTAATGAACCATTATTAATTGATGGTAAAGAAGTAACAGCTGAGACTAAGTTTATTGCAAAAGAAAAGAATGGTTTTGTAACATTAGACTTTACTTTCGTTGGTGCTGAACAGCAAGGAAGAGAAGTAGTTGTATTTGAAGATTTGTTACATGAAGGTCAAGTAATTGCAACACATGCTGATATTAACGACAAAGGTCAAACAGTTCGATTTGTAGAACCTTCCATTAAAACAACAGCTACAAATAAGGTTGATGGTTCTAAAGAGTTAGACGCTTCTAAATCTGTAACAATCCAAGATAAAGTGGAATACAAAGACTTAATCGTGGGTAAAGAGTACGTTGTAAAAGGTAAACTAATGGATAAAGCAACAAACAAACCATTATTAGTTGATGGTAAAGAAGTAACAGTAGAATCTAAGTTTACTGCAAAAGAAAAAAATGGTTCTATCACACTCGATTTCACATTTAATGCTTCTGCATTACAAGGTAAAGAAGTGGTAGTGTTTGAAGAATTGTATCAAGATAATGTCTTGGTAGCTATTCACGTTGACATCGAAGATAAGGGTCAAACGGTGAAATTTAAAGAAGTAAAACCGGAACAACCAAAACCAGAACAGCCGCATCAAGATAAAAATACTCCAACTTCAGAACAACCAAAAGAACAACCACAATCTAAGAAAGAAATTCAATCTAAAATTGGATGGTTACCACAAACAGGTGCTGACCTTACAAGTTGGATCTCTATGGCTGCAGGCGCATTACTGTTAATTGTTGGTGGAGTTATATTCTTAAAACGTAAAAATGCATAAAAATTAAAAAATAAGCACATCTGTTTTTTTACAAGATGTGCTTATTTTCTTGTATTATTTTTGATCTAAAATGAAATTTGTTACAGGATCAATTAAATTCATTCCTTGTTTTGTAAATACATTTCCAGCGGAAATAACTTATTTATCATTATTTGTAAGTCGAGTATTAGAAATTCTTTACTTTTTACCAATAGGCCAAGTCCTTCCTTCAGCATATGATGGTTCTACTTTAAATCGTTGGGGATTTTTTCATCTGGATATGTTTTGAAATTTGTATTTACACTTTCAATTGCGCTATAACTTTTGTTCATTCTATCTCTCCAGGCTTGCGTTTTTGAAACTTGATTATCTTGTTTGTTTGCATCGATTTGATTTTGCAGATAGGGATTGGAAATAAAGGGTAGTTAATATTAATTTGTTTTTGGGGGAGGTTTTGATAATTATAAATTCAACTTTTCTATTTTGGGACGTTTCACTTACAGAAGATAAATAATAACATAATTTTCTCAATAAGGAATTTTCTGCTTTTAATATAATTTTTTAACAATTTGTGGTATATCTGTATTAAGGGGACCTTTTCAGTTGATTAGGGAGAAAGATTATAAAAATGATATGGGAGGAACAAAAAATGTCATTGAAAAAGAAATTAGGTGTTGGAGTGGTTTCAGCCGCTCTTGGCTTATCTTTAATTGGTGGGGGAACATATGCATATTTTAGCGATCAAGTGGTGACAAATAATTCATTTGCTTCAGGTACATTGGATTTAGCTATGCAACCAACTACTTCACTTAACTTAGAAAATTTAAAACCTGGGGACAAAATATTAAAGAAATTCAATTTAAAAAATAGTGGTACATTAAATATTAAAGATATCATGATGAAAATAGACTATACTGTAAACGATTTAAAACAAAATAACACTACAGAAGATTTCGGTAAACATATTAAAGTACAATTTCTTTTGGATTGGGATCCTGCGAAAAGCCCTGTATACGAGACAACTCTTGAAGAACTAAAATCGCAAAGCCCAGAGATTGCCTCCAAAAAAGTATTTCATTCTAAGTGGAATGAAACAGGGGGATTAAAACCTGGGAAAATGGATTGGTTTTGGATAAAGTTTGTATTTGAAGACAACGGCACAGATCAGAACGTGTTCCAAGGGGATAGTATTGCGCTAAAAATGGAATTCCAAGCCAATCAAACAGATGGACAAGAAAGATAAATTTAAGAGCATGTTACTGGTAAAAAGTAAAACTGAGTTTATGCCTTTTAATTATTTAAAAGATTGTAGGTTATTTAAAATGAGAAACAAAAAGAACTTGTAGGAATCCCTACAAGTTCTTTTTTAGATAATGCAAAAAAGGTGAAACAAACTATCTCATAATTTGAATCGGAGCAAACACTCTAACTACGGGTTGCCTTCATTATATACCAAATCCTAACATGTGAAGTTTTAATATTTGAAAATTACGTAAATTTAGAGAGAGAAAATAAAACCCTGATTATAATTCCTAAAAACCTCAATTGTTTATTTTGCACAAAACACTTTAAAACAATATTTATATCATAATAAATTATAAAAAATGTGAGTGTAGGTAAATAGAGAAGAATGTAGCATTCTTACAGAAAGGTATATATTTATGTTTAAGATTAATTAACTATAAGAAAATGAATTTCATATTATATCTAAATATAATTCATGAATATATGTAAATGGGGTATTCTTATTTTTTTATTTATGTGATGAAGAAATTTGGTGTAGGAGAATTAAACAAACGTTTGTTAAAATATTTTATCTATGAATCAATGTGCGAGATATATGAGTTACGGGGTTCAATTGTCCACTTTGTTAAATTCCACGTTTGTTATATAAATTTTATATAATAAAGAAAAAAGTATCGCTCAATTATATTTTCTATTATCGGTAACACTTTAGGTAAACTATTTAATGTGGTCTCGTCAACAAAATACGAATCTTGTACGCTAAGCGGATTCCAAAATGGGAAAATATAGTTAAGGGAGCGATGAGAATGAAAGATGTATACAAAGCATTAAACTATTTTGTTTTCATGTGTGTATGTATATTTAGTTTTGGTCTTGTCCGAGAGAAAACTCACAGCTTTACTGTGTAACGGAAGGATAAAAGCCTGGAAGAAACTGTTTAACAGTTTTCTCTTAGGCTTTTTTTGTTTTTTTTGGTAAGAATAAAATTGGAGGTGTCTTTTAGATGAGTAAAGACTGGATTAAAGTATTTATTGCTGCTTTCTTTGAAATTTTTTGGGTTATTGGTTTAAAAAATGCTGATGATTTTTGGACTTGGACGGGGACTATCATTGCTATATTTTTCAGCTTTTATTTAATGATCATGGCAGGAAGAAAACTTCCCGTGGGAACTGTTTATGCTGTTTTTGTTGGGTTAGGTACAGCTGGAACTGTCTTTTCTGAAATCCTGTTCTTTGGTGAACCATTTAAAGTGGGAAAAGTACTCTTGATTTTATTTTTATTAGCTGGAGTAATTGGCTTGAAATTAGTTACAGATGACAAAGTTCAGAAAGGTGATGAATCCTAATGGCATGGATTTCTTTAATCTTAGCAGGTCTTTTTGAAATGTTTGGTGTTGCTATGATAAATAAATTGCATAAAGATCAAAATTGGCAATCATTAGCTTTGTTAATTCTCGGATTTGGATTAAGTTTTATATTTCTTGCTTACGCAATGGAAACACTACCTATGGGAACCGCTTATGCAATTTGGACTGGAATTGGTGCGTCTGGAGGTGCAATTTTAGGCATGGTTTTTTATGGCGAATCAAAAGACTGGAGAAGACTTATCTTTATAGGTATGGTTTTAGGTGCTGCAATAGGTTTAAAACTCGTTTCATAAATGATTTTTTAGATTGTACTATGAAGAAGATAATCTGTTTTTATTAAGCAAATTATCTTCTTCATTTTTTGCACCTCTTCATATGTAATCAGGTGACTATTATAACGTGTGTATACTTATGATGCAATTAATACTGTGGATAGAAAAAGGGATAGAAGTACTGAAATGGGTGATTGAAGAAAATGAAAAGCTTTCAGATTCAAAATTAATAGAAGTGTTCGATATGGAATGGATTAGAAAAAATAATCTATCACCCCCGCTCAATAAGCATTGGGGGAACAATCCTTTTCATTATTTAAATGCAGCATATTGAGGTGAATTTCAATAATGGAAATTTTGTAGAGTGCGAAAAGGATATTGGAATAAATCAACCGCGCTTCAGGTATTACATATATTATTGAAAGAAAAATATAAGATGGCAGAAGAAGATGTACTACAAACATGTGATACGAAGTGGGTTGTTGCAAATGACTTATCAACGCCCTTACATAATTTTTGGAAGAACAATCCGTTTCGTATATTGCATGACTACAATCCAGAAGTATATACAATAGAAAAATGGGAAGTCATAAAGAGGATGAGAAGAAAGAAACGAGTTGGAAACAAAAATACACCTATTGTATAGGTGTATTTTTTAGACTTGAAAACCACTTATGTAGTAGAGATTTCTCTCGGCTACAGTGTACCACATTAGAAAACATGCGTATACATCATATTTGTTACGTAAAATAGTTTTCTTTTAGAATACGGATCATTTAAAATCTAACTTGATCCCCTTTTGGTAACTTAGATATCTCCGCCAGGTTCTGTATTAGCAGGAGCCACGCCAGTATTACCATGAGATTCTAACGTAGGAGCGATTAAATCTGCATGAGTCTCTTTTTTAGGAGCCCAACCTTCCCCATGAGTATTTGTAAATGAAGGTGCCCAAGTATCTCCTTTATTGTATGATGAAATAGGAGGTCTTCCATGATCATAAGCAGGAGCCCATGAATCCCCATGTGACTCTAATCTCGGAGCGCCACCAGTATCCCAAATATTATAGGCAGGCGCGCCAGTATGGCCATGTTCAGCTTTTACAACTCCGCCATCCCCAATGTTTAAGCCAAAAAGACCAAAACTAAAGACAGATAATCCTACAATTGTTGTACCAATTTTTCTTTTCAAACTATACCTCTCCTTTTTTTTCTGTTTTTTCTATTTTGTCTAAACGTGGTAGATAAAATGAAACAAATCGTAAAAAATTACCAATTCCATACGATATACGACTAATTCTGTGTAAGATTTTGTAAAACCTCCTTGATATTTGAATTTTATAAAAATAAATTTCGACAAAAAAACCACCTTTTCAAGTGGTTGTATGGATAAAGGGATATTTTTAAACTTGCACGGAAGGGTCGTGAAAACGGCTTTTGAAGTAGGTAGGCTGGGGCGGCATTTCTATTAATTACAACACAGTTGATCATATCGAAGAAGTGCATGAGGTAAACAATAACACTCAAAATAATGATGATGTGTGGATTTGGTCTTAATAAGATTAGTAATATTAGAATCAAAACAGTAAGACGTACTTATGTTGTAAAAGCTATACTGAAGTGAGTATGGATTATAAAATTTATTTCGATTAAACAAAGGAGAGGAGTCTATTCTATGACTTCTCTCCTTTGCTTTATTCGAACTTTGTTTGAGTCTATTATATGACCATATTTAAGCAAGAATAGCTTTTAAAATCGACACTTTATTCGTAGTAAATAATACATAATTTTGTTTTACAGTTCTAATTAATATACGATCAGTTGTCCCATATGCTGTTCCGATACGGATTGCACTTGGTTCTTCAACACCCGCATAGGTAGCATCTTCGGTAACCTCAATCACATCACGTAATGGAATCGTGACCTCCGCAAATTGCCATGAAATAATTAACTCTTCTTTTGTTTTTTTGACATCAATACCTAGCATTATACCAAGACCTTTCTATAATAGAATGCTGCACTTCATATCTTATTATACAAATTTTTAGATTGTTTTTCTACATGTATGAATAGAGCTGATATTTTAAGGGTGCCAAAAGAAAGGGAAGATATACTATCAATCTATTAAGGAATACGTTATGAAGAAAAGTTCACAGGGAATTAATATGGATTTGATATGGTTGAAGTATGATGAATGAGTAACAGTAGGAGTTGCAGGAAGGAAATGAATGATGAGACTTAAATTAGTAGGAACCTTAACTTGTATAGTAGTAATGTTAGGTATCTTTATCATTTACACCAATATATCTATTGGTAAAGAACCATATAAGACAAACCATGAAACTAGTGAAAACTCCATAAATAAAGAAAAAAATAGTAAGCAAAATGGGACTTCAAATAAGATAGCAAGTTCCTTTGCTAGTATACAAGCTGTAGTAAATAAGGAATATGGTTTACCCGAAGACTATATGCCAGAGGATTTAGTTGTACCAAATGTACCGTTCTCATTTAGTGGAACGGTAGAAAAGAGTCATCTTCGTAAAGAAGCAGCGGAAGCGTTAGAAAAACTATTCCTTTTAGCTAAGCAAGATGGGATCCAGTTGAATGCTGTTTCAGGATTTCGTTCCTATGGGTATCAAAAAGGTCTGTATGCCAACAATGTTAAAAAGAAAGGGCAAGAGCATACGGATCGCTTCTCTGCAAAGCCAGGGCATAGCGAACATCAAACAGGGTTAACGATGGATGTTTCTTCTAAAAGTGCGAACAATGAACTAGAGCTATCCTTTGCGAATACGAAGGAAGGAAAATGGCTGAAAGAAAACGCGCATCGTGCAGGGTTTATCATTCGTTATCCTAAGGGGAAGGAAAGTATTACGGGTTATGCATATGAACCTTGGCATATTCGCTATGTAGGAGATATTGCTGAAAATATATATAAGGAAAAATTGACTTTAGAAGAATATATGAATCTGTGAAAATAGAATTGAAGAGTTAAACTGTATTCATTGTTTATGAATGCTACTTTTTCTATTAAAAAGCCTAATTTCTCAATGTTTTGTAGAGAAATTAGGTTTTTTTCATCACTTCATTAGAGTTTTTTAGGCTTCGTTCGTTGGTATACTTCACACAATATTATAAAGGAAATAGAACTTACTGAAGATAACATATGAATGTTTTATAAATGTATCAAAAAAGTGAACAAAATCGTTATTTTGCACAACAAGGTAGTCAGCTTAATGAAATAACTGCTTGTAAAAAAAGAAGCCCTACAGGAAATATTACAGGGCTTCACCAAGTTGAGTTATGTCGTATTCACAAGGGATTTTAACATGATATTTGTGTTGAATAAACTGGTAAATGTGTCCAAGTAATTTGGAGCTATTTTATAAAAAAAGAGAAGCGCTTAATCAGGACGCTCCTCTTAATGCCAATACACAATAACTATCCCATTATACTATATAAGCGTAAAATATTTAACAATTACCTTCATGGTAAATATTTCATTTTGTCTTAGTGCCTTTAAATCACGAAAAAAGGTTCTGCTGTTTCCAACAGAACCTTTCCTAAAATGGCAAAGAGTAACTCTTACCTTACTCTTTGTTCATATACTACAGGAGTTTTAATGAAAATCCAAGGCTCCTTATATTGAGAAATAAAGAAGAATCATTATAAAAATTTTATCTTTTTTCATAAATAAAAGAGCAGCTAGCAAAAACTAACTGCTCAATACAAGGAGATACAGAGAAAACTAAATGGATTTTGGCATACAGCCTATCAACATTATGGACATAATATTGATTTTTATTCGAAGGAATTCATGTTTTACAAATCAGATTATGATAGTCGATATTCTCCATATTGACCAGAAAAGAACCAAGAATTCTAGTGAAATTCCAAGTGTTCTTTTCCTAGTTTTTTGAAATTCTTTTACTAAATAGCCAATAGCGCTAATTGCTAGAAGAATGAAAAGAATAAGTTCTAGTGTAACTGGCATTTGATCTACTCCTAATCTATTATTTTAATTCAGTATATAACAATTATAAGATATTTTTTTTGTGGTTAGTGGTGAGAAATTAAACAAAACCATCTCTTTACGAAAAAAGGTCCTGTTGTCTCCAACAGAACCTTTCCTAAAATGGCAAAGAGTAACTCTTACCTTACTCTTTGTTTATATACTACAGGAGTTTTAATGAAAATCCAAGGCTCCTTATATTGAGAAATAAAGAAGAATCATTCTAAAGAATCTTATCTTTGTTATAAATATAAGAGCAGTTAGCAAAAACTAACTGCTCATCTCCAAGGGAGAACAAGGAGAAAAATCTAATGTCATCTATATTATTGACGGAATATTGAGTTTTACTCATAAAAAACTACGTTTAACTTAATGCATAACCCACAATCAAAGTTAGTGTTAAAAAAACTGATAATAACAATGTTAGTAAGACTGTTGCTACACTCCTAAGCATCGCAATCCAATTATTCATCTTAGAAAATCCTATAATGCCAGCAAAAAAAGTTCCTATTGTTAAAACTAGTAATATAAATAAAGGGTGAATGTGTAATGAATCCGTGAAAAATTTGAATAATTCAAGTGGAATTTCAAAATATAAACGGAATAGTCCAACGCAAATCAAAGAGCATATAAAGGACCATAGATTGAGGTTATGTTTCATAGCTTTCTCCTATGTTATCAAAATAGTTTTACTCAATTTTAATGGGAAATAAAAGAAAAAGATAGAGGTTATAAATTAGAATCAAGTTTTTAACAAAATAATCCTTTTAATAGAAAGAGAGGAATAACAATGGGACTCGGAAACCGTGGGATGGCATTTGAAATGCTTATCAATCTAGCGAATGAAATGTATCATAGAAACAATTAAAGAAAAAGGGGCTTCTATTAAGTCGTTAAAAGACAATTGGCTTGATACTACAAGCGATAATCCATACAGCACTTTCCGACTCACTGTAATGGCTGGTGTTAATGAGTTAGAACGTGAACTAATTCGAATGCGGCAACGAGAAGGTATTGAACTAGCTAAAGAGCGTGGTGTTTATAAAGGGCGCCCTAAGAAGTACGATGATGATAATCCTAATATGGAACATGCTTTAGATCTGCTTGCAAACCGAAAGGAAAACAAGCTTACAGTAAAGAAGATATGTGAGGTTACAGGTGTAAGCCGCACGGTTCTTTATGAGAGAGCAAAAGAAAAGGGAAGTATGTAGATTTTAAAGTAGCGAATGCGCTGCTTTTTTATTTTATCATTTAAATTGTTTTTGAGTAGAAATGAAAATAGGGGTTTGCCTTAAACATTTATTATTAATCAAGAATATGAGTATAGAAACAGGTCTAAATTCTGTAATGGTGGAGGGGATTGTTGTGGACATAACTCAAAGTGTGGTAAGAATAGTGGTTAATGGGAAAGACCTTCCGTTCACTTCAGTTCAAACCTCTGCATGGAATCATGGACCTGTAAATGATTTAATCGTTTCGACGAATCAGAGAGTGAATGAGCTTTATCAATTCATGTGGTCACAAGTACCAGTTACGATCTCGGTGTATTTTCTTCAAGGGGCGGACTTAATGAGATTCGCTAGGATCGCTGGAATTAATGAACGTGTAACGGGAGAATATATATATCATTTCATTTGGGGATAAGAAGAATTCAAAGTAGCTTAACAGCTGCTTTTTTATTTTGCATAGAAAAAGGAACCATAATAGGCTCCTTAATTTGATTCAGAAGTTGTGTAGTTTTTCTTGATGATATCTTTTATGTTGATAATTAAGGATATAAGGAATCCAGCAGCTAGGATACCGTTTACCCAGTAATATGTATTCCCGGATGTAAATTTATTATAAAAGGAATCGATATTATAATACACTAAGCCTGCTGAAATGACGGTAGAGATTACTAACGTACCAAAACTTTTCATGACGCTGCCCTCCGATTCTGAAATTTTAGACTTTTAATACAATTATACATTTAAATAAAAAGGTTTACAAAGGAATTACCATAAGGAGGAGTTATAACGAGTTTCTTCCAATTGATGGTTTTTATTTTTGAAAAAATAACTATTTTATAAAAAATATTTTTTTGACCCCCATAAAATTATTTATTCCTTCGAATATATATAAGTAGAAGAAAACAAATGAAAGAAAAAGCTAAAATTACCAAAAATATAGCGAAGAGTTATTCAAAGATTGCAGCTAAAATAGAAAAGAGCAAGAAGAACAAGTGGTATTGCAAAAGAAAACAAGAAAGTAATACAAAATACAGACTTCACTTTAGTACAAGTGGAAAAAATAGTCATATAAAAAGTCGGCCTCGAAAAATATGAGCACCAGCAAGTAGACAAGCCCAAAGAAAAGTACTAAGAAAATGTGGTTAAATGGTCACTTGTTTAGTGACCATTTTGCTATTTGAAGCAGAAGGAGGCAGGGAGATTACTAGTGTTGAGTTTAGTAATGAAAATCTTAAAAAAAACGAAAATAGAAAATATCGTATTTAACATACAAAACAACGGAGGAGATAAGGAAGCTTTTATCGTACAGTATCAGCCGTTTATTAGAAAATCAATCTCGTCTGTCTGCCGCAGGTACATTACAGAACAGGATGATGAATATAGTATTGGATTGTTTGCGTTTAACGAAGCAATTGAACAGTATTCATATAAAAAAGGAAAATCTTTTCTAGCGTTTGCTGATCTTCTTATAAAAAGAGATGTAATTGACTATATACGCAAGGAGTCTAAGCATAATCTTGTCTTTTTAAAAGAAGATAAGCAAGAGGAAATATTAGAAATACAAGTATCGCTTACGGAGTATATGAAAGAGATGGAAAATAGTAACCGTAAGGAGGAAATTCTTCATTTTCAAAGTGTGCTAGCTGAGTTTAAAATCACATTTTCAGAGCTTGCTAAGGAATCCCCTAAGCATCGTGATACGCGTGAGCACTTAATAGAAATTGTAAAGATTATTATAAAAGACGAGAAAATGATGGAAGAGCTATTCCGAAAGAAAAAGTTACCCCTTAAACATATTGAACCACGTGTTAGGGTAAGTCGTAAAACGTTGGAGCGACATCGAAAATACATTATTGCGATGTGTATTATCTTTGCAAACAACTATACATATATTCTGGATTATATAAGAGGGGAGAAGCATGATGAATAAAGGAATTGTGATGGATATAAAGAAACATAACGTAGTTGTTTTAACTCCAAATGGAGAGTTTATTACGTTTAAAAGAAAAGTACACTCTTACATGATTGGAGAGGAAATCTCGTTTAACGAACAAGAGCAAAGAGCACCGCGTTTTTCAATGCCACCTTTCTTAAAGCCTACAACAGTAATTGTTGCTGGTTTTCTATGCGTATTGCTGTTTTTCTACAATCAACCGGAAGAAAAAGTGTTTGCTTATGTCTCAGTTGATATAAATCCAAGTTTAGAGGCGAGCGTAACGGAAGATCTTCGTGTTATAGATTTGCGGGCTTGTAATGATGATGGAAGGCGTATTTTAAAAGAAATGAAAGGGTGGGAAAATAAGCATCTGCAAGACGTAATACGTACTATTATAAAGCAGAGTCAAAAGGATAAGTACTTAACGAATGATAAGCAAGTTATGCTAACAGCTGTTACAAAGGACAAATCGCTAGAACCACAGTTGGAAAAGGCTATGCAGGAATTAAAGAAAGAGTATGAGATAAAACATGTTACAGTCGAATATCAAAGCAGTACGATGCAAATACGGGAGGATGCCAATAAAGCAGGAGTTGGCACAGGTGTTTATATAAAGCAAGAGAAAGAGAAGCAGAAATCGCTTACTCCACCTGCATCGCCGCCTAATCAAGAACAACAAAAGTCATCTTCTGATGCATCATCGGACGCATCTCCTGTAAAAGAAGAAAGCAACGAGAAGAAAGAGCATATAGAACAAAAGCAATCTAATGAACAACAACCGAAGCAAATAAAAGAAAATAATGGGAATCAGCAAGAGAACAACGGAAGAGGATCACAAGGAAATAATGGAAATGGGCAAGGAAACAACGGCAGAGGGTCACAAGGAAATAATGGAAATGGGCAAGGAAACAACGGCAGAGGGTCACAAGGAAATAATGGAAATGGGCAAGGAAACAAGGGAAGAGAGTCACAAGGAAATAATGGAAACCAGCAAGGGAACAACGGAAGAGAATCGCAAGGGAATAATGGGCATCAGCAAGAGAATAACGGAAGAGAATCGCAAGGGAATAATGGAAATGGTCAAGGGAACAACGGAAGAGAATCGCAAGGGAATAATGGAAATGGTCAAGGGAACAACGGAAGAGAATCGCAAGGAAATAATGGGAATGGTCAAGGGAACAACGGAAGAGAATCGCAAGGAAATAATGGGAATGGTCAAGGGAACAACGGAAGAGAATCGCAAGGGAATAATGGAAATCAGCAAGAGAACAACGGTAGAGGATCACAAGGAAATAATGGGAATCAGCAAGGGAACAATGGTAGAGGGTCTCAGTAAGGAAAGCTCCTACCACATAATATCGAGTGGAAGAAAAATCTATAGAATATTGAACAGAGGGATTCCTTCCATCTGAAGGAATTTCTTAATATTTTTTAAAATGACGGACATAAAATCGTATATCCTTTCGAATTATATATATGGATATCATTAATATTTATATAAAAGGGGAGAAAAAATATGAAAAAAACAAAAGAAATGTATGAAGAAATCGCTGAAGTATTAAAGGTATTGGCACATCCTGTCCGTTTATCCTTAGTAAAAATAATGCTTGCAAAAGGCCCTACGAATGTAACAACAATGTATGGGGATTTACAAATGCCCCAAAGTACAATTAGTCAACATTTATCCAAACTAAAAGCTGCTAAAATCGTTACAGGTACTCGAAAAGGATTAGAAATTTATTATGAGGTAACGGACAATCGTACAAAAGCGATATTAGCAAGTTTAGTTTAAATGCTGATTTTCTAGCCTGCAAAATTAAGAAGAGGATACGAAAGTAATTCTGTGGCTATAATTTTTAAGACTCCTATACGAGAGTTATATTTATAAGAATATTTAATTTTCTTTCCCTGCAGTTAGTTCTTTTGAGAAGTCAGCGTTTTGTTAACTTAATAGTGATGTGGCGATACCGAATCGCTATGAAGATAACAAAAGCAAATCCCGCCAAATAAATTTTTTCGTTTTTGGAGGTACTTCCCATGCACATCAAGCTAAGATTTTAAAGTACCCCCTAAATGGAAATTTTGTGTTTTTATAGCATCGAAGTTTATTTTTCTCTTTTTGGGGTAACTTGTTTTCTTAAGTTGATAGCGATGTGGCGGTATCCTAGGCCTATCAAGCTAAAATTTTTAATTACCCCCAAAACGAAAAATTTATCTCTCTACAGTCATTTATGAAAAATTAATCGAATTTCTTTTTTTCAACAGATGATTAATTTTTTAAAATTATACTCAAAGGTTAGGATTTTACAATAACTTTTATGAACTATTAATACTTCATAAAAGTTATTGTGAATTTTGTGAATGAGTGTTTTTGGCTTTCTACTTTAATAAATCCATGATGAGCTTCGATAATTGATTTTGTTAGTGCTAAGCCAATTCCAATGGACCCTTCTTTATTAGAATTTTTTGTTTTGTAAAATCTATCGAATATATATGGCAAATCTTCTGATGCAATACCTTCACCAAAATCTTGAATTATAATTTCAGTATGAATAGGAGAGTTTGTGACTTCAATATAAATGGAACCATTCTCATTTGAATGTTCAATAGAATTCTTTAAAATATTTAATAAAGCTTCTTGCATCCAAATACTGTCATGGAAAAGTGATATTTTTTCATTGGTTTTTAAATGTATGTTCATATTTTTTTTATTTAATTTACTGTTCAAACTAGCAATGGCCTCATAAATTGTATCAATAATATCAGAGTTTTCTTTTTCAAATAGTATTGCCCTAGCATCTATTTTTGAAACTTTTAATAAATTATGTATTAAAAAGCTGATTCTTGAAATTTGAACATCATTATTGTGTAAAAAATGATGTTGCTGTTCATTTAATTTACCTTGTAATAAGATATCGTTGTTCACTGTTAGTGTTGAGAGTGGTGTTTTTAGTTGATGAGAAATATCTTGTAAAGTTTGAATTAAAAATTGTTTCTCTTCCAATAAATTATGCATACTTTTTCTAATAACATTTTTCAGTTTATGAAAAGAATTAGCAAGTTTAGCTAAATCTCCTTCTCTATTTTCCTTGATATCAATGGTGTAATCACCTTCAATAATTTTATTCGCTGCAGCTGTTACATTTCTAATTTTTAAGAAAAAAGATTTATATTGTAAGTAATTTAGAAAAATTAGGATTAAACTGAACCCTATTACTCCAAGGAGCATGTATATATTGTTTTGGGATATATGTTTATTTAAATAAGGAAAAAGTCTTGAATCCAATTCAGCAGATAGACCATATTGATTTAATAGCATTTCTCCATCACTGGAATAATCTTTTTTATTCGCTGTATCATTTGTAAGTGTTTGTATTATTTCGTATTCATTTTCTGGGTTTTGTGCAATAAGTTTTCCGGTAATTTCACTCCAAATAGTAATATAATCATTTTTTAAATGGTCATATAGAATATGAACTGTGATAACTTGATATATAATAAATAAAAAAGAGATTAATGCTAATGTAAGTATATTAATTTTTATTTCTCGATTTATCATTAAATTACTCCTTACTGACGTCTTTATTCCAATAATATCCGAGACCTCTTTGTGTGATTATGTAGTTAGGGTTTTGTGGAGTATCCTCAATTTTACTTCTTAATCTTTTTACATAAACAGAAAGAGTATTTTCATCGAAAAACACTTCACTTTCATCTGCTATTTTTTTCAATATCTCATTTCTTTGTAATACTTTATGAGGATTTAGCATTAACGTTAATAAGAGTTTGTATTCTAAATGCGTTAAATTTATACTTTTCTCATGCTTAAAAGCTCTGGCCGCCTCAACTTCAAGCTGTATATTTCCAGACCTCAATATAGTATTAGAAGCTGTTTTAATTTTTTTTCTTAATTGTACCTTTACTCTAGATAATAGCTCTTTTACCCTGAAGGGTTTTGTTATATAATCATCCCCACCAATTTCAAGGCCCATTACTACATTTGCCTCCTCATCTAGTGCTGTGAGAAAAATAATAGGTATATCACCTTTTCTTTTAAGATAGGTACATAAATCATACCCATTTCCATCTGGGAGTCCAACATCCAATATAGCTAAGTCAAATTTATTATTTTCGTATTGATCTTTTGCATCTTGTACAGTAGAAACTCTTATAACCTCAAGTCCTTCTCCTTTTAGAGTAAACTCAATAGCCATTCCTAGATCGTTATCGTCTTCAACGAATAATACTTTATCCACAGTATCTCTCCTCATTTGTCTTTGATTATGGCAGTATTTTAGATTATGACAGTTATTTTACACGTTGATTGGCTAATTTAAAATAGTTTAGTATGGAAATGGACTTTTAGAGGCTTTTCTGAGTATAAGCATAATACCCAAATCGGCTTTCAGCTTTTCAGCACATAATAAGATACAACAATTATTTAAAGCAGAATATTTACGTAATTCATACATGTTCTTGCTTATATTTTGAAAAACCTTGTAATAGAGTCCTGTTGAATTTGTACGTCTTTATAAAATCAGTAATGTTTTATTAAAGTTATCTTATACAAAAATGTTAAATGAAAATTGGATTCGCATTAATTATGTAAATGAATTTTAAAAACAGCTCATTGAGATTAAGAGCCGAATGGGAGCGGATTTTCGAGAATTTGAAAAGTATGTGTGTACTTAAATAAGTGTATAAAAGCCATTTAAGTGTACAATTTTAAAATATATCTTGAGCAGAGTTACGAGTATATAAAAAGTTAGATTTAGTAATCTTACTAAACTGTAAGATTAAAGTATATATAGTAAGACAAGAGTTATTCAATTAGCAATTAAAGACGTCTATACTGAAGGTAATCATTCTTTATTAAGACTTTTAGCATTTTAGCCACTGTTTTATTTAAAGAAGAAAACCACTGTTCTAATCCCAGATTAAACATAGTATATGAGGAGGAAGAAAATGAAAAAGGTAATAGGATTTCTAGCAGTAACAGCAATTTTTATAGGTATAGGGTTTGCTGTAAATCGTTATATAAATGGTCCCTCACAACCAGTAAACGGTATCATGGTATCGGGAACGAAAGAAAATATATCTGCTGTTAAAAATCTGTATAAAGATCAAAACGTACAAACAGCAGATTATAGTTATAAATTGGTCACAGAATTAATAAAACAAGAACTCACTACCGAACAGAACGAAGAAATTAAGAAAGAATGGAAAGAAAAAGCAGGAAATATGACTGAAGAAGAGATGGATAAGGAACTTGATAAACCATTTGTTAGAAAGAAACAATATGCGGTAATTACAAAATCTACAGCTGAAAAATTCTTAAAAAAAGGAATTATAAGAACGCCCTTAGAAAAAGATAGTTCTTCAATGACTTCAACCCCGGTAAAAGAAATAAAAGAATTAGCGAGTGGAAAAAACTTGTTTTATAGGAAAACAGCAGAAGATGAGGAAATAAAGGATGGGAATTTAAATTTAAATGGACAAATGATACCTGTTCAACATATTGAACAAAATAATTGGATTGGTTATTTTTCATCACCAATAGTAATTGTTAATGAGGAAACATATAAACAATTAAAAGAAAAAGAAGTAAGTCTTTCGTTAATTAAGTTTGCAAAAGAAAATTTTGATTATAAAAATAAAAACAAGGTAAAAAAGGTGGTTGAAAACATTACAAAAGTGTATGAAGTGAAAGACGAGAATGGTGACTACGATAAGGATAAAATCTATTTTGTAGAGATTCAAAATTAATCTGTGAAAAGGATGAGTTGTATGGAGGTTGTTAGATTAGAAAATGTAGTAAAAATATATGGAGAGGGAGAAACGCAAGTACAGGCGTTAAAAGGAATTAATCTTTCCATTCATAGGGGAGAATTCGTAACCATAGTTGGAGCGTCAGGTTCTGGTAAAAGTACGTTATTGCATATTTTAGGAGGGCTGGATCGTCCGAGTTCAGGAAATGTGTTTATAGGAGGTGAAAATATCTACAATTATAAAGATAATGAACTATCTATTTTTCGCCGAAGAAAAGTTGGCTTTATATTTCAGTTTTTTAATTTGATTCCTGTCTTGAATGTACAAGAAAATATTGCTTTGCCAGCTCTATTGGATGAGGAACAGGTAGATGATCATTACCTGGATGAAATTATACGAACTCTAGGATTAAATGAAAGACGAGATCATTTGCCATCTGAATTATCGGGTGGTCAACAACAAAGGGTATCTATTGGTAGATCTCTTATAAATAAACCTGATATTATCTTAGCGGATGAACCAACCGGAAATCTAGATACAAAAAATACAAATGAAGTTCTGAATTTATTAAAAGTAACAGCTAAAAAATATAATCAGACGGTGATTTTAATTACCCATGACCCTGCTATCGCATCAAATTCTGATCGAATAATAACCATTGAAGATGGAATGATTATTTCAGATAAACAATTAGTACAAAATCATGCAAACTGTGGAGGGGAGGAATATTGATTCGTAGTTACAAACAGTTAAGTCAAAAATATCTCAGAAGTAATATCAAACGTACTTTGCTAACATTAACAGGGATTATTTTAGCATTGGCGCTAATAACAACGATTGGACTGTTTTTTAATAGCGGATACACTTCGGGAATTGAAAATGCTAAAAAAGGTTCTATGGGTTCCGCAAATATTTCAGTTGAAAATTATAATCAAAAGCTTTTCAATATGATAAAAAGTAATCCGAATATATCTTCTTATGGCACCATAACTCCAGGAGAGACGCTCAATGTTGATGAAATAGCTGTCTCTTATATGTATGCAGACCAACAAGCATTAAAGCTGTTAAATTCTAGTATGCCTGTACAAGGTAAGCTACCTTCAAATGAAAACGAGGCTGTTTTGGAAAAATGGATGCTACCTTACTTTGGGCCCAATCTTAAAGTAGGCGGTATGTTTACTATTCATGAAAAAAAATATAAACTTGTTGGTTTGCTAAATAAGTCTAGTAGTACTCAGGAAAATAAAACAGGTCAATTATTGACATATAAAAATAAGTTTAAAGTTGGAGAAGGTAGCGTATTGATTGAATTCAATAAGTACGCAAACTTTGATGAAGTTGAAAATCAATTTAAATTATTGACGAATAAAGAAAATATAAAAGTAAATAACGAATTAAAGAGAGCCTTAAAGCCTAGTGTGGAGATCATGGTGGCAGCCACTATTAGTATTGGGATTGTTGTGATTTCTACGATTGTTATTATTTACAATGCATTTCAAATTAGTATAGTAGAGCGAATGAAACAGTTTGGGTTATTGAGAAGTATAGGAGCTACAAAAAAACAAATTAGAAAAATTGTGATAAGGGAAGCAACATTTCTTTCTATTATTGCTATCTTTTTTGGGATTTTGTGCAGTATATTAGTAGTCTTTTTACTTAATCAAGTACTGATAAACGTACTTAAAAACGCTATGGGATATACAATTAAATTCGATTGGTTAATTATATGTGTAAGTTCTTTAATTACATTGATAACTGTCTATATTTCAAGCTATTTTCCTGCTTTTTTTGCAGGTAGAATTTCACCGTTACTGGCCGTAAGTAGCCGATTAGCTATAAAAAAAGAAAAAATAAAGAAAAAAAAGAGAACAAAGTTAAAGAAACCACTATCTTTTCCGTTAAGTATGGCATTAAAAAATATCCAAAGGAATCCCAATAGATATACAGTTACAATATTGTCTATTATTATAAGTAGTGTACTGTATATTACGTTTACGTTTCTCATAGATACTGTCATTCAGCGTAAACAACCGGAAATTCAAGCTCTAAAATCGGACATATCAGTTATGCTTAATTCAAATTTAGACAAGCCTAGCATAGATCGTATGAGTCGAAATATTTATAAAGTCAATAATGTAGAGAAGCTGTACAAGCAATATCAGGCAAATGAATTTTATACGAAAGTACCAAAAAATAAACAAATTAAAGAATTACAAGGAAATGAATCGCTGTATCAAAAAGTAAAATATAATAATCAAACTGTAGAAATTATGAAAACACAAATAAAAGCATACGATGAGAATAGTTTAAAGAAACTAGCTGAAAATGTAACTAGTGGAAGAATTGATATTTCAAAATTAAATCGTGAAAAAGAAGTTATTTTAGTAAAACAAGCTGCATCAAATGATATGAATACAAGTAAAAAATATATAGGTTCTCTAAGTACTTTTCAGGTAGGGGATGAAATCCAATTAACAAGTCAGCAGGAAAGAAAATCTACAGAGGAAACCTCCTACAATGAAGAAAAACTAGAAACTTTAAAAATAGCCGCAATTGTAGAATTGGATATTTTTAATATGAGCAGAGCGATGGATACCATAACTTTTATTACTAGCGAACAAGTAGCTGATTATATTACACAATCCCCACAAAAATTAACAGGTTTTGAAATTGAATTAGAAAATCAAGCTCAGGCTGATGCTACAATTTTAGATATACAAAAGAAACTGGGTGGAGATGCACCTATAGATGTAAAAAATAATATTGTTCAAAGTAATTTCCATAAAGATAATATACTTTATATAAAAATATTAGGGTACGGATTTATAGCTGTTATTACACTGATTGGTTGTGTAAATATTTTAAATACCATTACAGTCAGCATCATTATGAGAAGAAAAGAATTAGCTGCTTTAAAATCGATTGGTATGTCGCAAAAGGATTTGAAAAAGATGGTTATATATGAAGGACTCCTGTACGGTTTCTTTGGAAGTATACAAGGAATCTTTTTCGGCTGTATGCTGTCGTATATTCTTTATGTAGCACTGTCAAATACGGTGTCGTTTGAATGGATTATTCCTTATCAGGCTAGCTTTATCACATTTATAACTGCACTGTTGATTAGTTATGTATCGGTACTAATTCCGCTTCGGAAAATTAAAAAGGATAACGTTATAGATGTAATTAGAGAAGAATAGCAGTAGTCATAACAATATGTGATTCTGAGGTTCAGCCGAGATACGTGTAAAAGGGTTCGTAATCTGTATTATATTTCTATTATTGGGTTTTTAGCTAAAAATATCTGCCTCACGATTAACAAATAGCTGATTACCTAAATGCTATAAGGCCCGATACGACCGAAAAAAGAAAATTGTAAGTTTAGGGGTTCAGCCACATCGCTATCAAGCTAAGCTCATACAACGTCAATCATAGTAGAGGTTGTTTCTTTTTTCTGTAATAATTGCCAAATCCATTCCAGCTACAACGAGGACAAACACACGAAATTCACGAAGCCTATATCAAATTGGGTTAGTAACACATCGGTATCAAGTTTAAATTTTATAGTGCCCCCAAAACAGAAACTTTTTGTCTTTTATAGCAAAGAAGTTCATTTTGGGGGTAATCTATTTTCTTAACTTAATAGTTATGTGACGATACTCCTATTACAAAATTTCAAAAGAATTCTTTGCATAGAAGATGTAACAAAGTAGGTAGGGTTCTTTTAGTCATTTAATCTTTTCATCTGATGATCTTTTCCCCATTCAAATAGTTCATTCATAATTTTCATTAAAGATTTTCCGTGTTCACTTATTGTGTACTCAACCTTTGGTGGTACTTCTTGATATACGGTACGATGGATAATCCCATCAGCTTCAAGTTGCCGAAGTTGCTGTGTAAGAACTTTTTGTGTAAGGTTTGGAATTTCTCGTTTGATTTCATTTGTTCGCATTTTTCCATCCATCAAAACACATAAAATATAAACTTTCCATTTTCCACCGATTACATCGAGTGTCGTTGCAATTGGGCAGTCATCATTTTGATTCATATAACACCTCCAAAGGTACCTCAAGGTTCCTATAGCACCTGAAAGTACGTACTTTTCAATTATATGTGACTCATTCATACTAATACTAAAGCGTTTGAATTATTTATAAGGGGGAAGAAAATATATGAAAACACTTGTAATTGTAGCACATCCTGATATTGAAAAGTCTCGAATTAATAAAAGATGGGTAGAAGAACTTGAGAAATATTCAGATGAAATTACGGTGCATGAACTATATAAAGTGGCACCAAATTGGGAGTTTAATATTGAAGAGGAACAAAAGCTGTTAGTAGAACATGACCGATATATATTTCAATTTCCGTTCTACTGGTATAGCTCACCACCATTATTAAAAAAATGGTTTGACGATGTATTAACATATGGATTTGCTTACGGATCTAATGGGGATAAAGTGAAGGGGAAAGAGTTTGGTGTAGCTATTTCTATAGGTGGATTAGAAAAAGACTATAAAAATAGCGGAACCACAATGGATGAATTAACGAAACCATTTCACGCTACAAGCTTATATACAGGAATGGAATTTATACCATCATTTTATTTATATGGAGCAGAATATGAAATCAGTGATGAAGAGATTAATAAAAGTGCACCTGAGTATGTACAATATGTTATGAACAAGAAGTATTCTAATATATGAGGAGAAATAGCCATTTACTTGATAAGTAGATGGCTATTTTTTATTTATTTTATATTCACTAAGTGTAATCTTTAGTAAATTAATATTTAATCTGGTAAAATAAAAAACCTAACATATATAAAGGGGAGTTTTACTTGAGAACGATGCGACAATTATTACCAAAAAGAGCAATACAATCACCAAATTTGGAAGCGCTTGTTGGGGGAGAGAAAAGGTATTCGTTTCAACAATATAATGAACGAGTAAATCAGCTTGCACATTACTTGTTACATAGTGGTGTACAAAAAGGGGATCGCATAGGGATCTTATGCAAAAATAATCATCCGTTTCCAAGCGTTATGATGGCAAGCTTAAAAATTGGAGCGGTATTTATTCCGCTTAATCATCAGCTTACTGCTTATGAATTAGAATCGATTGTAAAAGAAGCGAGATTAAAAGTATTAGTTATTGATGATGAATTTAGTGAAGTTGTATTAAAGATTAATGGAGTTAAAGAAATTCCTTATGTAATTGAGACGACAAAAGAAGGATTTGGCTCATTTGAATTAAAATTAAAGGAACAGCCAATAACAGAGCCGAATGTGGAAGTTCATGAAGATGATGATGCCATTTATTTATTTACTTCAGGAACGACTGGACAGGCAAAAGCATGTGTAATTGGTCATAAAAACTTACACCATTATTTTACTGAAATTGCGGGGCAAAGAGAAATTCCAGCAGGTGAACGCTTTTTATCAGTGCACCCATTGTTTCATATGAGTGGCGTGCTTTCTATTTTAAATTGTATTTATCATGGCGTTACGATGGTCTTTTTAGCTGATTCGAATCCTACTCTTATTTGGGATAAGATTGAAGAAGAGAAAATTACTACGATGCTTGCGTTCCCAGCTGTTTATAGTTACATGCTTGATGAATTAGATAAAAAAGAGCGCAACATTTCGGCCTTTAAAGTAGCGCAAAGTGGTGGTACAAAGGTGCCAGAAACACTCATTCAAAAATATATGGAAAAAGGCATTTATATGGTGCAAGGTTATGGGAGTACAGAAGGTTGGGTAGTAACTTCTTGGCATCCAAATATGGGAAAAGAAAAAATGTCTTCTGTAGGGAAAACTTTGAAACATGTAGAGCTGAAAATTGTTCATCCAGAAACAGGTGATGAGCTAACAACAAATAAAGTTGGAGAGATTCACGTGAAAAGCCCGTACATGTTTAAAGGATATTGGAATAATGAAGAGGCAACAAAGAAGGTAGTAAAAGATAATTGGTTTAACATGGGTGATGCCGGTATGATAGATGATGATGGATTTCTACATATTATGGGAAGATATAAAGACGTTATCGTACGCGGTGGTGACAACGTATATCCAGATCAAGTAGAAGATGTAATTCATGAAATAAATGGCGTTTTAGAAGTTGCAGTAGTTGGGATCCCAAATGACTTTTGGGGGGAGGTTCCAACAGCTTACATTGTAAAGGACATTCAAACGTCTTTAACAGAAGAAGAGATTATTCAGCATTGTAAAGAAAAACTAGCAAGCTATAAAATACCAGAAGTTGTATTTATGGACGAATTACCGAAAAACGCTTTAGGGAAAGTGTTGAAGAGGGAATTAAGGGATGTTTTTCTTGTGAAATAAAAGGTTATTAAATAATGAAGAATCCAGTTATGTAAAAAGCATAACTGGATTTTTGTTTATAAAAAACATAATGATTTACTAGATTTTGTATTTTGTGTAAGATAATAAAGAATATTCAATTAACAATTAAAGGAAGAGATATAAATGAAGCTGCCACTATTACAAGTAGAGACAGAGAGACTGATTATTCGTCCATTTCAAAAAGAGGATTATGAAAGTTGGTTAGATGGATTCAATAAGAGGTTACCATCTCAATATAAATACGATGATGGCTATCATGACATGTCGTCTTCAACGAAAGAATGGTTTACGGAATGGATAAGAGGATTTGATGAGGCGGCAAGACGGGATGAAATGTACGTTCTAGGTATTTTTCAGAAAGAAGATGGCGCCAATATTGGAAAGCTAGAACTTATAAAAATTTTACGTATGGACTATCAATGGGCGATGATGGGCTACTCTATTCATAATCAATATTGGAAAAATGGATACGGAGCAGAAAGTGTAATAGCTGCGCTGCCGTTGTTTTTTAATGGCCTTCAATTTCATAGAATCGAATTACATATACATATCGATAATGAGCCATCTATTCGTCTTGCAGAAAGAGCTGGTTTTTCATTTGAATGTACGAGAGAGGCATTTTCTATGGGGAATGGTAAGTGGGCAGATTTTCTTATTTATTATAAAAATAAGGAGATGGATATATGAGGGTACTTATTACAGGTGGAAATCGTGGATTAGGGTTACAGCTAGTGAAAGTGTTTCATGAAAATGGACATATTGTTTATCCGCTAGTTAGAACTGAGGTTGCGGTAACGCAATTGAAGAAAATGTTTAGTTCTAGATGTTTTCCTATATTAGCAGACTTATCGATTGATGAGAGTACGGAGCAAATTAAGAACCAGCTGGAGGAATATACAAAGTATATTGATCTAGTTATAAATAACGCTGGAATTACTGGTAAGGAAACCGAGATTTTACGTACAAATTCTGAAGAGTTAATGGAACTATTTAATGTTCATTGCTTAGGAGTTATTCGAGCTGTAAAAGGTACATATGTGGCTTTAACTAAGTCGAATCAACCAAGAATAATAAATGTATCCTCTCGTTTAGGTTCATTGCATAAAATGGCGAACAAAGAGTTTCCACAAGGTAAGTTCTCATATTCATATCGGATCGCAAAAGCCGCACAAAATATGTTAACGCTCTGCTTACAACAAGAGTTTGAGAATAAAGGAATTCGTGTAACCGCAATTCACCCTGGAAAATTAAAGACTGACATTGGTGCCTTTGATGCGAATATGACTCCGGCTGAAGGAGCAAAAAATATATATGATTGGGTAATAGATTCAAATGAGGATGTTTCGGGTAAGTTTATTGAGCCGGGTGTAGGGGAATTGAAGTGGTAAAGTACAATCTTACAAGTATTAACAATTGGAAAGTTAGAAGAAGATTAGGGGACAAAGAAATGAAGACTATAAACGTATTTCATTACGACGCATTTACGAATAAACCAAATATGGGAAATCCAGCAGGTGTTGTACTAGAGGCGGATGGATTAACGGAAGAGGAAATGCAGCGTATTGCTGAAAAGGTTGGATTTAACGAAACAGCTTTCGTTCTTTCTTCAGAAGTAGCAGATATAAGAATGCGCTATTTTACACCAGGGTTTGAAATGAATTTATGTGGTCATGGGACAGTTGGCACTATATATGCCTTGCGTGAAAGAGGTTTATTAGAAGAAAAAACAAACCTTACGATTGAAACGAAGGCAGGTGTTTTACCAATACAAATAGGTGCAAATGAAAATGGAGAAACCTTTATTAAAATGAGGCAGGCAGCACCTCAGTTTAAAGATTTTGCAGGTTCAAAACAAGAATTAGCTCATAGTATCGGTTTGGAAGTAACGGATTTAGATGCAAGTGTACCGATTGTATATGGAAGTACGGGGAACTGGACTGTAATTGTACCGATTAAAAATCTAGATGCATGTGAAAGAATGAAACCTAATAATGATAAATTTCCATCGGTATTAAAAGAAATATCTAACGCTTCTATTCATCCACTTTGCTTGGAAACATATGATGCAGAAGCAAAAATGCACGGTCGTCATTTCTCATCACCTTATTCTGGAACAATAGAAGATCCTGTGACAGGAACAGCTTCAGGTGTAATGGGAGCGTATTATGCGACGTATTTGGAGAAAGATTTTGACCATGAACTGGAGTTAATCGTTGAGCAAGGACAGGAAATAAATAAAGATGGTCGTGTAATGGTTTATGTAACGAAAGATGTAGAAAATGATAACTTACAAATTGATATTGCTGGAACAGCGGTGTATGTGAAAGAGTTTGAAATTTCAATATAAAAGAATAAAGCCCAGCACATAGCTGGGACTTCTCTTTATCTGTTCAACACTTCAATATAAGAAGCATCTCCAGCTGTTCTAATAGTAGAGCGGAAATTATTGTGTTCTAACGTTTCAGCAACTTGTTTTAATTGCTGTGCATCATCATGGTGGATAAGTAAACTATCTGCACCACTTTCTTCTATATGAATATGCTCAACATTTCCAATCGCTTCATGTATAGCTTTTAAAAATTCAGGTTTCATATTGTCCTCCTATATGTATGTAACGTCGTTAAATAGTATTTCCTTATTTTTGAAATATAAAAGTAAATGAAAGGAGAAATGAAAATGAATATAACGCAGTTTAAAGAACATATTACATCACTTTTTGAAGAGCATCTAAATAAATACGGTGATGACGAGTATGGCTTTACTCACATTAGTAAAGAGGAATTTCACAAAATAGGTTACACGACAAATTTGACGCTAGAAACAATTGAAGAAGCGTATAGAAATGGTGTCGATATGATAGTGACACATCATGCACCGTGGAGTTTTCTATTCGGTATGGAAGAGGCTTGTATTGAGAAATTAAAAGAATATGAAATGAATCATTTTTGGATTCATTTGCCGTTAGATTTTGTAAAGTTTGGCACGTGTACGTCGTTATTTAATGAAATTGGGATTGATACAATACTGGAATATTCCACGTATGAGGAAGAAGAGCTACCGGGAATAGGAGAATATAAAGAAGCGATTCCCTTTTCAAATTTAGTTGAAAAACTTGAAGAGAGAATGGAAGAGAAAGTGAAGAGCTGGAAAAATCATGACAGACCAGTGAAACGGATTGCGATATTGACAGGTGCAGGGAACGATACAAATTTGATTGAGCGTGCGCTAGAAAAAGGTTGTGATACGTACATAACAGGAGAAAAAACATTATATACGGTGCAACATGCAAAATTTAAAAGGATAAATTTAATTGTAGGAAGCCACACATTTACAGAAGTATTTGGTGTAGAAAGTTTGGCTCGTAAGTTAAAAGAAAGAGATCGTGCAATAGAGATTATTAGATTAAATGAAGAGCATTTGGAGTGAGGGAAATGGTAACTATATGCGCAAATTATGGGGAATCAAAAGTGAGGTTAACGTGGAAAAAAGATTGTATATTGCCAGAATACGAAAGAATCACGAGTGTTCACGGTTTTTGTTTTCATAATAATAAGGTTTTACTGATAGACCATGAGCAGCGTGGTTGGGACTTTCCTGGTGGGCATATAGAAGAAGGGGAACTACCAGAAGAATGTTTTAAAAGAGAAGCGTGGGAAGAAGGTTATGTAAAAGGAGAATGTACTTTATTTGGATATATTATCGTTGACCATAGTGATAATCCAAATTGGAATGAAAATAGTCCGTATCCAAAAGTAGGGTATCAGCCGTTCTACCGGATGGAGATTAATGAAGTGCATAAGTTTGACGGTGAGTATGAATCCGATAAAAGGATGTTTGTTAGAGTAGAAGAGAGTGCAGCGTATCATTATAAATGGAATGAATTATATGATGAAATCTTGAAGGAAGCCGTTTTGATAAAATGAAAATTAGTTTCTGTAATATTAAGATGTTAGAAGGGATTCTCTTGTGATTGTCAAATAATAGTAAAGTTGTCTTTTGAATTGAAGGAATCTTCAGACGTGAGGGTGAGTGAATGAACATTTCAGTAATCGCTAAACAATTAGTTAATGAGAAGATTATTTCACATTATCCAAATAGCATGAAAGTGTTGAGCGGAGGAACGACAAGTACTGTATATTTGTTGGATGGAAGATATGTTGTGAAATCGAATGAAGCGAAAGTAATACGTGAAGAAGCTAATTTTCTTTCTTTTTATGAGGGGAATGCGTTATTTTCAAAGCTTTTGTATAAAGAACCTTTACATACATATGTTGTGTATTCTTTCCTTGAAGGTAGTACTTCGTACGAACAAGGACATAAACGAAGTACGCTTATTACACTTGTAAAAGAAGTTATCAATAAGTATAAAATTGTTCCAGGTGCAGATGGCTGGGGATGGAAAGAAAGTCTGGTTCAATCTTGGAATGAATTTTTAACGGCAAATGTGATGAAAGCTTATGAAAATGTAAGACGTTACATAAGTGAGGAAGAGTATAGAATTGTTCTTAAACTAGCGAATAGTCCAAATAGGGGGACTGGAATAAATCAGCCATTTTTATTACATGGTGATTTCGGATTTCATAATTTTATATTCCAAGAGAATGAGCTGTATGGTGTAATTGATCCATTACCAGTACTAGGAGATCCTATATATGATTTAATTTACGCGTTCTGTTCAACTCCAGAAGATGTAACAAAAGAAACGATTGATTATGTGATAAAACAATGTGTATTTCATAAAAAAGAACGAAATTTATATGAGGAAATAGTCATAGGCTTATATTTACGTATAGATACGTGTATAAGACACCACCCAAAAGATTTAGAAGATTACTTAGTAGTTTGGCGTTATTGGATGAATGAGATTATGTTCGATAGCGAAAATAAGACGACATTATAGCACTTATATTTTGGGGGAGATATAGAAAAGAACATTTCAGAAGCAAAAAGCGATTTAGCACAAAAAACGAAGAAGGGATTTCCTGTTATAATAGCTGGTCTTTTATTTTGGATTGTAGCGAGCATAACTGGTGTTCTTCTTTCAGAAAAGCAAGTTGTGTGGGTATATTTAATTGGTATGGGCTGTGTGTTTCCTTTCGGCTTAATGATAGCTGCTATATTAAAAATTGACATGTTTGCGAAAGGAAACCCGCTAGGGACTTTAGCTGGAGTAATTGGTGGGATAAATGTATTGAATATCCCGTTTGTATTACTTGCATATTTTCAATTTCCGGAGTGCTTACCTTTTGTAGTAGCGATGTTAATAGGTGTTCATTTTTTACCATATGTATGGATTTATGAAAGTAAAAGTTATGGTTTTTTATCAGTAGGAACTGTATTAGTAACGTCAGTATGTGGGATTCTTTTTGCGGAAAAAGGATTTATTGTAATTCCTATGGCGGTTACAGTTGTCTACTTTATTACTCTTATAAGCGTATCACTTGAAAATAAAAAAGCAGAAAACGATCAACAAATATCAGCTTAATAAAAAATTAAAGGGATAGGGGAATAACTATGAATAATTTCGTTTGTACAACGTGTGGAGTACAGTATGCAGCGAGTGTGGAAGAACCGGTAAGTTGTGTTATTTGTGATGAGGAGAGACAATATGTTAATCCGAAAGGGCAGTCTTGGACGACTTTAGAAAACTTGCAAACGAGTGATACATATAAAAATGAAATTATAGAAGAAGAAAATGGGCTTTATAGTATTACGACAAAACCAGAATTTGCGATCGGGCAAACGGCGTTTGTAATCAAAACAGAGTCATATCGTTTGCTATGGGATTGTATTACTTATTTAGATGAAACGACAGTTGAACAGATAAAAGAGTGGGGCGGATTAGATGCGATTGCACTATCTCATCCGCATTATTATTCAACGCAAGTAGAGTGGGCAGAAATATTAGATGTACCAATTTATATACATGAAGACGATAAAGAGTGGGTTATGCGTCCAAGTAGTCGTATTATTTATTGGTCTGGTGAGTCTTTACCATTAGCGGATGGAATTACTGTTCATCGTCTCGGAGGGCATTTTAGCGGCGGTTCTGTATTACACTGGGAAGAAGGAAATGATGGGAAAGGTATTTTATTAACAGGTGATATCATACAAGTTGTAGCGGATCAACAGTGGGTGAGCTTCATGTACAGCTATCCCAATTTAATTCCATTACCGGCGAGAAAAGTTGAGAAAATGGCGAATCGAGTGAAACCGTTACAATTTAATCGTTTATATAATGCTTTTCACCGAGTAGTAAAAGAAAATGCAAATGAGGCAGTTGAACGTTCTGCGGAAAGATATGTGAAAGCTATAGAAGGAAAGTTGTTTCATACTTAAAAGGAGAGTTAGATTTATGAAAACGTTAGTATGCTTTGGCGATAGTATTACAGCTGATGAAACATTTTTTGATGGAATGCCGAGGTTAACACCACCTTTGCAAGAGATGTTTCCAAATTGGAAAGTGGTTAATGCGGGTGTTCCAGGTGATAATACGTTCGATGCGTTAAATAGGATTGAAGACGATGTAGTATCATATAAACCAGACTTTGTAACAGCTTTTTTTGGTACGAATGATTCGGTGTTATTTGATCCAGTGCCATTACAATCTTACAAAGAAAATTTAGAGAAAATTGTAAGTGCGATTTCATCAGAAAAAGTATTACTTATTAGTCCTGCACCAGTTGATGAAGCAAGGCAACATAATAGAACGAATGAAGTACTCGGTCAATATGTAAATGTGGTTGAGGAAGTGGCGAAAGAAACAGGAAGTCATTTTCTCAATTTGTACGCTGAAATGATTCAAGAAAAGGATTATAAGAGATTTGTAGAAGATGATGAAAAAGACGGTTTACACTTCGGACCACAAGGTTATGAATATTTAGCGAAGTTAATTTGTGAAAAGTTAAAAGGGATTTTGTAGGAAGCAAAGCGTGGGCGCTTTGCTTTTTTGTATTTCTTGTAATGAATTCGCGTGTATTAATTTGGCTTTTTCGGTATTCACACGAGTAAAATATAGTATCTTTTCGCAAGGACATTGTAGCACTGTAAAAATGCAAACACCTTACTATATTTTAATTAATCAAGGAAGTAGACAATTCTTGTACTAAATGTTTAGTATCTATAGCACTTTAAAGTACATACATTTTTAATGTGTTAAATATAATTCATAATAGCACCAGTAAGAAGAAAACAAGCGTTACGGTACTATAGAGTCTGGTAATTCTAAAAAATGCCAATGTGGTATAAGACAATTAGGGAGGTTAAAGATATGAGTACTTCAAATTTGAGTGAAATAAGTAAACAAATATTAATAGAGGAGGAAACACTTCAATTTTCCTCTTTTACAAATGAAGATGCCTTGCAATTAGGCTTATATATCGTTGAAACAGCAAAGCGAGAGGGAAAGTTGATTGCTGTTGATATAACCAAAAATGGTGTGCAATTATTTCATTTCAAGATGACAGGGACAACTGAGGAAAATACGAAATGGATTGAGCGTAAAAAACGGGTCGTTTCCCTGCATAATCATAGTTCGTATTATATGCAGATAGAAAGTGAAATAAGCGGAATTCCATATCATGAAAAATACCGTTTAGATGGCTCGGAATATGCTGCGTTTGGTGGATGTTTTCCTATCCAAATAAAAAACGTAGGGGTTATTGGAATGATAACCGTCTCAGGATTACCACCAGAAGTAGATCATGAGTTGGTTATATGAGCAGTTAAAAATCATTTAAATCAATAATAGAAGTAATTTTAATGGTTAAATAAAAAGGCAAAAATGAACATATTCCTGTTCGTTTTTGCCTTTTTATTATTTCTTTTTCGGTCTACGTACTAACTCGCCGCCACAATTTGGGCAAACGTTTTGTCTTTCCTCTGTACATGGTGCACAAAATGTACATTCATACACGCATATGTATGCTTCAGAATCAGGCTGAAGGGAATGGTCGCAAATTTGACAGTTTGTTTTCATTTCTAATGCCATCGTAATCCTCCTTGTTATTCGAAAGTTCTTAATTTAATTATAATTAATGTTGTAGTGGGTGTCCTTTTTAAATGAAAAGAAATAGATGGATTATGTTGTTGTTTGAAATGAAATATAACCGTTTATTTTAAATTTGATAATTTACTATAGTTGGATTATTATGGAATAGTTGAAAGGTAGCAGGGGGTATATATTTTGACTAATAATAACGATTATTTTCATGTAGAAGAGGATGCAAATCACAATAGTTTAAAAGCGGATTGTGAAAAATGTTTTGGTTTATGTTGTGTAGCATTACCGTTTGCAGCATCAGTAGATTTTGCGGTGAATAAAGATGGTGGTAAACCTTGTACAAATTTACAATCAGATTATAAATGTAGTATACATAGAGATCTTAGAGAAAAAGGGTATAAAGGTTGTACAGTATTTGAATGTTTCGGTGCTGGGCAAAAGATTTCTCAAGTTACGTTTAAAGGAATTGATTGGCGGAAAGATGCCGAGCATGCGAGAGAAATGTATGATGCTTTTCCGGTTATGCATCAGCTTCATGAAATGCTGTGGTATTTGAATGAGGCTATTCTATTAAAGTCGACGCAGACAATTCATAAAGAGCTGAAGGAAGCAATTGAAGAGACAGAGCGTCTTTCTAATTTAAGTCCAGATGAGTTAATGGAAGTAAATGTGCCATTACACCGAGCGGAAGTGAATGTTCTCCTTCTGGAAACGAGTGAACTAGTCTGGAAGGAAATGAATTCTAAAAGTAAGAAAAGGATCAGTCACCGAGGGGCTGACCTAATGGGAGCGAATCTAAAAAAGAGAGATTTACAAGGAGCCAATTTAAGAGGGGCGTATTTAATTGCGGCTAACCTTAATGGTACAGACTTACGCGGAGCGGATCTCATTGGAGCAGATTTGCGTGATGCAGATATTAGAGGGGCAGATTTTACGAATAGTATTTTTCTTACGCAAGTCCAAATTAATGCGGCGAAAGGGGACAAACATACGAAATTACCGAAAGTGTTGTCTCGTCCAGCACATTGGCCTGCGTAAAGAGTATGGAGTGAAATAGTTTGGATATGTTTCAGTATTTAGAGGAAATGCAGGAAGACGTATTTTCGTTATCAGTATCTCAAATAGAATCGAAGTATTATGATATTTGTAGCACACTAGCGTCAAGTGAGGATGCGGAGCGCGTTAAATTGATTCCATTAGATTCATACAAGGAAAGTATGAGGATAGGTTTGAAAGAAGCATTAAAAGTCGCTGAAAGTGAAGAAGCGAAGGCAATTTATTTTGAATATGACCTTGATAATGAGTGGGATAGTCAGTTATATGTTTGTGACGATTACATGTTTCTTGAAGTAGAGGATGATGATTGGGCCAGTGATTGGACGGATGAAATAGAAGGACCATCTTTAGGAGAGTTAGCTGATATTTATGGTGAAAATGGCTTTGATTCAAATAAAAAGGCTGTAGGTATTACTTTATATTTAATCGCAAGAACAGTGTGTAGTTTTATCAATGCACGTAGTGGTTTGCAAAGTAATATACCAATTTGCATTGGTTTTCACGACCAAGACCCAATTATGCGAACAGGCAGAGACTAAGTCTCTGCCTGTTTTTTATACTACGTTCTCTTTTCAAAAGTAGTAATTATAACGCTACATATAATAAGGATACCACCAATGAAAAAGTTACTACTTAACGTCTCATTTAATAGGAGCCAGCCAAGTATTGAACCGACGATAGGTTGAAAGAAGAAAAATAATGAGCCAATGCTAGCATCCATTAATTCTAACCCTTTATTCCAAAGAAAAAATGCACCTGCGGTTGAGACAATTCCTAAATAGAGTACGCCTAATAATACGTACATGTTTATATGTTCAATAGGACTTGATTGGAGTTCCCATACCATAAAAGGTGTAATGAAAAAGAGTGAAAAGAATATTGCGTACGTTGTAATAATTAAAGATGAAAATCGAGCGGAAGCGATTTTTACATAAATGGATAGTAAAGCCCACGTAATAGCAGCTCCAACTAAAATGATTGTACCGATAAAATAGGAGCCGATTTCAATATCCCATCCGATAACGATAATGACACCGATTGTCGCTATTATAGTTGATAAAAGTCTACGAGTAGTTAGTTTCTCTTTTAAAATGAACGCTGCAAATATAACCATAAATGCAGGTGTAGCTGATGTCACTAAGGAGCCTGTATGAGCATCGGATAATTTCGTTCCGATAAATTGACATGTGATTGAAATGAAATACCCGATGAATCCAATCCAAGTAAATAATAGCCAATCTTTTTTGTGGATGGGTACTTTTTTCTTTTGCTTTTTTTCAGTTATTTTCAAAATCACATATAAAACAACAAAAGCGATAATAAAACGTAGCCAAACGAGTGTAAGTGGCGGGATAAAGTCGAGTACGTATTTACTAACGACGTACATACCGCCCCAAATACTTGCTGCTAGAGATAAACATATAGCTCCTAAAATTGTTTGTTTCATTTGAATTACCTCCGTCTATTTTTAGGGTTATGATTTATTCCCTAAGACGAGGCATAGTGCACTTGTTATATGAATGCCCGTCTTAGATTATAGACGGACTACAGGTTGATCGTTTTCGAATGAAGTGTTGTAGTACATGAGCGCATTCCTCCTCCATAATTTTATAATGATATTATAACTTAATTTTCAGTTTATTGGGATGTTAATTGTACGGAGTTGATTCTTTAGAAAATGGTGGTTGTCGAAGAAAGCATAGTATATGGTAGAAAAACATATTTTAAAAATAAAAGAAACCAATTACATAACTGATAAGTATATTAAGAGTAGGATGAAAAAGTAGATTAATAGAGAAAGAGGAGGAGATTATTATAACTACAACCGTTATTTCTCATTTTTACAATGAAGAGTATTTATTACCGTGGTGGCTTATGCATCATACGAAACTGTTTGATCATGGTATTTTAATTAATAAAGGTTCTACAGATCGTTCAGTCGAAATTTGCAAAAAATTCGCACCGCATTGGGAAGTGCGAGATTCTACAAATCCAGAGTTTGATGCATTAGCGACAGACCATGAAGTGATGAGGGTGGAACAAGAAGTAGAAGGTTGGAAAATGATTTTAAATACGACTGAGTTTCTTTGTGTGCAAGATAAAAATCAGTTTTGGAAATCACTAAATGAATTGGGAGAGAGGATGTATTGGCTGGAAGGGCTTATTATGGTCGATGATCTTAACTATAATTATCCGGAACTTAACTTTGGAATACCTTTAATGAAACAACGATTTCA
Organism: Bacillus sp. DB-2; assembly: GCF_003315125.1. Taxonomy (NCBI): domain Bacteria; kingdom Bacillati; phylum Bacillota; class Bacilli; order Caryophanales; family Bacillaceae; genus Bacillus; species Bacillus sp. DB-2. The sequence goes on along the minus strand of NZ_QNRN01000002.1, from coordinate 245,735 downwards.
CGGTTACTTACCGGAAGATTGGAGATTATGGAGAAGAGGTAGATTCATTCATAATAATGAACATGGAAGCTACACTGTTGGAAGGCATTTAACTGCACATGAATTTATGAATTACCCACCTCTTGCTTGTATTGCATGGTTTGGATTTAGTCCGTGGAACGATGCGATGAGGAAGAGGAAATTACAAATTGGTCCGACTCTTTCTGAAGGTAGTAAGCATGCAGGAATGGGGACACATCACATTATTACACCTGAAAGATTAGAAGAATGGTATAAGGAATTAGCGAGAGGGACGAAGGATTTACGTTTTAGTACTGCGTATCGTTATGCTTTTTTATAAATGATTCCCACCATAAAATTGTTTCTTCGATTCCAGTATTTAGATTGTACGTCGGTTTCCAGTTTACTTCAGTTTTTAAACGTTCTACATTAACACCGACGAATAAAGGTTCATCTTTAGAGAAAGGAATCGCACCTAGTTTAATTAAATTTTCTTTTCCTATCTTTTTAGCAATGATAGAAGCTAATTCTTTAATTTGTACAGATTGACCAGAAGCGATATTGATTGTGCCTGTAACATTGCGTTCTAATACTGTTACGAGAGCATCAGCGACGTCACTCACATGGAGGAAATCTCTTAATTGTTTTCCATGTGTACATAGTGCTTCCTCATTTTTTAATAAGGACGTGATAATGTTAGAAACGAGTCGATTCCCTTGTTCGTGAGGGCCATACATATGAAAAATGCGGCTCCAACACATGCTGAGGCCGGTTTGCCCAGCGTATGATTGTAGCCAGTAATGTAGTGCGTTTTTACATAATGAATACGGGGTTTTATAGGAAATAAGCGGTGAATCTTCAAATAATACGCCGTTAAACCATTCATATTCTGCGCCAGTACCGGCAACGATGACTCGCTTTCCGCCGCATGTTGTGAAGTGTTGAATTAATGAGATACTGGATGTAAGCCAATAGTAATTATTAATAGATACATAACACGCTGGTGGCACTGCTTCCCAAGCTAAATGAATGAGATGACTAGGCTTCATGTCGTAAATGAGTTTTTTTACTTCTTCATCGCAAAGTAAGTTTACTTTATGCCAATGGCAAGAAAGGTGAGAAGGCTTATTTGTATTGTAGGTGGCGTGCACTTCATAGCCCTTTTGTATAAGAGAATTTACAACATATTTACCAATCCATCCACTACCGCCTGTTACAAGGATTTTTTTCATGGCTCAATCACCTCAACTTCTGGAATCGTTACTAAAAATTTGCCGCCCCATTCACGAATGAAAGAGCATTCTTTCATAATTTCGTCTTTCAAATTCCAAGGAAGTATGAGAATATAATCAGGTTTTGTACGTTTTATTTCTTCAGGAGATTGTATTGGGATGCGGGTTCCTGGTAGAAGGAGATTTTGTTTGTGAGGGTTTTTATCTACTGTATAATTTAGAAACTCTTTTCCTATCCCGCAATAATTTAAAAGGGTGTTTCCTTTAGCAGGAGCGCCGTAACCGATAATTTGTTTGTTTAAAGCTTTTGCTTCGATAAAAAACTTTAAAATACTTATTTTCAATTGTTCTATGCGTTCAGAAAAAAGGAGATAGCAATCTAATGTATCTAGCCCATGATCTACTTCTTTTTGGATTATATTTGTAACACTGGAATGGATAGTGGATGAGTCACTGTGATGGTTTACAAAAATACGCAATGAACCACCGTGCGTTGCAAGTTCTTCTACATCGACAATTTGTAAATGATGATGAGCTAAAACTTTTTGAAGACTTATAAGTGAGAAGTAGGAGAAATGCTCATGATAGATCGTGTCAAACTGTTTAAAGGATATGAGGTTTAATAAGTGCGGGAATTCAATTGTTATCGTGCCATCGTGTTTTAATAATGTTTTTAAACCGGCAACAAAATCATGCAAGTTTGGAACATGTGCTAATACGTTATTTGCGACGATTAAATCAGCTTGTGGTAACTTTTTTGCTAAGTTATTGCTGAAAAAATCCACTTCAGTAGGAATTCCTTTTTGGATAGCGATTTCTGCTACATTTTTTGCTGGTTCAATTCCTAACGTTTTGATATTTTCTTTTTGAAAGTATTGTAATAAGTACCCGTCGTTACTTGCGATTTCAATCACTTTCGAATGGTTTGTTAAGTTGAAACGCTTAATCGCCATTTCTACATATTGCTTAGCGTGTAGTAGCCAACTGGAGGAATAAGAGCTAAAGTATAAATAGTCATGAAAAATATTGTACGGAGATTCAAATTCATCTAATTGTACAAGTAAACAAGAGTTACAAACAAACGTGTGCAGCGGATAAAATGGCTCCATTTTATATGAGTGTTCTGGAGCTACAAATGAGTTAGCGAGAGGAGAAACGCCTAAATCTAAAAAAGTATTTGTGAGTAATGAATGGCAAAAACGGCATTTTTTCTGTTCCATTTTATAGCCCCCTTATAAATTTTTGAATGCATCGATTTGTTGTCGCGTGAAAGATTCCATATTTTCACCAGATGCATATTTTTTGTACCAATCAACAGTCCAAGCGATAGAATGATCTGTTGATAATTTAGGAGTCCAACCGAGTTTATTTATTGCTTTTGTACTATCAAGTGTTAAAATAGGTGATTCATAAAGAGTATTTGTATGAGGGAAAAGTATTGTTAGTGGTTGATTCCATAATTTTATTATAGATTGAATGACATCATGAACTGTTCTGTTAAGTTCATTCATCGGACCGAAATTCCACGCTGCTGCATATTCGGGGTTTTTCCAAAGCTTCTCAGCTAAAAGAATATAGCCATGTAAAGGATCTAATACGTGTTGCCATGGGCGAATAGCGTTTTTGTTTCTAATATTTAATGTATTATCTTGTAAATATGCACGGATTATATCCGGGAATAATCGGTCTTCTGCCCAATCACCACCGCCGATGACGTTACCTGCTCTTACTGAGGCAAGTTTCAGAGTGTTAGTGTGGAAGAATGATTTTTGATATGATGTTGCAACTAGTTCAGCGCAAGCTTTACTAGCACTATAAGGGTCAAAACCTCCTAGTCGGTCAGTTTCCACGAATGCCCGGTTACCGCTCCCATCATTTTCATAGCATTTATCACTTGTAACATTAATAATGCCACGTATACTTTCTATATGTTTTGCCGCTTCTAATACGTGAACAGTACCTAAAACATTCGTTTTAAATGTTTCGATAGGATTTTTGTATGAAGCGGTGACGATTGGCTGAGCTGCTAAATGAAATAGTATGTCAGGGTTATGTTGTTTCAGGGCATGGAATAAAGAATCGTAATCTGTAATATCGCCTTTAATTGTTATGCACTCTTTTGATACGTTACATTGTTCAAAAAGGTTAGGGGTGGATGGGGGGTGAGAAGAATAGCCAACTACTTCTGCACCTAATGAAGTTAAAAAAAGGGTAAGCCATGAGCCTTTAAAGCCAGTATGTCCTGTAATAAATACTTTTTTCTTATTCCAAAAAGATGATGAAGCCATATTACCAAACCTTCCACGGAGCGTTATTACTTTCCCATAGCTCGACTAATTTATTTTTATCGCGCAATGTATCCATTGGATGCCAAAAACCAGTATGTTGATATGCGGCCAATTCGTTTTTGTTTACTAACTGAACTAAAGTGTCTGTTTCAAAAACAGACTTATCTCCACTAATGTAATTGAAAATATCAGGATTTAAAACGAAAAATCCACCGTTAACCCATCCGCCATCCCCGAGTGGTTTCTCTTGAAAGGATGTTACAGACTGTTTATCTAATACGAGAGAACCAAATCTGCCTGGAGGTTGTACGGCAGTAACAGTAGCTATTTTGCTGTGTTTTTTATGAAATGCCATGAGTTCTTTTATATTTATATTACTTAATCCATCGCCATAAGTGAGGTAGAAAGGTTCGTCCCCGACGAAATTTTGTATTTTCTTAACTCGTCCACCTGTTTCGGTATTTAGACCGGTATCAATCAGTGTAATTGTCCATGGTTCTATACGATGAGAATGGTTAGTAATTGTATTGTCGCTTAAATGTATCGTGAAATCGGACATGTGTAAGTTGTAATTTAGAAAGAATTCTTTAATTGCATATCCTTTATAGCCTAAGCAAATAATAAACTCAGTAATGCCGTAATGACTATACAAACTCATAATGTGCCATAGAATAGGCTTTGTTCCAATTTCAATCATAGGTTTTGGTTTTAAATGAGTTTCTTCCCCAATCCTTGTTCCGTATCCACCTGCAAGAATAACAGCTTTCATTTTTTCCTCCTAATTATAAAAAGAATTTGATATCGATGTTATTATGATATGTACTTAAATTAGAAAGGAACGGGAAATTTCATAGTTATATTTCGTTCGTTTTGGTTTTTTGAATTTAAGTATTTTATTATACAATTAAATTAATGGATTAGATTGTATAAGATGAGACGATAAATTTTGTATAAATTATGAATGATAAACCGTCACGTTTGACTGTACAGTTTATGTATTGTATGATGGTAGTAATATAAACAAGGGGGGAAAGATCGTTGGGAAGGTGTATCGAATCGGACAGTTGGCTCTCATGGCTCACGTGTCGAAACGAACGATTGATTATTATACGAATCTAGGAATCTTAAAAGCGGAGCGATCTCAATCTAATTATCGCTATTACGACGAAACAGCATTTGAGACATTACAATTTATTGAGAAGTGCAAAGAAATGCATATGCCGCTTTGTGAGATTAAAGAGAGAATCGAGGAGAAGAAAAAGCTGCTCGGTATCAATGAACACGTTTCGAAACAAGTGAATGAAGTGACAGACCATATTCATCGATTAGAAGCAGAGTTAACGGAGTTAAAGCCGCTTTTAGATGAATTGACTGATTCACAACGTGAAAAAATATCGAAATCTTTATCTGGTCAAACGACAGCTTTAATACAAACGCTTGCTCTATTATTATAGGATAAGTGAAATCCGACCTCTTTAATTTTTGTATCGGGCTATGTTTTCTAACGAACAAATAAGAAAACATTATAGTATACAGGAGGTGGACACCTTAGTTTTTTAACTAAGGGGATTCATTGGAAATATTTAATTTAGTCATGGTTGCGATTTTAATCGCATTTACTGGATTTTTCGTAGCAGCAGAGTTTGCGATTGTAAAAGTACGTTCAAGTCGTATTGATCAGCTTGTTGCGGAAGGGAAACGCGGTGCGTTAGCAGCGAAAAAGGTAACAACAAATTTAGATGAATATTTATCTGCTTGTCAATTAGGTATTACAGTTACAGCGATGGGATTAGGTTGGTTAGGTGAACCGACAATCGAAAAGTTATTACACCCGTTATTTGAGAAATGGAACATAAATCCTTCCATCTCATCAGTATTAACTTTTGGTCTTGCTTTTATGCTAATGACATATTTACACGTTGTAGTAGGGGAATTAGCTCCGAAAACGCTGGCAATTCAAAAGGCTGAAAAAGTAACGTTGTTATTGGCAACTCCGTTAATGATGTTCTATAAAATCATGTATCCATTTATTTGGGTATTGAACGGTTCAGCTCGTGTTATAACTGGTTTATTCGGTTTGAAACCAGCTTCTGAACATGAAGTAGCTCATACAGAAGAAGAATTACGTCTTATTCTTTCAGATAGCTATGAAAGTGGCGAAATTAATCAAGCTGAATACAAGTATGTAAATAATATCTTTGAATTTGATAATCGCATCGCGAAAGAGATAATGGTACCTCGTACAGAAATCGTTGGTTTCTATCTTGAAGATTCAGTAGAAGAACACATGAAAGTAATCCAAAATGAACGATACACACGTTATCCGATTTTTGGAGAAGATAAAGATGATATTATCGGTATGGTCAACGTAAAAGATTTCTTTATTCGATATATGAACAACGATCAAGAAGATTTATCATCGATTCGCACGTATATGCGTCCGATTATTGAAGTTATGGAAACGACTCCAATTCATGATTTATTACTGCAAATGCAGAAGAAGCGAATTCCAATGGCTGTTTTATATGATGAGTACGGAGGAACAGCTGGAATTGTAACGCTTGAAGATATATTGGAGGAAATCGTCGGCGAAATTCGTGATGAATATGATGAAGATGAAGCACCACCAATTCAACATGTGAACGAATATCATAAAATTGTTGATGGAAAAGTGCTTATATCAGAAGTAAAAGATTTGTTTGGATTACACATTGAAGAAGACGATGTGGATACAATCGGTGGATGGATTATGATGCAAAATCATGAAATCGAAGAAGGACAATACGTTGAAGCAGAAGGCTATGAATTTAAAGTGTTAGAAAAAGATGCTTATCAAATTAAACGTGTTGAAATTCAAAAAATGGATCATGAACAAGAACAAGAGAAAGCAGCAACTGTGTAAGTTGCTGCTTTTCTTCTGACACATAATAAAATGTGAAATTAGGAGCGGATATTTTGATTCAAGTAGCCTTACGTGTATATCGATTACAATTGTATACGATCTTTAGTGGTTTACTACTAATGTGGGCGGTTACTCCTTTTGGGAAACAAGTGACAGGGTTCGGTATCGGTTTAGCAGTTAGCGCATATTGTCTTTGGCTATTAGCTCGCAGAGTGGAGAAATTAGGAAGAAGTATCGTGATGAAAGAAAAGGCTCCTGGATTAGGAGTTCTAAACCGATTTGCAGCCGCAATATTAGGGGCTATCATTATGTTTGAAATTGAGCATGAAATGGAAATGTGGGCATTTGGTACTGGAATATTGGGTGGCCACTTTTTAATGATTGCGAATTTAGCCTATGCAAATATGCAGCTAGTAAAAGAAGAAGAGAAGCAAAAGGAAAATGCTTCGAAAAACATAGAACTCTGATGAAAGGGACCTAATGGGGTTCCTTTTTTGCGTTTAAAAATAAATGATATAATACGAATGATTTACTGGTACTTATCGAATTTATGCCAAACATAATACGCTTATTTTTGGGGCATTTCAATAGTATGAAAAAAAATTAAAAAAAATTAAAAAACCCATCGATTTCTAAAGCTTATGTATGTTATCATGACAAAAGAATTTGCGAAAGAGGTGGATACCAATGTTACAAGCTTTACTTATTTTTGTGCTTCAAATTATTTACGTTCCAACTTTAACAATCCGTACGATTTTGCTTGTAAAGAATCAAACAAGATCCGCTGCAGGTGTAGGATTGTTAGAAGGAGCAATTTATATTGTCAGTTTAGGTATTGTGTTTCAAGATTTATCAAATTGGATGAACATTGTTGCCTATGTCATCGGCTTTAGTGCGGGACTATTATTAGGCGGTTATATAGAAAATAAATTAGCAATTGGATATATTACGTATCAAGTTAGTTTACTAGACCGTTGTAATGAATTAGTAAATGAATTACGCCATTTTGGATTTGGCGTTACAGTATTTGAAGGTGAAGGAATAAATTCTATACGTTATCGCTTAGATATCGTTGCAAAGCGTTCTAGAGAAAAAGAACTGTTAGAAATTATTAATGAAATTGCACCAAAAGCGTTTATGTCTTCTTATGAAATCCGTTCGTTTAAAGGTGGATACTTAACGAAGGCGATGAAGAAGAGAGCGTTGTTGAAGAAGAAGAAAGATGAACATGCATCGTAAGAAAAAGGAGTAGTATGGCTTAAAAATAAGTTTATAACCATAATCCTATATGAATACGAAAATGTAAAAGAGAGGAATCTATTTTTAAAAAAATTCCTCTCTTTTTTATGGTTTCTCGTATAATTCTAAAAAAAATTATGTATGATTATTTTTTATTGCTCTTTCTCAAATTAACAATTAGCCATATAGATTGAATAATTATCGGTAATATAAAAACAATTAATAAAACGATAAATGCCACTAATTTCAGCTCAGGTGTTTGAGTAACACCAGCACCATCAACCTCTCTTAGCCAAATGATAGCTGCCAATATCCCAAAAATGGTAATCCAAAATATGTTACCAATCCACCAAAAAATCCATCGTCTTTTCATATTAGCACCTCTTATATTTACCCTCTGTTAAAAGTATATTTTCGGTTGTTATATTTAAATGAAATAACTATAAAACTACTTTTTTTCAACTGTATATCTAACTTGTTTAAAGGTTGCCATGTCTCCATCTTCTTTATCATCTTTCGTTTGCAAAAGTTGAACTCTTGGCTTGTAGTCCGTCCTATGAGCGTGTTCGATATCTTTAATGTTAAGTTTGTAGGATTCACCATTATTTATTTTTTGTTCCAATACTTTTTTATTGGCAACATAAATAAAAGTCACTTTATTTTCATCAATGCCCTCGGTCTTAATTTCTAATTCATTATCTTTTGTTGTAATCGTTGGTGTTAATAATTCAATACTGCCGTTTCCAGTTTCTAAATAATTTTCTGCTATAGTGGAACATCCAGATAATATGATTCCAATGAATAGAAGAACACTTAATTTCTTTTTCATAAGCTCCCCCGATTTCAAGTGATTTTTGATTTTGGTATTGCTAGACTGCTAGTGTGGAACGTAAATGTTTAGCTAGCACTCTTTTATTGTACCATAATATGTAAATTAAAATAGGTTATATATCCAATTTAAGGGAGATTGAAAAGTTTACTTATTGTGGTGAATCAGTATTTTTACAGTAGGTATTTATTTTCTTTAGAAAGCGGTGTTGATAAAATCATTACGAATTGGATATCCAAATATATGATGAAATGTAGACAGGAGAAAGAGCTTAATACGAAGCAATCTTATTTTTATAGAAATTACAATTTTTACATATTAAAATGATGATAGGGAATAGATGAATCCATTCACTTCGGAGGTAGTTACTTGAACATTAACGAGAAGGCAATTGAAATGTTTGAACAAAATGAATATGAGGAAGCGATGGAACTGTTTCAACAAGCAGTACATGAATCTAGAGGTGTACAATCTCTCAATAATCTTGCTTGGATGTACTTTTATGAGGAAGAGAATGATGGTAAAGCTCTTGAATTAATAAAAGAAGCTGTTAAGTTGAATCCTTCCTCATACTTTCCTTATAACATCTTAGGGGAAATTTACATGAAACAAGAAAAGTGGGAAGAAGCGAAAGATGCATTACAAAAATCTATTTCGATTCAACCATCCGATGAAGCATATCACAATGTAGCTGTAGCTCATTATAATCTTGGAGAGTTGGAAAAAGCTTCGGAATTTTTCTTGCGAGTTGCAGGGGATTCAGACATTATAATGTATAACTATGTAAAATGTTTAATTGATTTAGGGCGAAAAACAGAAGCGAAAGAGAAGTTGGATGCTTTTAACAGGAAATCTGATGATTTTGTAGGAGAAATTAATGTAGCAGATTTATATGTTGAGTTGAATTGCTATAAAGAAGCAATTGAATGGTTCGAAAAGGGATACAAAGAATACTGGAAAAGTCCCAATTGGATTGGTAGATTTGTTTATGCTCTATATAAAGCTAATAATTTCTCCTGTATAAATGAAGTTATACGGGAATCTATCGAAGCGAAGACAGTAGAAATAGAAGATGTTCAGAATGAAGAAGTAGAAGAAAATTGGACAGAAAACGATAAGAAAGAGTTAATTGAGGAATATATAGAAGAGAATAATTGTTATAAAAAAATGATAGAACATATCAAATCTGGATATGTTCCAGGGTTAGAATTTGAAACGGACTATATAGGGGCTTGCTATTTATTTGGTTGTAAAAGACATAATCATTTTGAATATGAAAAATAAAAAGATTCGACTGTCAAACATGATGGTCGAATTTTTTTATTATAGGCTGCTTGTCTAAAGGTACCATCACAATTGTAATGTGTTAAAGATGTTTCGTCTGATTACATAGGTATATATCCTCTTTAGAGATCCCTTTTTTAATATTTAAAATATGTAGTGAAATAAAACCAATAAGTCCTATTCCGCCGAAAATAAGCCATGGTGTATACATGCCGTTTAAGTTGGATGTAAAAGATGTACCGGTATAATTACCGATGATAAAACCAAATGCGAGTGATAGTTGATAGAATCCGAAGTAAGTAGCTGTATATGATTCGTTACTGTAATTTGCAATAGCGATATCAGCGTTAGGTAATACGAGTGTTTCACCGATTGTAAATAAAATTACACAAATGAATAGCCAATATGGGTGTTGAAATAAAGGAATGAGTAAAAAGGAAATACTCATTAATAAAACACCGTATTTAATAATTGAAAGTGTGTTGTATTTGTGAAATAGTTTTCGGAATAACACCATAAATATGACGCCTGTTATTGCATTCATCGTAATAACTAGTGTAGCAAGCTGGTTGCTATTACTAATGTTTTTCATATGAAGTGGAAGTGCGACGGTAAGCTGAGTAAACATAATATAGAAGAAAATCATAATAAATGAAAACAAAAGGAAAGATTTGTTTTGTAAGATAGCCTGTAGCCCTAATGTAATAGACGTGTTTTCAGTAGTGACTTGGAAGTGATTTTTAAGTAAGTAAAAGATAAAAGCGAATAACAGCATAAGAGATCCTGTTAGAAAAAAAGCATAGATTGGATCGAGTAAGAGTAAGAACCCTCCTGCAATTGGTCCGATTATTGCACCGCAATTAAAACTAAGGTTTAAATATGTAAATAAATTTTTTCTCATATGAGCTGGTTGTGAGCCGAATATGGCGCGCGCAGCAGGTTCGTAAAATGCAGTTCCGAAGCCAATAAGTGCAGAAGAAATAGAAATTGTATAGAAATCAGAGCATATTCCTAAAGCGATAAATCCGATTCCTCTTAAAAATAATCCGGCTATCATCATAATGATATAGCCTATTTTGTCAGCAATTAATCCTGAGAATAATGGGATAACTCGTGATGTGATTATCATAATCGTCAACACTGTTCCTACTTGAACAGCAGAAAAATGAAGAAAGCTTAATAGATAAATAGCTAAAAATGCGTATACTGCAAAGTACCCAAAAGACATAAAAAATGAAGAAATAAGCATGAAACGTATCGGTATTGAGAAACTTTTCATAGAACTCCTCCTAATATTGTAACCAGTAAAATTATTTAATGGTTAACTATTTTATATTATAATTATACATAAAGTCAGAAAAAAGTAAATTTTAAGAAGAAGGTGGATGGAATTGAATCAAAATGCACCAAATGAATTAGAATATATTCGGGAATTTTTAAATACATGGAAAATACCAAACGATACGAGAGAGCCAATTGATATGCTGCAAACAGAAGAGGATATCATGCTCTTTATGAAAGAATATTTTCATGAAGAGGTTCCATTTCATACGATAGAGGAATTAAAAAGTTTTCGAGAAGATATTCGGGTGACAATTGAAGGTGGAGAATCATTGCAAAAGTGGTTAGAGAAATACCCATTTCATGTACATGTAAAGGCAGATATGAAAGGTATTACATATGAGCCTGTGTACGAAGAGAATGTATATACAAAAGTATTAAGCATTGTTTTAATGACGATTCAAGAAAATTTGTGGGGAAGGTTAAAAGCATGCCCAGATTGTCGCTGGGTATTTTATGATCATTCGCGAAATGGAAGTAAAAGATGGTGCGGTATGTATGCTGGAGAAGAAGGAGGAAGAGCGTGCGGAACGATCGCGAAAGTGAAAAATTACCGGGCGAAGAGAAAAGGGAGATCGGGTTATAATGTGTAATTTATAGTAGGGGAAGAAAATTGGATGGGGGAATGTAGGATATGAAAGGTACACAAATGTTAGCTTTAAATAAAAAGTGTTGGAACTGATTCATTCATATGTAAAGCCAGGAGGAAGCTTTGTTTTTAGTTGGGAGCATCCGGTATATTCAAATTTACAGTATGGTACAGAAGAAATTGCTTTAAAGTCTTCTTATCATGAGGAAACTCCTATTACGTTTGAAACATTTAAAGGAGAAAATGTACAAGCGACATTATATAAGAGAAAAACAAGTACATACATAAATGAGTTAAATAGTGTGGGATTTACAATTGAGAGAATAGAAGAGCCTGAACCATCTATCTCATTTGATGAAGAACTAGCTGAGCCGTCTACGAAATATTATTCTTTATATAAAGCTAGAATGGTGCCAACGACTTTTATTATTAAGGTGAGAAAGTAAAGTGCTTTATAAAAAGAAGCCTATCATTTCAAATAAATGAAATGATAGGCTTTTTTATTTTTTAAAAAATGAGGTCAAAGATGTACTTTTCATATAAAAATGCATTTCATATAAAAAGTGTAATTATTTTGGGGAAGGGGGATTGTTGTGCGTCATCATAGAAAGTGCAAAAAATTTGGAGTGGCACTGCCTCTTCCGCTTGAAGGAGCAACTGGCCCTACTGGTAACAGTGGTCCAACAGGTCCAACTGGAGGGCATGAAGGTCCGGTCGGGCCTCCGGGAATCACTGGACCTAGAGGCGCAACTGGTCCACAAGGTCCTCAAGGTATTCAAGGAATCCAAGGTCCGCGAGGGACAACAGGAGCTCAAGGAATACAAGGTGCCGTTGGTGATACTGGAGAGCAAGGTGTAACAGGTCCAGTTGGTTTGCAAGGTCCTCAAGGATTAATTGGAGAGCAAGGTCCAGTTGGTGATATTGGATTACAAGGACTAGAAGGTATACAAGGGATTACAGGACCTACTGGTAGTCAAGGGCTACAAGGTCCCCAAGGAATACAAGGAGAGACAGGAGAGCAAGGACAAACTGGCGCACAAGGAATACAAGGAGAAATGGGGGGGACTGGGATATCAGGTGTAACAGGTCCTCAAGGTCCCCAAGGAGCGCAAGGAATACAAGGAGAGGATGGAACTACAGGCATACAAGGAGAAGAAGGCCCGCAAGGAATACAAGGAATTACTGGAGGGCAAGGACCACAAGGTGATCAAGGGCTACAAGGTGTAACTGGCCCAACTGGTTCTACTGGAATACAAGGACCTCAAGGTATAAGTGGAATAAGGGGGCTAACAGGTGTAATAGGTCCTCAAGGTCCACAAGGTGTTCAAGGAATACAAGGAATAAATGGATCCACAGGTTTTCAAGGAGCAAAAGGAGTACGAGGGATAACAGGAGCAACAGGGAGTATTGGTACGCAAGGCCTAGAAGGACCACCGGGTGGTCCGATGGGCACTACTGGTCCAATTGGTCCATCTAGTGGAGTGACTGGTCCATCTGGCCCACCCGGTCCACCTGGTGGACCAACAGGTCCAGCGGGGGAAACTGGTGCACAAGGTGTAACAGGTGTGACTGGTGCAATAGGTATACAAGGAATACAAGGGATAACTGGTCCGAGTGGTCCTCAAGGTGTAATAGGTCCTCGAGGTTCCCAAGGTGTAGTTGGAGCAGTTGGAGTACAAGGTGCACAAGGTTCACAAGGTAACCAAGGAATAACAGGAGCAACCGGTGTAGAAGGTCCAATAGGAATACAAGGTCCGCAGGGAGAAATTGGTCCAACTGGTGCAGAAGGTCCTAAAGGTATGCAAGGAATACAAGGGGGAACTGGTCCTACAGGAGCACAAGGAATACAAGGGTTACAAGGAATAATAGGTCCCACAGGCACAACAGGAGCGGCAGGAGTCCAAGGTCCCCAAGGAATACGAGGGGAAACAGGAGCAGCTGGAGCACAAGGAATACAAGGACCTCAAGGAATACGAGGAGAAACAGGAGCAGCTGGCGTTCAAGGGATACAAGGACCTCAAGGAATACAAGGGGAAAATGGATTGACTGGTCCACAAGGTTCTCAAGGAATGCAAGGAGTTCAAGGAATAACAGGTCAGGCAGGAGCAATTGGTTTGCAAGGGTCTCAAGGAATACAAGGTATAGTAGGTCCAACAGGAGCGCAAGGCTCTCAAGGAGTTCAAGGAATACAAGGAGTAACAGGTCCAACAGGTGCACAAGGAATTAGAGGTCCCCAAGGGAATTTAGGAGAAAACGGGATAACAGGTCCACAAGGAGTGCAAGGTGCGCAAGGTAGTCAAGGAGCTGAGGGACCACAAGGAAATGTTGGAATAACAGGTGTAACTGGAGAAACAGGAGCGACAGGAGAAACAGGGGCGACCGGGGCACAAGGTATACAAGGCGTTCAAGGGATTATAGGTATACAAGGAAGTACAGGAATGACAGGACCTATCGGTGCAACTGGAGTAACCGGAATCCAAGGTGTGCAAGGTATTCAAGGAATACAAGGCCCAACTGGAGCAAGTGGAATAACAGGGGGAAGCGGTAGTCAAGGGCCAGCTGGAGCGCAAGGTAGTCAAGGGCCGATTGGAGCTGTGGGACCTACTGGAGCCATTGGTAGTCAAGGGCCTATAGGTTTTTTAGGAATTGTAGGTGCAACAGGAGCGACTGGTTTACCTAGTGGTGGCGGTTATTTCTTTTCTACTTCAACGAGTGCAATTGCAGCGAATGCGTTAATACCAATTAATTCCGGATCTACAGTTTTTGGTTCTGAGGTCAGTTTAACAAATGCAACAACTGTAACGTTAAGTACGCCGGGAATATATTTAGTCAGCTATTATTTTCAAGGTGATCCAACTGCTGGAAATGAAACGATTTCCGTGAGGCTTACGTTAAATGGTACGCAAGTCGCAGGGAGTTTTATTTTTTACGTCACGGCAGGTTTTGTATTAGAACCAGCGATTTCTAATACGATGGTCATTAATGTTGCTTCTTCAAATGCTACTTTATCTTTGCAAAATGGTCCATTAGCTATTGGTCATGTAACAACATTATCTGGTGTGATAACAGCTAGTTTAAATGTATTAAAAATAGTTTGATATGTTATAACGGGGGGAGATGCTTGTGAAGGAGCAAGATAAGTGTAGTAAGTTTCAAGCACCTATTCCTTTTCTGCCTTCAGGTATTACGGGACCAACTGGTCCAACCGGTCCGACAGGTTCTTTAGGTGGACCGACTGGACCGCAAGGAATACAAGGCGTTCAAGGGCCAATTGGTCCAACTGGTCCGGCCGGAATTCAAGGAGTGCAAGGGGTGCAGGGAGAAATCGGTCCAATAGGCCCAACAGGTTTAACTGGGCCACGAGGTTCTCAAGGGAGCCAAGGACTGATGGGGGAACAAGGTCCACAGGGAATTCAAGGTGTTCAAGGTATACAAGGAGAAAGGGGGCCAGCCGGTCCAACCGGAATTCAAGGAATCCAAGGAATACCTGGTCCAATGGGAGAAACAGGTCTAACAGGAATACAAGGCATTCAAGGTATGCAAGGTGAAATCGGGCAGGCGGGTCCAACAGGAATACAAGGTATACAAGGAGTGCAAGGCGAATTAGGTCCGACTGGTCCAACAGGAAATACTGGTATACAAGGTATGCAAGGGGATTTAGGGAGTAGTGGTTTACAAGGTGTAACAGGTATACAAGGCATTCAGGGTCCGATTGGTCCAACGGGTCCAACAGGCTCTCAAGGAATTCAAGGGGAACAAGGGCCAATGGGATCAACAGGAGCAACTGGCGTTCAAGGTTTACAAGGGCCACAAGGTGAGATGGGTCTAACTGGTCCAACAGGTTCTCAGGGGATACAAGGAGTGCAAGGTGTAATAGGACCAACAGGAGTAACGGGCTTGCAAGGGGATCCAGGTCCAACAGGCTCAACAGGCTCAACTGGGGGAATCGGCCCAACTGGATCTGCAACTGGTCCAACAGGAGCAACCGGTCCAACCGGTCCGCCAGGAGGCCCAACCGGCCCAACTGGTCCAGCAGGATCTCCAGGAGGTCCAACTGGTCCGACGGGAGCAACTGGGGCAACCGGAGTGACAGGAGCAACTGGGACGACTGGAATCCAAGGCGTACAAGGAGTGATTGGCCCAACCGGAGTAACTGGTTTAACAGGTTTGCAAGGAGTACAGGGACCGATGGGGGCAACTGGTCCAACGGGTGACCAAGGCATTCAAGGTCCGCAAGGAGTAATGGGAGTAACCGGTCCAACTGGATTACAGGGTTTACAAGGAGTACAAGGACCGATAGGAGCAACAGGCCAGGCTGGTCCACAAGGAGTGCAAGGGGCACAAGGTCCAATTGGTCCAACAGGCCCGCAAGGAATACAAGGAATACAAGGTGAGCAAGGAGTAATGGGAGCAACCGGTCCAACAGGTTTACAGGGTCTACAAGGAATGCAAGGTCAGATTGGTCCAACTGGTCCTCAAGGAGTGCAAGGAGTGCAAGGGCCAAGTGGTATAACAGGTCCAACTGGTCCTCAAGGAATTCAAGGAATACAAGGTCCACAAGGAGATATAGGTCCAACCGGTGCGACTGGAATACAAGGAGTGCAAGGTCCAGAGGGTCCAACTGGTCCAACGGGTGCAACAGGCCCGCAAGGAATTCAGGGAATACAAGGAATTCAGGGGCCAACCGGTCCACAGGGCATTCAAGGTCTTCAAGGAATTCAAGGTCCGATTGGTCCAACAGGCCCAACTGGACCTCAAGGAATACAAGGAATAACCGGATCAACAGGTCCAACTGGTCTAACCGGGGTAACAGGAGCTACGGGAGCAACGGGTCCACAAGGGGTGCAAGGAATACAAGGTCCACAAGGGGTAACGGGGCAGGCGGGAGCAACAGGAGCTACGGGAGCAACGGGTCCACAAGGGGTGCAAGGAATACAAGGTCCACAAGGGATAACGGGACCAACGGGAGCGACCGGAGCTACGGGAGTAACGGGTCCACAAGGAATACAAGGAATCCAAGGTCCACAAGGTGTGACGGGTCAGGCGGGAGCAACTGGATCGACTGGCTCAACAGGTGCGACTGGACCGACAGGGATACAAGGAATAAGAGGAGTAACCGGTGCAACCGGTTCAACCGGAGTAACGGGTCCAACTGGTGCTACAGGTTCAACTGGATCAACCGGTCCAACTGGATCGTCTGCAATATCAACAGGTGGCGGCTATTTCTTTTCTACATCAACAAGTACAATTGCAGCAAATGCCAACATTCCAATTAATTCAGGATCTACTGTATATGGAACTGGTGTATCTTTAACTAGTGCTACAAATGTCACGGTATCCACACCAGGAATATATTTAGTAAGCTACTATTTCCAAGGGGACGCGAATGGTGGGAATGAGACTGTATCTGTTAGGTTACTATTAAATGGAACACAACTAACAGGGAGTTTTATACAAAACGTAACGACATCAACTGTAGTAATCGAACCAGCTATTTCAAATACACTTCTTGTGAATGTAGCGAGTGCAAATTCAACGTTAATATTACAAAATGGTCCATTAGGTGTTGGGCATGTGACCACTATTGCAGGAACAATTACGGCAAGTTTAAATGTGGTGAGGATATTATAAAGGTAGCATAGGAAATAAAAAAAACACAAGGTGTGTCAATGAAGACATTCCTTGTGTTTTTTTATTTTAAATGAACATTTTTTTATCTTTTCGGCTGAAAAATATGCTGAAAGAAGTATTTGTGATGTAAGTTATCTACAACTTTATTTGCTTGATATGTGCGGTGTTGTTCGAGTCGAAGTCTTTGCTCCATCATTTTTATTGCGTGATCTGATAAACGTAACATTGTACCAGTCTCCTTTTCTATAAATATAGTTTTCTGATTGATATCGATTCCATATTTATAACTAAGGAGGCAAAGTGTGTAACATAGGCAAAAAGCACCTTCCTCTCCCATTACGCTTACGAGGTTAGCTGTCGGACTCGGGAAGTGAGAGTTTCCCTACTTAAAAAAGATTCGCCCCAAGTAGCATAGCTACAAAAATGGTTCCCCCGCTCCAAAAAATGGACTCAGCAAAAGGTTGTATAAAGTAAAAAATAACATAAATAAATAATTAAGTCAAACTATTTTGTGTTTTCTGTCTTTTAAGTTGCGTAAGAATCATGCCATCAGGTAGTGTTGTATCTGTTACTTCAATGAAGCTGTGTTTTTTATATAATGTGAGAGCTGGAGTATTGGCTTTACCTGTTTGTACAATGTATGTCATTGAAGACGAGAACATGTTAAATATATAAAGTAGCAGTTTCGTTGCGATTCCTTTTTGAAAAAAATCGGGCGATACAACTAATCTGTGGATATCGATTAGTTCTTCTTCTTGTATAAAAGAAATAAAGCCGACGAGTTTATTTTCAGAGAAATATCCATAGAATGTTTCATCACAATTTTGAATATCGTTTACAGTATCATATAAACGAGGTATTGCAGTACTGTTTAAAAAGTCTGCTTCAATTTTATAAGCTGGAATTTGAACATTTAAAATGGATGTTGCTACTTCATAAGAAGTGGGAAGTAATTTATGAATCATAGATAATAACGCCTCCTTTAAATATGATATATTAATATAATTGATTTGTGGGTAAGTTTGACAATTTTTTTCTTTTTTGCATATAATATATGTATCTCCATACATAAAATGTTCGTAGGTATATTTCTATAGTAGGATATGGTTAGCGTAGATAAATACGTAATCTTATATAAGAGTTTAGCTACTCTTGTATTTGATAATACAAACTATAATAGAAATGAGGGACTAAAAATGGGATGGATTATTACATTAATAGTTGGTGCTATTATAGGTATAATTGCTAGTTCTATAACCGGCAAAAATTTTCCAGCTGGTATGTTTGGAAATATAATTTCTGGTTTACTAGGAGCTTGGTTAGGTAGTAGATTATTTGGATCTTTTGGGCCATCGTTTGGTGGGATTCATGTCGTACCAGCATTATTAGGTGCAATTGTGTTAATTCTTATTGTATCATTTGTAGTAAAAGCTGCAAGGAAATAAAGGCTATTATTAATTATTTCATAAAGCCCTTTTTAGGGCTTTTCCTAATTAGAGAGGTGGTACACTTGGAGAAAGTAAATATAAGAAAAAGAGATAAGTTGAAAAAGTTTTTTAAAGAACAAAATTATTTAGCTGTACTACTGGGATTCGCGTTGCTGTTTGTAAATATATTATTACTTACAAAAATATCATTCGTTTTTACACCGTTCGTCGTATTTTTAAAAACAATCTTTTTCCCAGTATTATTAGCGGGAGTACTATTCTATATAGTGCATCCATTCGTTTCTCTTTTAGAGAGAAAAGGTGTGTCGAGAATTGTGTCAATTGCCTCGATATATATAATTGTTCTTGGATTATTTGTTTTTCTTGCGGTCACGGTTATTCCAATTATTAAAGATCAAGTAAATGCTTTAATAGATAACTTGCCATATTTCGGGCATGAAATTGAAAGGGCAGCACGTAAATTTGGAGAAAGTAATGTAATTGGTAGAATGCAGGAAAGTTTAAATATTGATGTTGCTAATATCGTAAAAGATTCTACAATGAACTTTACAAAATCATTATCATCAGTAACAGGAAATGTAACTGGATTTTTAAGTACAATTACTGAAGTTGTTTTAACATTTGTAATGGTTCCATTTATTTTGTTCTATCTTTTAAAAGATGGTGAGCAATTACCGAATCATTTTTTAAAGTTTATATCTGAGCAAAGACAACCAGCTGCGAAGAGAATACTAGATGATATGCATTATGCGATTAGTTCGTATATTAGAGGACAAATTATTGTTAGTTTATTTATCGGTATTATGCTATTCATTGGTTATCTAATAATCGGCATTAAATACGCTGTATTACTTGCTATTTTGGCGATGATTGTAAACATTGTTCCGTATGTAGGGCCAATTATCGCTATAACGCCAGCGTTAATTATTGCTTTTATTGACTCGCCAGCAATGATTTTAAAAGTAATTATTGTCATGATGGTTGTACAATTAGCAGAGGGGAAATTTATTTCACCACAAGTAATGGGCAAAAAGTTAGACATTCATCCAATTACTATCATTTTTATTATTTTAACGGCCGGAAATTTATTTGGAATTATGGGGATTATTTTAGCAATTCCAGGATATGCGATATTAAAAGTGTTAGTAACGCATGGGTATAGATTTGTTAAGTTGAATACGTGAAAAAAGAGCTAAAACAGATAAAACTGTTTTAGCTCTTTTTCATTAACAATTGATTTGCGTATTGGCGTGCCCATTGATCAGCTTCTAATATAGCATCGAGTGAAGGATCTTTTACGTTATGATGAGCTTCAATTGTATTGTAAATTGTTTTTTCGATATCGAAAAATGCAATTTCATTTTTAAGAAATAGTGCATTTGCAATTTCGTTCGCTGCATTTAATACGGCCGGAGTTGTACCGCCAATTTTTCCACATTCAAATGCATATTGTAGACAGGGGAACTTCTCTAAATTTGGTTTTTCAAAATGCAAACTACCAATTTCTAATAAATTTAATTTTTCATAGGATGAAGGTAGTCGAGTAGGGTAGTGAAACGCATATTGAATCGGCATTCTCATATCAGGAGCACCGAGCTGTGCCATGACTGATCCATCAATAAATTCCACTAAAGAGTGAATGATACTTTCTTTATGAATCATAACATCAATTTTTTCATAAGGAATATCGAATAGCCACTTAGCTTCCATCACTTCAAACCCTTTATTCATTAACGTGGCAGAATCTATCGTTAGTTTTGCGCCCATTAACCAGTTTGGGTGTTTTAAAGCATCCTTCGCTTGTAATATTTTCATTTCTTCACGTGTTTTATCACGAAAAGCGCCGCCAGAAGCTGTAACAATTAATTTTTCGATTTCCTTATTATTTTCCCCATTTAAACATTGGAAAATGGCTGAATGTTCACTATCAACTGGAATTAGGCGGCATCCGTTTTGTTTCGCTAGTTCGGTGACGATATGTCCAGCTGCAACTAAAGTTTCTTTGTTAGCGATAGCGATATCTTTCTTCGCCTTTAATGCTTCAATTGTTGGGAGTAAACCTGAAACACCGACAACTGAACTTAATACAAGATTTGTATCAGGATGGGTAGATACTTCAAGTAAACCATCAGTTCCATATGTAATTTTTGTATTTGTTGAAATACGAGAACGTAATGTGTCCGCTAATTCTTTTGTCGCTACGCTTACAATACGAGGCTGAAAAGATTCGATTTGTTTTTCGAGAAGATCGATATTATAATTTGCGGTTAAACCGACGATTTTAAAATGTTCAGGATGAGCGGAAACGACATCTAATGCAGATGTGCCAATGGATCCTGTTGAACCTAAAATGGATATATATTTTACCATGAAAAAACCTCCAAAGTTGTTTCGAGTATTTCTGCAAACCTATATACTATTAGACAATTAAGGTGGAAATTCCTGCTATATAAAACAGAAAATTAGGGTTTAATTTGAAAGGGAATGTGATAAACTGTAAAAAACGAAAAAGCAATGAAAGAGAAGAGTACATATTCACAACTTTTCAGAGAGCTGATATGTGGTGGAAATCAGTAAGGGATGAATATGGAATGGGCTCTGGAGCTTCTCACTGAAATGAGTAGGTAAAGACGGTTACTTCACGTTATCGAAGTATGAAGTGAGCTAATGATAGCTAATTAAGGTGGTACCGTGGGAGTCTCTCGTCCTTTTTATAGGATGAGGGGTTCTTTTTATTTTTATGTTGAGGAAGGAGGAGTTAGTGTGAGTGAAAAAATAATGTTAACAGGAATTAAGCCGACAGGTTATCCGCATTTAGGAAATTATATTGGTGCAATTAAACCAGCATTACAAATGTCAAAAAATAATGAAGGAAAAGCATTATATTTTATAGCTGACTATCATGCGTTAAATGCTGTGCATGATCCGAGTCAGTTTAGTAGTTATACGAAAGAGGTAGCAGCTACTTGGTTATCACTTGGACTTGGTGAAGAAGTTATTTTTTACAGACAAACAGAAGTGCCGGAGATTTTAGAATTAGCTTGGATATTAGCTTGCCTAACTCCGAAAGGTCTTATGAATCGTGCTCATGCGTATAAAGCGAAGGTGGAGCAAAATAAAGAAGCGGGTTTAGAGGTAGATGCGGGAGTGAATTTGGGGTTATATACGTACCCGATTTTAATGGCAGCTGACATATTACTATTTCAAGCTACTCATGTACCAGTTGGAAAAGACCAAATTCAGCATATTGAAATTGCGCGTGATATTGCGACGTATTTTAATCATACATTTGGCATGACATTTACGCTTCCGGAGTATGTCATACAAGAAGAGGGTGCCATTTTACCTGGCCTTGATGGAAGAAAGATGAGTAAAAGTTACGGAAATGTAATCCCATTATTTGCAGAGCAAGAAAAGCTACGAAAGTTAATATTTAAAATCAAAACCGATTCTTCACTTCCAAATGAACCGAAAGAGCTAGAAACGTTATTTACAATTTATAAAGAATTTGCGACAGAAGATGAAATGCAGTCGATGCGTGAAAAGTATGAGACCGGCATTGGATGGGGCGATGTGAAAAAAGAATTATTCCGTGTTGTTGACCGTGAATTAGCAGGTCCTCGGGAAAAATACGAAATGTATATGAATGAGCCGCATTTATTATATGAAGCGTTAGAGAGAGGTGCTGAGAGGGCACGAGCTATCGCGAAGGTGAATTTAGCGGAAATTAAAAAACGAATTGGATTTGAGAGGGAACGTTAAGCGTTCCCTTGTTTTTTTATAAAAAAATCGAACGAAATTTAAATTTGTTACCAATATAGATTAAGGGAGGGATAGAGATGGATGCAATTCTCGAATTAAAAATGTTGTTATTTCAAATAGGAACAGAAATTGTACCACCTAGTAATTTGAAAGAAAAAATTTTAATTCAGGTTAATTTGGTGGAGGGAATAAAACTTAATAATGTTGAGGTGAATAATGATGAGTGAAGTTGTGTTAGCAGTTCAAGATTTAAGTAAAACATATGAGAGTGTTGATACAAATGTTAGGGCGTTACAAAATGTATCTTTGGAGTTAAATAAAGGAGAACTCCTTGCCATAATGGGGACGAGTGGATCTGGGAAGAGTACATTACTTAACATACTTGGTGCTTTAGACAAGCCTGATGAGGGAGTTGTATATGTAAATGGTGAAGTGCCTAACAATATGTTTGTTGAACCATATGCGACGGAATACAGGCGGGATAACATAGGATTTATTTTTCAGTCATTCCATTTATTAAAGGATTTATCTGTAGAAGAAAATATTGCATTACCCCTCATATTATCAGCTGATTCAGAAGAGGAGATACGAGAAAAAACAAATAAAATATTAGATGTTCTTGGTTTAGTAAATTGGAGAAATCATCGACCAGTTCAGCTTTCTGGGGGACAACAACAACGTGTTGCAATTGGTAGGGCGTTAATAACATCTCCTCCAATTGTTCTTGCAGATGAACCTACTGGAAATTTAGATTTGAATACGTCTAATGATATTTTACGAGTACTAGTCGATATGAAACAAAGATTCAATCAAAGTATGATTCTTGTTACTCATGATCCTCACATTGCTACGTATGCAGATCGGGTTCTCTTCTTTCATGATGGAGAAAATGTTGATGATTATACGTGTACTCATGGAGTAAATGATATGAATATCATTTTAGATAAATTTAAAAAATTACTGGAGAAATCAAAATGATAAAATCAGTACGAGGATTAAGTTTACGCTTTTTTAAGACGAATAAATTCACTGCTATTTCCTCTATAGTTAGCGTTATGTTGGCTGTTTCTCTAATTATTACGATGGTTGTATTTTCGAGTCATGCGAAACAGTCTGTTATAAATGAAGTGAAAAATGTATATGGAGATATGGATTTATCAGTTGGATATAACCCTGATCAAAATAAGTTGATGGATAAATCTTTACTACAAAATATTAAAGCACAAAAAAATATTGAATACATATCAAAAGTATTAGTAAATCATTTGCAAGTGAATAAATTGAATACCGCTATTTATACAGTAGGTGTTCAAAATGATTCGTTATCGAAAAGTCGATATCACTTCTCTAAAAATCTATCAAATGAAGAAGTAACATTAAATCATGGATTAGCAGAAACTCTACAAGTAAACGTTGGGGAAAAGATTGAAATAGAAAATAAATCCTATGTAGTAAAAGAAGTGTTATCTGATATAGAAGCTGGAGGTTCAGCTCCAGATATACTCGTTTTATCGAAAGGTGCGGTGAAACAGCACGTATATGAAAAAACGGGTAAACACAATGAAGCTACTTATGTGTTGATAAAAGCAAAAGCGAATGCGGATGTACTAGCTTTGTCTAATCAAATTCATAAAATAGACAAAGAATTAAGAATCGATATTGCGGAGGAAGACGAGTTTTTAAAAAGTAACTTAGCGTCATTACATATTTTTATAGTTATTTTATCTGTATTAATACTTATTATTACTTCATTATTATTAATGTCTAATTTTGAAGTGTTTTTATATAAATATAAAAGTCAATTTGCGATTATGCGATCAATGGGAGCAACAACGAAACAAATGTTTACAGTTATATTCATTCAATGTAGTGTAATTAATTTCTTTGGTGGAATATTTGGTTTGTTACTAGCTGTAATAAGTAACCGTTTTTTACAAAGTTGGCTAGAGCATTTATTTGCTTTTCAAATTAATTCGATGAGTTTCGACTATAAACTAGCAATTGTAACTGTGATTTGTAGTATCTTTTTTATTGAACTGTTTATATTATATCCGTCATATAGAAGTTCGAAAATATTGCCAGTAAAGCTTATGCGCGAAAATGAAGAATCCGATTTTTCTAATAATAAAACACGCAGTATTATGGGGAAATTCCTTTTAATTAGTAGCATAGTTTTAACTGCTTTAGGTGGATTTGTAGCAAATACTGGAGATACACAGGCGATAGTGATATTAATAGGATCTATATTTCTTGTTTTAGGAGTGTATGTTTTATTTCCTATTTATCTTTCTTGGATATTAAGATTATGTCTACCTATGATGAAAAAAATATTTGGAAGGAATACATTTGTTGCTATTAAAAATGTAATTCCACAAGTGAGAAAAAATACATTTGTTATCTTAATGATAAGTACAATGATGGTGATAGTTGTCTTCGGCTCCACTATATTTAAAACGATGCAAAAAAATAATGAAAGATATTTAAAACGAGAATTTCCAACACATATTGTTGTGGAAAATCGTTTGACTAATGATTCAACCATTACCTTACCTCATATACAAAACATATTTAAAGAAATAAGTAGTGTAAAAGGAGCTAGTACAATTAGTACGAACTCACTGGCAGAATTAAAACAAGGTGAAAAATATATTACTTTTGACTATAATTTAGGTGATTTAAAGGAAATGGAAAAGCAAGGATTACTGTCAGAAGTACCTGCAAATTTGGAGAATAGTATAATTGTTACAAAAGAGTTAGCGGAGCGGTATAAAATTCATGTAGGTGATATCGTTCAATTGGGTCTATTTTCAGAACAGGAACAAAAAGTTAGACCGACTAGTAAGGTAGAAATCGGATTAATTGTTAACGAGCTACCGAATTCTCCTTCAGTACTTATGGATTGGAGTAATGTAACATATAAACAAGATTATACAGTTTTTGAGCGGGCATTTATTAGTTCAAATAACGAGAGAGAGACGTTGGAGCAATTAAAGAAAGTGAAAGGTCAATATCCACAATTAAAAATAAGTAGTTATGCTCAATCGTTAAAACAATCTAATTTAATGTTTAAGCAAAGGTGGTCCATTTTCATCGTTGTTATTGTAGTAATTTTGTTTAGTGTAACATTAGGGGTATGTAATACACTTATAAATAATATTCAATCTAAAAGAAAAGAGTATGCTATTTTACGAGCAATAACAGTTAAGAAAAAAGGGATTGTACAAATTATTTTGACGCAAGTTAATTTATATGTACTTATTGGAATCGTACTAGGGGCTGTTATAGGAGCATTATTAACCTATATGGTAAGTATAATAGATCGTACACCTTTATTTTTTGATTTCAAACTTATCGTAACGGTAATAGCGGGGATGTTCGGAATAGTCCTTATTATTTTTATACCTTTTGCTAATAGAATAGGGAAAAGGGACATTGTAGAAGAGTTAAATAAGGATAATAAATAAAAGAGGTTAACCCAAGTTGCTATTCAGCTACTTTTGGGTCAATCTCTTTTTATTAACAATTGATTTGAATATTGGTGTGCTCATTAATAAATGTATAGTATAGCCCCTAAAGGAGAGGATTTCATATGATGATGAGTCTCAATGGTTTTAATGAAAAACAATGGATCAATCATTATATTAGTTAAATGCCACCAAGTAATATCATTAGGTGAAGTAAGGAGTTCACATTTCCTTTCAAAACTTATTAGTTGCACATATTAAAAAATATGCTAATATAGGGATACTTATTAAATGTGTTTAATAAGTATAATTAAAGTCACTTATTAAAGTTGTTTAATAAGTGTAATTCATTCTATAACGAGGGAGATGCTTGGATGAAAACAGAGAAAGAAAAGATGTTAGCGGGAGAAATGTATATTGCGGATGACGAAGAATTAGTGGCTGATAGGGTGGAGGCAAAACGTTTAACACGCCTTTATAACGAGGCGATGGAGACAGGAGATGAACAACGTTTTACGTTATTAAATCAGCTTTTAGGTTCTTCAGCTGATGGGAAAGCCCAAATTAATCCTGATTTTCGTTGTGATTACGGCTACAATATCCATGTTGGAAAGAGCTTTTTCGCAAATTTTAATTGTGTGATTTTGGACGTTTGTGAAGTGCGAATCGGTGATAATTGTATGTTTGCACCTGGTGTTCACATTTATACTGCTACGCATCCGTTGCATCCGGTAGAGCGGAACTCTGGCAAAGAATATGGAAAGCCGGTAAAGATAGGTAACAATGTTTGGGTTGGCGGGGGCGCTATTATTAACCCTGGTATTTCAATTGGTGATAATGCTGTAATTGCCTCAGGGGCAGTTGTGACAAAAGATGTACCTCATAATGTAGTAGTTGGTGGTAATCCAGCTAAAGTTATTAAAACGATAGACGAATAAAGGGCGTTTTCACTAGTTCGTAAATTATCGTATAGACAATGTGAAAGGTGTTTCATATGGAGAAATATAGTGCGGACAATCATACAAAGACATTACGTGCCTCTCGAAATGCTCTTTTTCTCTTATTTGCTTTGCCAGGTGTCGCGTTTGCTACATGGATTTCAAGAACAGCAGCTACTCGAGATATTTTAGTAGTGTCAAATGCAGAAATGGGCTGGATTTTGTTCGGACTATCTGTCGGTTCAATAATTGGTTTACTAAGTTACTAAGTGCAAGCCGCTTCATTGACTGTAAGGGAGCTAGAGACGTTATTATAGGCAGTATGTTTTTTATGATTGTTGGATTGATTTGTTTAGGTATAAATATTTATTTTGTTTCTAGTATGGGGGTTTTTAGTAGCTTACTAGTATTTGGAGTAGGATACGGATTAGCAGAAGTCGCATTGAATGTAGAAGGTTCTTCCATTGAGCAGAAATTAGGAACAACTCTTCTTCCGAAATTCCATGGCTTTTTTAGTGTAGGAACTTTAGTAGGCGCGCTCAGTGGTTCTGTCGCAGCGTCGCTTCACATTCCGATTCTGTATCAGTTTCTTGCGATTTCGGTCGTGTTTGTATTACTTGTATGTATGGTGTATCGTTTTCTTCCGCATGGAACAGGAAAGACGGAGAAATCGCGGAACAAAAGGAGAGAGAAGCATACGACCTTACGTATGGAAAAAAAGGTGCTTTTAATTGGTCTTTTTGTACTCGGAATGGCATTTGCAGAAGGTAGTGCAAATGATTGGCTACCTATCGTGATGGTAGATGGACACGAGCAAAGTATAGTGGCAGGTTCTATTATGTACACAATTTTTGTATTAGCAATGACGTTAACTCGTATGTGTAGCAGCTATTTCCTTGATCGATTCGGTCGTGTCGCTGTCGTACGTGCCACCATTATGATGGCGATTCTAGGAGTTTCAATCGTAATATTTGGGAGTAATTCGTATTTTCTAGCATTTGGTGTAGTACTGTGGGGGATTGGTGCAGCGCTAGGGTTCCCAATTGGTCTGTCAGCTGCTGGAGATGACCGTGAAAATGCGACTTCTAATGTTGCTGCAGTTTCTATCATTGGTTATACAGCCTTTTTAGTCGGACCGCCATTTTTAGGGATACTTGGGGAAGCATTCGGAATACGTAATGCCTTGCTAGCTGTTTTATTATTTGTTCTTTTGTCAGGAATTGTATCGTCTATTACGAGAGAGAATACATCGGGTTAAATAAGAATGGCATGCAGCGGAAATATATCATCTCTATTGCTTTAGAAAATGATGTATGATATATTGTCAACGCAACTTATTAAAAGAGTTTAATAAGTATGTTGATTAAGGTGGTGAGCGATTTGAGTGAACAATTTGTTACTCAAAAATCGATTAAAGAGACGATCCTTCGCGGCATTCGTACAGCTCTTCTAGAGCAAGGAAGTGCGACGAAAGTTGAGCTTAGTAATACATTAGAAATTAGTTTTCCAACGATAAGTAAATTTATAGAAAATATGAAACAAGACGGTGAAGTCACTTTAGTCGGTTTAGATGATTCAAGTGGCGGAAGAAGAGCGAAACGATATGCGTATAATCCGGAATATATGTTAGGTTTAGCGATATTTTTAGAAAAAAATGAGACAAACTATACAATTTTCAACTGTTTAGGGGAAGTAAAAGAACAAGGAAGTACTTCAAGTGTATTGATGGATACGGGCGTACATTTATTAACAGAACATATAGAAGGTCTTATAGCTACATTTCCGAAAATCAGCTCTATATCAATTGGTGTGCCTGGTTCGGTTGATAATGGTCGTATTTTCTATATTCCTGGTTATGAAAAGTTCCAAAACTTTAATTTAAAAAGTCACTTGGAGGATCTGTTTTCAATACCTGTAGTAATAGAAAACGATATGAATGCAGCAGTGCTTGGTTATTATAAAAGCACTGGAAATAACGACAATTCATCTCTTGTGTATTTGTATTCAGGTCAAAATGGCCCAGGGGCAGGGATTATGATAAATGGAGATGTAGTGAGAGGAAGCACCTTTTTCTCAGGAGAGATATCTTTCGTTCCGCAGTACGATAATAAAAATTTCTTACAAGCTTTAAGAAGTGAAGACGAAGTTAACGATGCAAATAATCCAGAAAAATATAATATAGATGCTATTACTCGTTTAATAGCTACATGTATAGCTATTATTAACCCGCATGCGTTTATCTTCTGTGATGATGAAGTGAATCAATTCGTAATAGAGCAAATTGTAAAAAGTTGTCCGCAGTACATTCCAGAAGAACATATTCCGAAAATAACAGTGAGTAATTGGAAAGAAGATTATTTATTTGGGTTAAAAAGCCTTGGGCTTGATCTTATGATTACTAGAACAAATAAAGAAAATTAAATGTGCTGGCAATGAAGCATCCAATTGTCGGTTGAATAACATAAAAGAAAAGGTGTCGATTATGAAAATTGAACATGTAGCAATTTGGGTGAATGATTTAGAAGGAATGCGTGATTTCTATAAACAGTACTTCGGTGGTGAAGAAAATAGCTTATATCACAATCCGAAAAAGCAGTTTGAATCTTATTTTATAACTTTTGAAGGTGGAGCACGTCTAGAACTTATGAGGCAAGTAGGGATAGACGATAATAGACAAACACAAACAATAGGATATGCGCATATTGCTTTTTCTGTAGGTAGTAAAGAAAAAGTGAATGAATTAACTAATACATTAAGAGAAGCAGGATACCCTGTGTTAAACGGCCCACGTACTACAGGGGATGGTTACTATGAAAGTGTAGTAAGTGATCCTGAAGGAAACCAGATCGAGATAACAATCTAACTATTAAGGTAATAATTAGGATTTACAGTGAAATAAAACAACCTCATTTCTCGTTATAATAACGGGAAATGAGGTTGTTTTAATATGTAATGTTTTTTAATTGGAGTGCTGAAACGCCTTAATAATTCTCTCAATAACAGGAGGGAGATTACTAGGTAATTCATCAAGTGAAAAGAAGCGCAGTTCTTTCGATTCCGTTTGATCGCATACAAGCTCACCGTGGAATTCTCGGCAAATATAAACAGCGAGTACACCGTGTACTTGATCGCCGTTTGGATAGATTTGAAAGAAATCAGGTCCTGAGTATGTACGGAATAGTTCTGGATTTTTAATGATAAGTCCAGTTTCTTCATATACTTCTCGTTGTAAAGCGTCTTCTAACGTTTCGTTATATTCTAAGGCGCCACCAATAATGCCCCAGCGATTAAAATCTGTACGGAGCTGCAGTAATATTTCATTTTTCTCATTTAATATAATGGCGTGTGATCCGATTAAAATGAGTGGATGATTTCCTACTAGATTTCTCATGTCTTCAATATAGCCCATATGTCTTCTCCTTATATTTAATAATAATTAGGCAGTTCTTTTAACATTTTTTCTGTTTTACGTGCTGTAAATGCTAAGTTATGATCATCTTTTGTTCTAAAAAATAATGTGCGTAAAAAGATTTTAATGTTTGCGCATAAAATACAATACTCATTAAGGGAAAGGCGTTTTCTAATTTGAGGCAGCCTTTTTATTTTTTTATAAATAATTGAAATTAACTCATCTTGCGGGAAGTCATGATATAGCATAGATAGTAACGGTGTAACAATTCGTTCATCTTCATTATTATGAAAAAGATCCGATGGGATGAAAATTTTATTTAATAAACAATGAATTAATTCCTCGTACCATTCAAAGGTCGTATAGGAATTGTGAACAATTTCAGAAAAGGCATCAGATACGTGGGCAAGACAATGAGCCCATCCTTTATTTTCAATATAGCCTCGAAAATCCATTTCTAAGTTTGTGTATGTAATGAGTTTGTTTTTTATTTCTTCGATATCCTCCTCTGTAAAAAAGTAGTGCGAGTTAGCGAATTGGAGTATTAATGCAATTAACGAAACAGTATAAGAACGTGTGAAAACCCCATCTGTAAGTGGGGAGTGAATGTCACAATATAAATACTCATCACTTAAACAAGTTTGTAGAAGTAATTTCAGTTGATCGTCCATAAGGAATTCATGATGAATGAAATGTGCAAAACATTTATATATAAGTTGGTAACGAACGTAACTATCAGTTGTTCCGATATACTGAAGCATATTGAGCGTTAACTCATTAATATCTATATGTTGCAGTTGCGTATAGTCATTTTGTTGTATAAGCTCTAACTGTTGTTGCAGCGCTGTAATATCCAATGGAGAACCTCCTCCGCACTTTAAAGATGCAATGTTTTCTAGTATTCTATATATTCAAGGACAATCCTGCTCATGCAAGGAGAACAAGTAGAAATTCGAGTATGACATAGATGAGGGAAGTATATGATGACTATAGAACAGTTAGAAAAACATTTTAAAATAAGAAAAAATGCTTCTTCTATAATAATAAAAGAAAATGATGCAGAGGTTTTTACAGAAGAGCAATTAGAAGAGATAATGCAATATTGCGTTGCTGAAGCTGAAAAAGATGGAATAGAAGAATTGCAATTTGAGATTTCTTCAAAAAGCCCAAATTATGATGTGTATAAGAAATGTTTCGAAACGTATTCATTTGAATATATTACTGAAAACATGATTGTATTTAAGGATATATATGAAGTAGAAGATATAGAAAGTGAAATTGATTTTAAGCTTATTGAAGAGATAGGCGAAGCCGCTTTTTATTCACTGTGGAATGAAGTGACGGGAGAACAAATCGATTATGATCAATTTGTAAATACGATGCTACAAGAAATAGGTGGGCAATGGAAAGAACATTGTTTAACAGCAAGTATCGATGAAGAGCCAATAGGAATTGTAATCCCGCATATTGAAAGAGGTACGTTAGAAGAAGGAAAACTTATGTATTTCGCAGTCGCTCCAAATATGCGAAATAAAGGGTATGAAGCAGCATTCTTTACAGGGGCAATGTTTGTCTTGAAAGAAATAGGTGCATCTTATTATATTGGCGAGACAAATGTACAAAACGAGTGGATGAAGGATGTTTTTGAAAAGAACGGATGTCAGCAGCTGAGCTCTACTGAGCGATATGTGAGAAGGTTTTAGAAGGATGGATGGCTTACTCTCTCGAACTCATTTAGTGGGAGGGTTATATATGCTGGAAAAACAATTTCATTCTTTTGTTTTACTGTATCCAGAAATCTTGTTAGAAGGTTGGAACATCGAAAAAGTTTCAGAGCGTTATGAGGGTGAAAAGTGGGAAACATTTTGGTTTCAAGTTGTTACGCCAACTAGTATGTTTCGGGTAAAAGAGTTTTTCCTCGATATAATGGAGCCGGTATTTCCAGATAGTTGTATTTCTCAAGCAAAAGGATCTTGTTTTCAATATAAAGGGCTTGTGTATTGGAAAGGTGTAAATTATAAGGGAAAAGAAAGTTACGTTACATCTAAATGGAAAACGCAAATTGAAATTTCTATTGATCGTGGAAATGTAAACCAAGATGAAATGGAAAGATTTCTATTTGGGTTACAACCTGTAAATATGGAGTTTGCGAAAACGATATTACATACACCATTTCATTTATTAAGCTTTCAAGCAAAAAGAGGTGGAATTGGTGAAATAGGAAGATGTCGAGAGTGGAATTTTCCACATGACGCATCATATTCGAAATTGCCAATTCATGAAAAGTTAAGTTGGAAGCTCGAATCGATCGGATTAGGAAATGACGAAACGCAGTATGTATACTGGGATGAAAATAGTAAACTATATGCACTTTGGGTTTGTAGGCATAAAAACAAAGCGTACTATCCTGTTTCTTCATGGAAAACGAATTATAGCGTTAAAAAGATGATAAACGGGTTAGAGGTTTATTCGCACCCAGATCGTGGAACAGTTGTATATGAAGATTTAGGTGATGAGCAAATCGCATATGTATTTCGCGGGAATCCATGTACAAATTTTGAACAAGTAAAAGAACTTTTTGCATGTTTGTAAGATAAAAAGAAAAATCGAAACGACAAAGTAAGCTTTCCTATAATACAATAGAGAAGGATTAGACTATACGAAGAAAGCGTTGGTGAAAGTATGAAGCAACAAAGAAATTGGCTACAAGCAACTGTAGAACGAAATGAAGATAATACGTTACATATAAAGTGGGAAAATAATATAGAAGAAGTTCGTATTTACTGGAGTACTTCACCAGATCATATTGAAGAAAATGGAGGATTACTTGCAACAGTAAATGGAGAATCATCATGTACAATTGAAAACCCTAGTGAAAATGAGCGTCCATATTTTAGACTAGTAGGAAGTAATGGACAAGCAGTGACAGTAGCTGAGCGTAGATTGCCATTACAAGGTGCGTTTAACTTCCGTGATATGGGAGGATATGAAACGACTGAAGGCCGTAAAGTAAAATGGGGTAAATTGTATCGTTCTGAAGAATTAGCAGGATTAACAGAATGGGATATCGAGTATTTACAGAAGTCTAGCTTAAAATTAATTTGTGACTACCGTACAGACTTTGAAGTGAAGCATAAGCCGAATCCAGAGATTACAGGTGCTCGTCAAGTGTGTTTACCAGTTATGCAAGATTTAGCGAAAGACTTAAACATAAATGAATTTTTCCAAGTTGGTGACCTTTCTATGTTAGGGAAGCCAGGTGAGTATCTTGTGAAAATGAATCAAGATTTCGTAAGTGGTAATGAAGCATTCGTGAGTTTCTTAAACTTAGCGCAAAATCCAGAAAACTTACCATTAGTAAACCACTGTACAGCTGGAAAAGACCGTACAGGATTTGGATCGGCATTATTATTACTTTTACTAGGTGTACCAGAAAAAACAGTAATGGAAGATTACTTACTAAGTAACGGCTTCCGTGAAAAGTTAAATGAAAAAATGATGGCCTTTTTAGGTGCAAAATTACAAAACGATGAAAGTAGAGCGATATTAGGTGCGATGTTTGAAGCACGCGCTGAATATTTACAAGCTGCGATTGATGAAGTGAAAAAGCAATACGGTTCAGTTGAAGCGTATGCTGAAAAAGCACTTGGCTTTACGAAAGAATCGCTAGAAGAAATGAAAGTGTTATTGCTAGAAGATAAAGTGAAACTTTAATCAGTGGGGGGGTTCATCCCCACTGATTATTAGCCTTCACCAATCAGGCGTTAATGCGGGATAAATAATGAGGAGGGAGGCTAATTGGATTAGCCTCCTTTTATTATTGTTGCTATAATTTTGTTTATGAGGATTGTTGTGCACCGGGGAGAAAATGGATGAAAAAAACTTAAGAATCGGGGGATAAAATGATTCATACACGTGTAAAAGCAGAGGGGTTAAGAGGAAAGCTAGCAACAATACTAAGTCAAGATTATAAGGAACTAGCTGTTCAGGATTTAAAGGTGATTGGAACGGGAGTGCAAAATATTGTTTTTCGCGGAGATTCAGAAAAGGGAGCTTTAGCTTTTCGAGTGCCGTGGGAAAGAGAAGTAGAAAATATAAATGAAGATTTATTTAATAGTCGGATTTCATTGCAAAAGGAAACAGAGCTTTCTAAGTTTTGTTATTCAAAAGGTATTCCAGTGCCAAAGATACATGGATTGCATCTTTCTGCCGAACTTGATTTTTTAATATCGGATTATGTATCTACTGATCATATGCCAATTTCTGCATGTAAAATAGGGAAGTTAGTTAGTGAGCTTCATAGTATACCAATCGATGGTTTACAATATGAGCAGAACATTAGAGAGCCGATTAGTAAGTATATAGCGGAACGCATTGTGAAACGGATAGAAGGTTTTAATACAATTACGAACTGTGGAATTAAACTTCCAGAGACAAAAACAATTGAACATATTCTTAGTACAGCTGATCATATAAAGAGTTTATTGCATATGGACATTCGACCAGCCAATTTAATTGGATATAATGGAGAAATTAAAGCGATAGTGGATTGGGATAACGCTCTAATTGGTCATCCATTATTGGAGCTTATGAGAATAGCTGAAACGAATGAGGTGAATTGGGAAGAATTTGAAGAGGGATATAAGAATGATAGTATCTTTAACGATACCCCGCATATTGTTAGTTTATTTTATAGGTTAGATACTGCGGTCATGCTTGCAAACTTATTTATAGCACATTTGAAAATAGAAGATAAAGGTGTATTCTATAAAGAGCGAGTCAAAGCGCTTTATAATGAAATATATAAAAGCTTATAATTAAGCTATAAGAAGTGTTTAATATAGGAATTGAGGCGAACATCATGAAATACAAAGTAATACTATTCGACGTAGACGATACATTATTAGATTTCCCTGAAACAGAAAGAAACGCATTACATAACGCGTTTGTACAATTTGGCATGCCTACAGGGTATAATGATTATCTTGCAAGTTATAAAGAGATTAGTAATGGATTATGGAGAGATTTAGAGAATAAAATGATAACGCTAAGTGAATTAGCGGTAGATCGATTTAGACAATTATTTGCTCTTCATACTCTAGAAGTAGATGCGCAGCATTTTAGTGACGTATACCTTGAAAACTTAGGGGAAGAAGTACATCTTATAGAAGGTGCAGTGCAATTATGTGAGAATCTTCAAGATTGCAAGTTAGGTATCATTACGAATGGATATACAAAAGTGCAACAATCTAGAATTGGAAATTCGCCTTTATGTAACTTCTTTGATCATATTATTATTTCTGAAGAAGTCGGCCATCAAAAACCAGCGCGTGAGATTTTTGATTATGCGTTTGACAAGCTTGGGATTACTGATAAATCAAGTGTACTAATGGTTGGAGACTCGCTAACTTCTGATATGAAAGGTGGAGAAGATTACGGTATTGATACGTGTTGGTATAATCCGAGTCTGAAAGAAAACAAGACAAGTGTTAAGCCGACCTATGAAGTGGAGAACCTGCTACAAATTTTAGAAATTGCGGAAGTGGCGGAAGAAAAGGTAGTCTCATTTTAATCTTGTTAAGATTTGTCGAATAGTTGATATATTGTAAGTTACGGTAGATGTATTTGAAAATCGTGCATATAATTTCATATACTAAGATATGAGACAAAAAAGATGGCACCAAGTCAAAATAATTTTACTGAAAGAAAACAGAAATAAAATTAGAACCATTTAAACAAGCTGGAATTGAAATTGAGGATTAATGTGGAGAAGGTTTTGGAAAACAGAAATAACACTAAATAATATATTTAGCTGTTTGTAATTGGTCATTACAAACAGCTAAAAAAACGATTGCCTCTTAGGATCCAAGCAATCGTTTTTTTATTTTTTTGGGAGATGAAATTTGTATTTTTATACCCTATCTCCATCAAATTTAAAAAATGTTTGTTCCCCAGTAATGAAAAAAATGAATTTAATTCTCATAAATAACTGTAAAGTGGTAAAAATTTCGTTTTGGGTGTAATTTAAAATCTTAAGTTAATGGGTATGGGGTGGAACCCTTTCCTTGTTTAGACCGGATATCCGCCTGTTGGCGGTGGCCAAGCACTAAATAATCTGCGAATCAGCACAATTTCTCCTAAATGGTAGGAGTTATGAGATGCAATATTCCGTAGAACACCGCCAGGGGTTTCACCAGGCCATTCCTCCAATGTTTTGTCCAATTGAACAGTTTGGGCGATCGTGCATGCCTGTTCAATCCCTTGAAGAAAATACTGAATAATCTGTTGCCACTCTTCCTCACTGCCAGGGCATTCTTCTTCAGGCCAGCTCTCTTTTACATGGGCAGGCAATGTAGGCTTCTTCCCCTGAGCGGATAATAAGAGAAAATCTTGCCAATAGGTCATGTGTTTCACTAATTGATAAATAGAATAAGGCAGTTCCTCTCGGCGCTTTCCCGCAAGCGCCACGTCTATATCCGATAAAGCATTCTTGATGGGAAGATGTCCTCGTTCTCCTCTTAACGATTTTACTAATGCCTGGCTAAACGCTTTATTTGATTGCTCCATAATAACTGACTCCCATCCTGTTTTATTTTCTAATTTGCTGATTTTATGATTCCGTCTTTTTTATATGTACTAAATAAATTATAGAAGCTTTACGACTATTAAGAGAAAGTAAAATAAGGCAAGAATCACTGACTTCTTAACGTACAGGAAATCGTAGGTTTTTATTTGATTAGTACCTTAATGTACAATTGTATTAACAGATAAATCAAAGGTTCGAATGACAACATTCAGGTCTGCGTTAATGTCAGCCACTTTTGATTTTAGCTTTTCCGATCCCTCCTGAATTTTATCCAATTGATTTTATTGTGAATGAACTATGAGTTGATTATAATAATTAGAGTGAACTCTAAGTCAAGAAAAAAATAATAAAAGGATAGTTATTCTATTGTGAGGGAGTTCGCGAAGCAAAAATAGCGCTACTATACTAAGGTCTTTCACGTGTTATAATGCGATAATTAAATATTCATATATACATAGTTTCTCAGAGTGATGCGATGTCATGTATGAGCTGTGTAACAACTAGAGGTGAGTGAAGGATGTTAACGTTTTTATTTGAGTTAGACAAGGCTATCCCGCAGAAGGATGAGCCACGGTATGCCGCTTATGCAAATGGCTTTATTGAAGGGGATTTAACAATTCGCGTGAGTGACAGCGTATTTTTTCAGAAGTCATGCATGAAGGTTGCAGAGCTTGGCATTTATTTAGGACAGTGGATGGAACAAGTGCAACATGGACAGAAAGAACAATTGAATTATGAAACGAGTGACCGTGAGGAAGTAATTCTCGGATTCGTATATGAAGAGGAAGATCAGTGGAGAGTTTTTTCCAGTTGGCAGCAATTTGAACTTCAAGAGCGTATATCAACTACAACATTAGTAGAGAGCGTCGGGCGCTATTTATATGAGCTAAATAAGGAACTGCGCGCGATAGGATATCCTGTGACGTTTGATCAGTACTTAAGAGGAGAGCGAATGATGCAGCTTTCTTATAAACGACTGTGTGATAGTAAAGCGGATACGACTTCAATAGAGGTTTACAATGGAAGCAAACAAGAAGGCGTAGTACGGGGTTATTATAAAAATGCGTTGATGAAAGTGCTAGACTTCATTCCGAAAGTTGGTAGTAATATCAATTACGAAATAAAGGATAGTAAGGATAATATTCGGATCATCGCAAAGGATGTAAGTAGGCGGCGCCAAAGAAAGATTTTAGTAACGTACATCGATAATGATGATGTAGAGCATGAAATAATGGTATGTGACGGAAAATTATTGGATGCAAATTTCTTATTTACCTTTACATATAAGACAGAAGAATATGTTGTTCACAAAAATTCACTTGGGATTGGAAAGCTATTACGAAAGGGCTATGTAATCGCAGATTGGAATATTCGTCTTGAGGAAGATATGTATTACATCGAGATGAATGTATATGATGAGGATTATATAGAGGATCAATACTTACTGTTAGGCGTATTTCATGCGGTTTTGTATGGGTGATAAATGAAAAGTACTGGTATTCTTCATGGGAAGGATACCGGTATTTTTTTATGTGGTTCTGGAAAAAGTACGGTATTTTCGTTGCAACATACTGGTCGCTTTGATGAATGCAGTGATAAAAACCATAAAAAATAGGCGTATCAAGCAAAGTGTTGATACACCTTAAAACTACATTGTTAAACAACATGCGTCGTCTAGTATATATTTAATTACTTTAGATTCAGTATTATGTATTAAACTTGGTGCTCTTTATTAATCCTCAAAAATAAAAACCTCATCAATCGTACTATGTAGTGCCCTCGCTATATCGTGAGCAAGTTGTAAGGAAGGATTATATTTTCCTTTTTCAAGATGGCTAATCGTTTCACGACGTACACCAACCTTTTTCGCTAAATCTTCCTGCGTCATATGTACTTTGGCACGATATTCTTTTATCTTCGTTACGAACGCCATGGTGCATCTTCCATTTCATCAACTGGTTTATCGTAAAAGAACATAGAGAATCCGAATGTAAGAATGAGTGTGCTGAAAATAAGAGCAATATCAATCTCTTGTAGTGTAGGATTCGGAAATAACATTTCAATAAACATAATGATAGCGGTAGTTAATAACGTAACGATAAAGGCGTTGCGGCAAGATTTATTGACGATTTGTTCAAAAAGCTCATCGTGATGAACTTTTCTATACGTCGTGAAAAAGGAGAAAAAACAAAACATAGTAAACAATCCTTTTTCATAAAAAAATCCGAGAAACCCAAAGAAACCGAGAAAACCTAAATATTTTATCCAAGTCGTTTTCATGATAGATTCTCCTTTCGATGTTAGCCTTCACCAATCGGGCGTTTACGGGTAGCAGGGCTCCCACCTAACTTCTTTGCTCCAGCCGAATTTTGAGGTGGGGGTCTTACTGCTCACAAATAGCGGGATAAATCACTATATGTTATAAATATATCACATATGGAAATTCATAGTAATAATAGTTTTACGATTTATTTCATAATAATAGTAAAAAAGGTTAAATATTCTGTAAAATAAAAAGGGAAATATCGTAAAATGGATGTAAGGAGGGGGAGGAAGAAATGTTAACTGGGATAATGATTGTTATATTACTTGTAGTTATTACTGTAATTGGAACGGTGTTAATTGGGCGAAATGGTGATGCGAATTATAGTAAAGCGACAACAGGAAATATTAAACGACTTACGATGATTTATATAATACTAGCCGTTGTTTTAATCGTTGGATTAGGAATTTATATTTATTTTAAAGGTTGAAAAAACTGAAAA
Source organism: Bacillus sp. DB-2 (assembly GCF_003315125.1). Taxonomy (NCBI): domain Bacteria; kingdom Bacillati; phylum Bacillota; class Bacilli; order Caryophanales; family Bacillaceae; genus Bacillus; species Bacillus sp. DB-2. Next base: position 206,028 of record NZ_QNRN01000002.1, on the reverse strand, counting down.
ATATAAAAATCTAAAAATATAAGTATGCTATAATGTTAATATAGTTAATTGGTAATTAAGGAAAGGATTGGATGTAATGATCGAAATTTTGAATGTGTCAAAAAGTTATAATGGATCTAACTATGCAGTAAAAGATTTAAGTTTATCTGTACCGAGCGGAGAAATCTTTGGGTTTTTAGGACCGAATGGTGCGGGTAAATCAACGACAATTAAGATGATTACTGGTATTCATGGGGTGGACAAAGGAACCATTACAATCAACGGTAAAGATATTATGAAAAATCCGATGGAAGCGAAGAAAACATTTGGCTATGTTCCAGATAGCCCGGATATGTTTTTACGATTAAAAGGGATTGAATATTTAAACTTTATGGCTGATATGTATGAAGTACCGAAGGAAGTAAGACAAGAACGAATAGAGTCATTAGCGAAGAAGTTTGATCTGTACAATGCTTTATCTGATCAAATTCAAAGTTATTCACACGGTATGAGACAAAAGATTGTTATTATCGGTGTGCTCGTACATGAACCAGATGTGTGGATTTTAGATGAACCGTTAACAGGGCTTGATCCGAAATCTGCCTATATTTTAAAAGAAATGATGAGAGAACATGCAGATAAAGGGAAGATTGTATTTTTCTCGACACACGTATTAGAAGTAGCTGAAAAAATATGTGACCGCGTCGCGATTATTAATAAGGGAAATCTTCAGTTTAAAGGGAATTTAAATGAAATGAGAGACCATTTTGAATCCAATGAATCACTTGAAAAAATGTTCTTGGAGATGACGGGAAATGAGTAAAATTTGGACGTTAACGAAAGTATTATTGAAATTAAATTATGCAGATTTCATAACAGATAAAAAGAAAAGATGGGCGTATTTATTTTCATTTGCAGCCATTTTATTTGTAGGTTTTTTAATATTCGGTTCGATGACCCATGGAATATATGAAGGAATGATACACCTCGGACAGGATCCAGGAATTGTTATTGCGATGGGATTAGCAGTTGCTAGTATATGGGTATTTTTGATGAGTATTATGAACATTTTAACAGTGTTTTACTATAGTAATGATGTTGAAATGTTGCTACCGTTACCGTTAAAACCAGCGCAAATTATTTCGGCAAAGTTCTTTACAGTGTTAATTACACAATACGTAATGAGCTCGTTTATTTTATTGCCTATCTTTATTACTTACGGTTTAAAGAGTGGTGCTTTCATTACATATTACATTTATATGATTGTCATTTACTTATTCTTCCCGATCATTCCGCTAGTTTTAGCTTCGTTAATTATGACAATTATTATGAGGTATACGAATATAGCGAAAAATAAAGATCGAGGAAGTATATTTATTGGAATCGTAAGTATACTATTTATCGTCGGAATCAATGTATTTATGCAATGGAGAAATAAAAGTGCAGTATCTGGAGCTGGAGATTCGGTTGCGAATTATCTTGCAAATAATGAATCCTCACTTTTCATACAAATGACAAATTATTTTCCAACTACATATTTTGGAGCGATGGGATTAGTAGAAAATGCATCGTGGAAGGGAATATTATACGTACTAATATACATTCTTATTTCTATCGCATTTTTCGCGCTGTTTTACTACATTGCAGAGCGTACATATTTGAAAGGAGTTATTGGACTTTCAACGAGTACAGCAAAGAAAGAGGTAATTTCAGCAGAAGGTTTACAGAAATCAACGGTACAAAGTTCGCATTTAAAAGCATATGTGAAAAAAGAATTTAAAACGTTATTCCGCACGCCACAATTTTTCTTAAATTGTATTGTGCAAACTTTCGTTATGCCAATTATGCTGTTCTTTGTTTTGTTTGTACAAGATGGAAATTTGAAATGGATTACAGGGTATATTGATAATCCAGAATCAGCAGGTTTCGCAATTGGTGTTGGCCTTTGTGCATCCTTATTTTTAATGGGGAGTAACGTTATTGCAACAACGTCATTCTCACGAGATGGAAGCTCTTGGTTTGTGAATCGTTACTTACCAGTAAAGGCTTCGGATATCTTTTTTGCGAAAGCAATAACTGCTTGGTTAATTAATGTGGTCATTTTAGCAGTATTCGGTATTACGATGGCAGTTGTAGCAGGTATTTCGCCAGTCTTCATGATACTTTGGTTCTTACTAAGTGCGAACGGTTTATTGTTAATTAATTTAATAGGTACACGCTGGGATGCACAAACTGCAGATATTCATTGGGATACAGAACAGAAATTATTTAAAAGTCGATATACAACTTTGTGGAATTTTTTAGCTAATATTTTAATAGCTTTAGTTATTGTAGCAGGTGTAAGTGTATTATACTTCTTCCTTCAAGTAGGACTTTGGATTATGTTTATCGTTTTATTTGTAATGTTTACGATTGTAAATTATATCTTTATTAAAATTTTAAAATTAGGCGCTGAGCGTATATTGTCAAATATTCAATAAGAAGGTAGATCCTCTGTATTCGTGCAGAGGATCTACGTATAGATGGAGGAGAAAAGGTGAGGAAAATAGCAATTGTAACAGGGGCAACTCGTCTGAATGGAATTGGTGCAGCTGTATGCAAGGTGCTTGCTCAAAAGGGGATAGACGTCTTTTTCACGTACTGGCCTCGGTATGATAAAGCGATGCCATGGGGAATGAATGATCAAGAGCCCTTTTTGTTGAAAAAGGAAATTGAAAGTTACGGCGTTCGATGTGAAATGGCAGAAATCAACTTATCGCAGTCTTATTCGCCTAATCGTGTATTGTTTATGGTATCAGAACGTTTAGGTGATCCATCTATTCTTATTAATAATGCGGCGTATTCTACTCCTACGAAAATTGAAGAGTTAGATGTAGAACAGCTAGATAAACATTATACGGTTAATGTTCGTGCTCCTATACTATTAAGTTCATTATTTATGAAATATTTTTCACTCAAAACAAGTGGTAGTATTATCAATCTTACTTCTGGGCAGTCACTAGCGCCAATGCCAGATGAACTGGCATATGTAGCGACAAAGGGAGCAATAGAAGCATTTACTAAGTCAGTTGCACCAGTAGCTATGGAGAAGGGGATTACAGTCAATGCTGTTGATCCAGGACCGACGAATACAGGATGGATTACAGAGGAATTACAGCATCATTTAGTATGGAAATTCCCGCAAGGTAGAGCTGGAGAATCGGTGGATGCGGCACGTTTAATTGCTTTTTTAGTAAGTGAAGAGGCGAAGTGGGTTACTGGGCAAGTCATTCATTCGAACGGTGGTTATTCATAAAAATATTATGTTAACAAGTGTTGAGAAATAAAAAAATTAGTAATTATTTTGTTTTTTTTATAAATAAAATGTCAAGAAAGATAAAAAATTGATAGGGGAGTATGTTGTCATTTGTAGATTGTAAATCTTCATGTGACAACATACTCTTTTTCTTTTGCTACAGAGGAGGAAAATGTAGTAGAAAAAACTCGAATATTAAAATGAATTTATCGTTTTTTGTACGTATTATTATGAAGATTACTGTCGGAAAGATGGTGATTCGTATGAAAAGGGATTTTTTAAGGGGAAATAGAATCGTAAAGAGGAGGATAAAGTGAAACTTTAATTAGTGAGGGGGTGTTTATTCCCCACTGATTATTAGCCTTCACCAATCGGGCGTTTACGGGCAGTTGATCTCGCACCTAACTTCCTTGCACTATCCGACTTCTGAGGTGGGAGTCTTACTGCCCGTTAATGCGGGATAAATTATATAAACATAGGGGGATTTATATGAAAATGAAAAAGGTCGCTATCGCATCAGTAGCAATTGGTACAATGCTTACAATGGCAGCTTGTAGTACCTCCACAGATAAAGATGCAGCAAAGAAGGATCAGGCAACTGCACAAAATGAAGAGCAATCGAAAACGACAAGTGCAGATGAAGCGTCAAAAACAACGAAAGATACTGAAAAAGACACAAATACTTCTTCGAATGAAAAAACAGATAAGGATGCAAAAAATACAAAGGAATCATCAGGAACAGAAAGTAACGGCAAAACAACAAAAGAAAAAGAAACGACAGGAAAAACGAATGATCAAACTACTAGCGGGAAAACAACAGATCAAAGCACAAGTACAAACAATAACGGAAAGACAGCAGATCAAAGTACAAGTACAAACAATAACGGAAAGACAACGAAAGATCCGAAGAAAAGCGTTGCTGTGAAAACAAATGTAAAAGAAGTCGTTACATTAATTGAAAGCTTGGACAAGCAATTAGCTGCAAATCCTAAGTTAGAAACAGTTAATAAAATCGGAAAACAAATTAATGAGAAGTGGGATGTCATTGAAAAAGAGTTAGAAGCATCACATCCGACTGAATATAAAACAATTGGCCAAAGTATGTATCCGTTAATTGTAGGAGCGGAGAAAGAAAAGATAGATGTTAATAAAATGAAGTCATTAACGACGAAAACGAAAAAGGATTTAAATCAATTATTGACGAAGCTTTCATAGTTTCAAAAGCCTACTCGTGTGAGTAGGCCTTTTTAGTTTGTTGAGGTAGTATGTGAGGCTAAAGTTGTTTCAAAACAAATTAAACATGATGAAACGGTGAATGAAGATGGAAGGCAAAAATTAAATAGCGCCATTTCAAAGTTAGAGGTACTGATAAAAAACGCTATAAAATAGTTATTTAATAAAAAGTAGTTAGCTGTTGCTAACTGCTTTGCTCCCTGAAGAGTCCTCGTTATGTAATTTAGATGAAGATATTAGCTATTAAAAATATAGCTCCTATCAAAATTAGAGATTCAAATAAAATCAAAAATTGGTTTTTCTTTGGCTTTTGAAATTCCTTTATTAAGCCAAATACTGCACTTATACCGAAAACAATATATAGACAGATTATTATGGTTTCTAACATTTTAAACACTCCTAATATATAGATATTTTAATTATACACCAAAAATAAAATTTATGTAAGATTTTAACAAAAACCTTATTTGAGGGTCATTTAAAAGGGATTAGGGATATAAAAAGGCTGTAGAGGATAAGCCAACTACAGCCTGAATATGAAAAATTTCATAAATAATCCACTTTAATTCAATATTCATAGTATGAAACATGAAGACAAAAATATATGCAGAGGTGAGGTGAATAAAGAATGTTTTTCAATTATTTTTACAATGAAACGCAAATGCGCCCTTTAGGAGGGCAGGGTCCTGCGCAAAGCACTATTCAAGCTGTTCATCATGCTATACAAGCACAGCAACAAGCATTACAAGCGCAACAAATGCAACAAAGTTATTATCCACCACAGGTGTATTACCCATCACAATCATATTACCCGATGTAGATTACACAAGAATGGAATTTGTTTTCGATCGTTACCGTATGAAACTGTATATGTTTTATAGCGAACAATGACAAAACAAAAATAGCTCTTTGATGGGGATAGGCTGCAAAAACATAAATTTCATATTTAAAAAAAGAAAAAAGATTGCCTGTATCCTAAGAGGCAATCTTTTTTGAGTTGTTTGTAATGGCTAATTACAGGTTTTAAATACTATTTAGTGTTATTTCTACTTTCCAAAACCTGCTCCATATTATTGGTCGCCCATTCCATCATTAAAAGGATAATTGGACGTAGTGACTCACCGAGTTCGGTTAGCGAATATTCTACTTTAGGAGGCACTTCACGATATACCTCCCGATGTACGATGCCATCTGCTTCAAGTTCTCTAAGTTGAAGTGTTAACATTCTCTGGGTGATATTAGGTTTCAACCTTTTTAATTCATTAAATCGTTTTTTACCATCTAACAAATGATAAAGAATAACCCCTTTCCATTTCCCACCAATAACCTCGACGATAGCTTCTACGGGACAAGAATATTTATTTAAAAATGGATAATTTATATCATCTTCTTTTGAACTAATCATAAAAAGACTCTCCCTTAACAATAGTATCTTTTTTGATACTATAGCACATAAATGTGCGTACTTGTAACGTTGATACTTAAAAAATATAATTTAGTTGAGTAATAAATTAATGAAAAGAGGATTTTTTATGACTAACACAAAACAAAAAATTATTGAGGCTTTTAACTTTAGACATGCATGTAAAGAATTTGATCCTATGAAGAAAATTTCAGAAGATGATTTTAAATTTATTTTAGAAACAGGAAGATTATCTCCTTCTTCTTTTGGATATGAGCCTTGGAAATTTATTGTGGTTCAAAATAAAGAATTAAGAGAAAAACTATTACCATATTCATGGGGAGCAGGTGGGCAACTTTCAACAGCAAGTCATTTTGTCATTGTTCTTTCAAGAAACATCAAAGATATGCACTATGATGCAGAGTATATTCAGCACATGATGAAAGATATTATTGGATTGCCTGAAGAAGGCCAACAAATGAGATATGAATTCTTCAAAAAATTCCAAGAATCGGATTTTAAATTGTTAGACTCCGAACGTGCTGTATTTGATTGGTCATCAAAGCAATCTTATATTGCTTTAGCTAATATGATGACTAGTGCAGCTCAAATCGGTATTGATTCTTGTCCAATGGAAGGATTCGATAAAGAAAAAGTAGATTCTTTACTTCGTCAAGAAGGAATTTTAAAAGATGATAATCTTGAGGTGTCAGTTATGGTTGCATTCGGATACCGTAAAGGAGAACCAAAATTTAATAAAACAAGACAAACTATGGATACTATTGTTGAATGGATTTAATAAGATAAATTTGTATCCATATAACGAAAAAAACGCTACCCTTTCTATAGAAAGGATAGCGTTTTTTTATGTCTGTTTTTAAATTTAGCGAGAATGCTTTGTGAATAGTTGAATTGCTTTTTCAGGGACATAGAATTTCCCGTTGCTTTCTACAACGATGCCTCCTAATTCATAATCTTTCCCACCAATATAGATAATGTTTTTATTAACAAACAATTTGGCCGCCGTATTATTGCGTTTTACTACAAGCACCGGGTTTCGTACATCTTTTTTGTCAATCGTTACAGTTGCACCAATTTGTTTAAAGGATGTTTCAGCATCTAAGAATAATTTCTTAGATAATTCTCCTAATTGAAAGCCCATTGCTTTGGCCATTATTTTCGCAACGTCTGTATTTTGGACTAAACCGTATGGCTTTTGAGGACCGTAAGAGTATAAGAATACATCTTCACCCGTATGACCACCAGTTGTAAAACCGATGTTCGCACGGTTGGCCAATAATTTAGTAAGGATTGGACCTACATCAGCTTTCTTATGTGCAGCGTTTAACTTTTCTCTTTCATCCTCAGTTAGGTTGTCTAAACCGTAAAGAGCAGCGACCTCTTTTATATTAGATAAATCATCTTTTAGTTTATTTGTAGCACCCTCAAGTGTCATTTCCGCCTTTTTCAGTGGAGCAATGTAAGCTGATACTGGTGTGGTATCATATCCTTTTGTGGTATTGCTGTTGCCAATGGAAATACCGCTATTACCATGATCCGCTAAAGCAATGACCATAGTGTTACCGTCTTTCTTCGCAAATTCTAATGCTTCTGTAACTGCATCATCAAACGCCAATATATCGCTAATCATCCCGATTGGGTCATTTGCATGTGCTGCCCAATCTGCCTTACTGCCTTCTACGAATAAGAAGAAACCATCTTTATCTTTTGATAATGTTTGAATGGCTTTTCTCGTCATCTGGGAAAGAGTTGGCTGATTAGGATTGGTTATTCTACGATCCATATCGAACGCAAGGGCAGTATTAGAGAAAGAACCCCAGATTTTATTTGATTTGGAGTTTAATAACGCATCTTTTGTTTCGACAAAGTCGTACCCTTTGTCTTGAATCACTTTTACTAAATCTTCGTTGTCTTTACGAATTCCGTTGCTTGTCGTAGGCTGAAGTGATGCCTTTCCACCACCTAATACAACTTCTATATTTTGATAAACTTGCTGTTCACCAAGTACTTCGAAATTTTTACGGTTAGCATGGTGGGCAGAGAAACTAGCTGGAGTAGCATGTTGAATTTCTGATGTAGCAATGATTCCTGTCGCGCGGCCGGAACGTTTTGCGCCTTCTAAGACGTTGGCAACTGGACGAAACTTGCATTCTTCTTTAATGGGTTCTAAGCCAGGTGAATTTACAACAGAAGGTAATACGCCCACGTAACCTGAATTTGATTTGTTTCCTGTCGCTAAAGCTGTGGCTGCTGGTGCAGAGTCCGTAATAGCTGATTCTGCCGAATACGTACGAACACCTCCGGATACAATTTGATCTAGTGCAAGAGGTGAGCCTTTATACCAACGGGCTAATGTTGTAGCCGAAGAACTTGTCCCATCTATAACCATGAAAATTACATTTTTAGGTTGCTTTCCTGCTTTTTTTACCTCAGCTTTTACCTCGTTATCGTTCATTATGATTCCTGTTGCTAATGTAAATAGTGCTATCGTTCCCGCTAATGTTAGTCCCATTATTTTTTTTCGAAGAGTAGTCATTGTGGTTCCTCCATAGGTCGTTTTCGATATCCAAATCTAACGTTCGTATGTAAACAAGATTTATTATTAGTAGTACCCTATTGCAACGAAACTAACAATAACTATGGAGTCAAAAAGTTAAATTTAAGCTACTTACTCAGCAATCGCTTCTCCTCATATAAAACCTCTGTGCACCCTTAGTTGTACGGTCTTTCTTATAAAAAGAATCTTCTTTTTATTTTATGGGAAACATTTAAAAAAGGATGGTGGGGACATGACAATTGATCGAGTTTGTACAATTGGGCCAGCGAGTAATAATGAAGAAACGTTAGCGCAGTTAATAAACAATGGTATGAAAATTGTTCGGTTAAATTTATCACATGGTACGCATGAAAGTCATAAAGACATCATGCGTTTAGTAAAATCGTTAGACGATTCTATTAAAATTCTAGGGGATGTACAAGGTCCTAAAATAAGATTGGGTGAAATGAAAGAAGAACAAATTACACTTGAAGCAGGAGAGTTATTTACTTTACATACCAATCCAGTTCAAGGGAATAAAGAAGAAGCAAGTGTTGATTATGTGGGGATTGCGAATGACGTGAAAGTTGGAAGTAGAATTCTTATTAATGATGGAGAAGTTGAGTTAATCGTTGAAAAGATAAGTTCGGAAAAAATAGAAACGAGAATAAAAACAGGAGGCAATATTTTCTCTCATAAAGGGGTGAACTTACCAGGTACAATTGTTAGTTTGCCAGCTATTACGGAGAAAGATAAAAAAGATATTCAATTTCTTCTAGAAGAGGAAGTTGATTTTATTGCGTGTTCTTTCGTTCGAAAACCTAGTCATATAAAGGAAATACGAAGTTTTATACATGAACATAAAGAAACATCTCCTAATTTAATTGCAAAAATAGAAACGATGGGAGCAATCGAGAATTTTCAAGACATATGCAACGAAGCGGATGGCATTATGATCGCAAGGGGAGATTTAGGTGTGGAATTACCGTATCAATTTATTCCACTGTTACAAAAAATGATGATTCGTGAATGTAATCGAACGAATACATATGTCATTACAGCGACACAAATGCTTCAATCTATGGTAGATCATTCTATTCCTACAAGAGCTGAGGTGACAGATGTATTTCAAGCTGTATTGGACGGGACGAATGCTGTTATGCTTTCTGCTGAAAGTGCGTCAGGGGAGCATCCAATCGAAAGTGTGAAAACGTTACGTCTCGTTTCGGAATTCGCTGAGCATGTGAAAAAAGATGGGCCTTTTGCGATGAAAGATGTACTGGAATTGCTGCATAAGTCTCTTTAGTTTATATAGAAGGATTTATCTCTCATCCTAAAAACGTACGGAAAGGAATCAGGATAGGAGGTGCTATTTTAGTATTTACTTACAGATTGAAAGGTGGCATTCCAGCTGCTTATATGAAAGAATCATTATGGGACATGGAGGTCTTTCGGAAATCTAAAGAAGGATTTTAAATTAATTAATCCAATTATCTCATTTAAAATATGTTCATTCCTATTCATAAATGATATCCTTATAGTTGAATACTTTTGCTGAATCAGCAAAAATTTGTTGTTCTTTCTGTATGAATTCAACTTTTTTATGGAAAGATATGTTAGTAAGTGTGCAATTTGAACGTTTTATTTTTTAGAGTATGATAGGAGGAGAATGAATATGGAAGCAATTGAAGTAGGCGAAATTTTTAGTCTTACCGATGAGAATAATGAAGAACAGGAAGTTGAAGTGCTTGGAGCGATGGATGTCGAAGGTGCAGAATACATTGCGGTTGCCTTTGTAGAAGACATTCAAACAGAAACTGAGGAAGACATTGATATCTTCTTTTTAAAAATAGAAGAAGATAATGAATTCTCATACATAGAGAATGACGAGGAATTTGAAAAAGTATCTGCGGCGTTCGAGAAGATTATGGACGAGCAAGAACAAGAATAATAATAAAAAGAGTTAGACAAAAAGAGGGAGATGCATATTTGCCCTCTTTTTTTATATGGTTGAAAATCATATTTATATCAATCGATAATTATATTATGTAAACTAAATGGTTTTTAATCCCGCTATTTGTGGGCAGTAAAACTCCCACCTCAAAATTCGGCTGGAGCAAAGAAGTTAGGTGGGAGATCAACTGCCCGTAAAAGCCCGATTGGTGAAGGCTAATAATCAGTGGGGGATGAACAACCCCCCACTGATTATAGTTTCACTTTATTTCTTCACTAGAAAAACCACCCAAATGAGGGTGGCGCTTATTATATATAGTTATTAAATGTGTTATTTTCCAAGGAAGAGAGGGGAATCTTCACTTCAGTACCTTCCTTCATATTACGCAATACAACTGTTTCTGTAGATAGTTCCTCTTCGCCAATAATAAGTACATACGGGATATTTTCTTTATTTGCATAATTAAGGGCACGTTTCAATTTACGTCCGGCTAGTTCAAGTTCGATTTTTAAGGAAGTAGTAGAACGCAATTGCTGGGCAATTTGTAAGCATTGTAATTCTGTCCCGAGTGGAATGATAAAAAGATCTGCTGTAGATGATGTTGTTGCTTTCTGTGATAGAGCTGTATAAATGACATCTAATCCGAATGAAATACCGACTGTTGGATAGTTCATATTATCACCACGGAATGCTCCGATAATATTATCGTATCGACCACCGCTACCGATGCTAGATGTAATCGTGCCATCTTTTAGAAAGATTTCATACACAGTGCCTGTATACATCGTGAGTCCTCTTGCTAAAAATGGATTGAATATCGTATTTTCATTTATTCCGAGAGCGAGTAAGTATTGCTGTAATTGTTGCAATTCGTTTACTCCATCGTCAACAAGTGTATTATTGAAAGTGTCTTTAAAGTCGGCAATAGTAAGTTTTAGGCAAGATAAAACAGTATTACATATTGTATCGGCCATTTCTACGGTAATCCCGCGCTCCAATACATCTTTTCGTACACCATCAATCCCAATCTTTTCGATTTTGTCTAATGATAAAATTACGTCACTCGTTAGTTCAGTAGGGATGTTAATCGCCTGAAGAATACCGTTTAACAATTTTCGGTTATTATATTGTATCGTTACTTCTAAGTTTAACGTTCGGAATAGTTCAAACGCCATGCTCATGAGTTCAGCTTCTGCCATGACAGATTCTACACCAACTATATCAACATCGCATTGAATGAACTCACGGAATCTTCCTTGTTTAATTGGCCCATCTCGAAATACTTTACCAATTTCATAGCGTTTAAAGGGTAGGCGGATGTTCGGATTCATCGCCACGACTTTTGCGAATGGAATTGTTAAATCATAACGTAAGGCAAGATCGCGTTTTCCTTGATCCTTAAGTGTATATATTTCTTTTAAAATTTCATCGCCACCACCGTACTTGTAAGACATAAGCTCATACATATTTAACGTTGGTGTCTCTAACGGTTTACAGCCATAACGTTCAAACGTATCTTCACATGCTCTTTTAATTTTGTTTCGCAATACTTGCTCCTCTGGTAAATAGTCTTTTGTCCCTTTTACATTTTTCATTTCCACTATAATCACTCCTCTTTTAAATTAAAAAAAGCTATGCAGGTATAAAAATACCCACATAGCTTTATGAACGCTTCGTGGGTCAACAGGAAAAGCCCTGTACCCACGAAGAAAAATTTTTCTTCGGATACACGGCGTTACGTATGATGATGAAGTTGGAAAGAAGTATTGAAAGTCCACATATGAAATCTCTCCTTAATAAGTTTTTTTCAAAGTATAACAGATGATTTTCGAAATATCAATATTTTCAGTTTTAAAGGAAAGCCTTTTAATTCCACAGTAGCTACAAGATATCTTCTGTTCGTGCCATTTTTACCGCCTCTTCACGATTGCTGACACCTAGCTTTGAATAGAGATTTGAACAGTAATTACGGATCGTTCCTTCAGATAAAAATAGCTTAGCAGCAATAGATTTATAGCGTAATCCTTTTGATAGATGCTCTAAAATTTCCATTTCGCGTTTTGTAAGTCCGTACGGGTAAGTTTGTTTAGTCGATCCGATTTTTTCCAATTGCTCACGTTGAAGTTTCATTTCCTCGAAAACTCGTGTAGCAACCGATTGATCGATCCAAGTCCCACCATTATAAATAAGCTTCAAGGCTTCCTTCATTTCTTGTGGATGAATAGACTTCAACATGTAACCTTCAGCCCCATGCTCTAGTGCAGTTGCTGCTTGTAAGGAATCTTCAAATGTTGTCATAAGAACAATTTTCATATTAGGCCAACGTCGCTTCATTTCTAGTAAAGCTTCAATACCATTCATTTCTGGCATTTGAATGTCCATTAGTACAATGCCAGGCTGTAATTGTTCACATAGTTTTAAAGCTTCAGCTCCATCGTGTGCTTTACCAACAACAGTAAAATCAGTGTGATGCTCTAAAATTTGCTCTAAACTATTTGTAATGAGTTCCTGATCATCAACGACCAATAAGCGAATTATGTTATGTACAAACTCTGTTTGTAATGGAATATTACAAACGATGAATGTTCCTTGCTCAGTACTAGAATGAACAGATAATGTACCGTGAAATTGTTCAAGTCGTTCTTTCATTCCGCTGAGGCCAAAGCCAAATTGAATTTCTTCCATTCCAATACCGTTATCTTCAATTTGCAATCGAAGTTGTTGTCCGTCGAAATGCAGTTGAACGGATATGGCGCTCGCTTTACCGTGCCGAACAGCGTTTGTTAACGACTCCTGAAGACAACGATATAGGCAGAAATTCACTTTTTGCATCACAAGAGTTTCATTGCCAATCGTACGAAATGTAACGGTTGTACCTGTAGATTTTATAAATTCTTCTGTTAATTGTTGCAGTGATTCACTTAATGAATTACTAAGTGGATTATGAGATAGCTCGTGTAGATGCTTTCGAATGTCATCTAGACTATGCTGAGCAATGCTGATAAGTGAATCAATTCTTTCAAACTGTGAATTCGGTACTGATGATTTTAGTGATGTGACGCCAGCGATGAGAGAAGTAAGTGTATGACCAATTGTGTCATGTAGCTCATGTGACAATCGATTACGCTCTTCTATGAGAGTAAGCTCTTCAATCCTTTTAATATGTTGTTCTAATAGTAGTTTTTGCTCTTCAATAATTCGAGATTGTTTATGATACTGAATTAATATATTAAAAGAAACGCCAATGGCAAAACCGATACTACAACTAACAATCATTTCGTATGGCGACCGCCCGGCAATCAAGGCGTTCAATAATGGGAATACAAATCCACAAAAAATACCGCTCCATATATAATTATTTTGATTACTACATAGGCCAATAGTGATTACGAGTAAAATGAAAGGCCAAAGTAAATTTGGGGCTACGGATGCTAAATAAAGATAAAAACAACCTGCGGTGATAATATCGAATGCAGGGTACCATTTTGTTTTCTTATATCGAATAATTAATGGTACAAGGTAAACGACAAAAGCGAGAGCAAGTACGATTATACTTGACGTATGAATGAATGATGGAAACATAAAATTAGTACCGATGATAATGAATAGCCAAAACGTTCGTACTAATATAAATATCCAATCATACCAAAACCATTTTTTTGTGAATGAGAACATAAATTATGCACCTACTTATATTTTAAGATTAATTATCTAATGATTCAGATTCATCATGTAACATATCTTTTAAATCGTCAATAGAAAGACAGACAACAAAGCATGTCATATGAAGCAGTTGACAGTTTATCACATGTTTTATGTGACAGAGGTGTACATAGTGTCACGAGTAAATTAAAGCATTTTGTCACTATGTTATTTAACAATATTGAAGTTAAGGTGAGGGAGTGAGGCAACAGAAAAATTCAAAATAATAGGAGCGATGTATAATGAAGTTATTTTTCTTAAAAAAAGGAACGGCCCTTACTTTAACAGGGACTATATTGGTTGGAGCGTTAGCGATACCTTCTCATGGAAACATACATGCGGTAAACAAAAAGATATCAACTGAGCAAGTTGTCGATAAAGCTGCCGATACAAAAAATATTCCAGGAGTCATTGTTACTGTGAAAAATGGAGAAGCTAGTTGGTCATATGCTTCTGGTGAAGCAAATATTGAGAGGAATCATAAGGTAGATGTTGACTCTGCTTTCAGGATCGGGAGCACAACGAAGACGTTTGTAGCTACAGTTGCATTGCAGCTTGCTGGAGAGAAGAAACTAAGTCTAGATGATACGGTAGAGAAATGGTTGCCGGGACTTATAAAAGGGAAAGGCTATGATGGTAACAAAATTACGATTCGTCAATTATTAAATCATACAAGCGGAATTGCAGATTACTTGACTCCAAATCTTAAAGCGAAATTAATAGAGAATCCAAGTAAGAATTATAGACCGGAACAATTAATTTCCCGTGCCTTAGAATTAGAACCGGTAAAAGGCTGGTCATACTCGAATACGAATATGGTTATTGTAGGATTGATTATTCAGAAGATAACAGGGGAATCATATACCGAGCAGATAAAAAAACGAATTATTGAACCTCTTAGTTTAAAAGAAACAGTCCTTCCTGGAAGTTCGATGGATATTCCGAAAAAAAATGCCCGTGGCTACTTGAATACGGGAGATAAATTAGTAGATATTACTTTGTTTAATCCATCAGTTGCTAATGCTAGTGGTGAAATGATTTCGACAGGAGAAAATATGACAACGTTCTTCCGTGCCTTATTAAGTGGTAAACTACTGACACCGGAGATACAGAAGGAAATGGTGACTAACACAGTTGATACCCCATTAGGAAAGTATGGGCTTGGCATTCACGCAA
This sequence comes from Bacillus sp. DB-2, assembly GCF_003315125.1. NCBI lineage: Bacteria > Bacillati > Bacillota > Bacilli > Caryophanales > Bacillaceae > Bacillus > Bacillus sp. DB-2. The sequence goes on along the minus strand of NZ_QNRN01000002.1, from coordinate 190,730 downwards.
CAAAATTGCCAGACGGTACTGAAGTATGGGGACATGGTGGTGGTATTCCTGGTTTTACTAACTTTGCTGGTGGAACGGAAAATGGTCAACATGTTATCTCGATAAACATTAATGTATTAGGAGCAGAAAAACAGATTAACAATATATTAGCTTCAGAATTTGCAGAAAAATCAAAAAAGGAACCTGCGGATAAGGAAAAGAAAAGTAAGCATAGAGAAGAAGTAAAATACGTAATGGATCGAGTAGTAACGAATAAAAAAATCCCAAGTGTTATAGCTGGCGGATTAAAGGATGGAAAGCGGTGGTCTTATGCTACAGGGACGGCAAGTTATGAAATACCACGCCCAGTGGAACCGAATTTTTCATTCCGTATCGGAAGTATCACTAAGGCATTCACAGCTTCTGTTGTACTGCAATTGGCTGAAGAGAAACAATTAAACCTTGATGATTCAGTCGAAAAATGGTTGCCAGGAGTCGTACAGGGTAACGGATATGATGGAAATAAAATTACAATTCGTCAGTTGTTGAATCATACAAGTGGAATTGCAACCAATATAGATAAGGATATGCGAGATCTTACACTGCCCCAAAACCCATTTCGGTACTATAGTACCGATGAACTTATCAGTTTAGCACTTGCAAAGCCGCCTGTATTTGCACCAGGGGAGGGCTGGGACTATTCGAACACAAATACTGTTATAGCTGGGAAGATTATTCAAAAGGTAACAGGAGATACGTATGCGGAGCAAATTAGAAAAAGATTCATTGAGCCACTGGGGTTAAAAGAGACATTCGTAATGGAAGCAAGTCCGCACATACCAGGTGAACATGCTACAGGATATAGTATGGATAGATCGGGTCGTTTATATGATTTGACAGAAATAAATCAGTCATGGGCGAATGCAGCTGGAGATATGGTTTCAACAGTGAAAGATTTGACTACCTTCTTCAGTGCACTGTTGGGTGGAAAGCTTCTAAATCAAGAGCTAATGGATCAGATGTTCAAAACAGTAGATTCACCTATAGGTAAGGTTGGACTAGGAATTTATGAAGAAAAAACACCGGACGGACAATCATATTGGGGGCATGCTGGTGGGACTTATGGATTTGAAACGAGGGTCGGTGGACCTATTGGAGGAGAGCATATTTTAGTAACTGCTATCAATGCAGTAGGTCCAGAGGTTATTGAGGGGAGGGATAAAATATTTAATAAGGAGTTTGGACGTTAAATGTAAAACCGACATCAAGCCTTTTATTTGAAGGTGAGAGTCGGTTTTCTTTTTGCTCTCTTAGTACCTTTAAGTTGAGGATGAATAATTAAAGTTTTACTTTAAATTGAACAATATGTGAAGTTTTGTAGGAGAATTTGAAAAAGGTGTATAATAAAAGGAAAATTAATGATGTGAAATAAATTTCTATGTATTAAAAGGAGAAGCTCATGAAAAAAGATAAAACAAATGCGATGCGAATATTAGATAAAGAAAAAATTGAATATTCCATGATGTCATACGATCCAAACGATGGGAAAATTGATGGCGTATCAGTTGCTGGGAAAATTGGTAGAGAAGTGAGAGAGGTATATAAAACGCTTGTCGCTCAAGGGAATAGTAAAGATTATCATGTTTTTATAATCCCAGTAGATGAGGAACTAAATTTAAAAGCAGCTGCAAAAGCAGTCGGTGAAAAAAAGATAGAAATGATTCCTGTTAAAGATATTACGAAAGTGTCAGGGTATATTCGCGGTGGTTGTTCACCAGTAGGAATGAAGAAGTTATTTTCTACATGTATTGATGTGAGTGCCCAATCGCTTGAAACGATCATTGTAAGTGGCGGGAAAATTGGCGTGCAAATTGAGCTGAAAGTTGATGACTTGGCGAAAGTGACGAGAGCGCAGTTTGGTGAAGTAACGAAGTAAATATACATAGGGAAAGAAGTCCTAGTTTTATTAAATTCAGATAATAATTTATAGGATAGTTAGTCCATTATGAGGGCGGATTATCCTTTTTTATTTACATAATGAATGAAATTAAAAGAGATTGAATTTTTAGTTTAATCAGTATAATATGGATGTGTAATTTTAATCATTTGTTTGGCTTTAGGAGGAGTACAATGCCTCGTTGCAAGGACTTTAAATAAACAAGCAGAGTTACTCTTAAAGATAGACAAAGGACGGGAGAGTGTTTTAATGAGGGTTCAAGAAATATCCATAAGAAAGCACATATTGGGGGATGCCAGTATTTTGGAAAACCCCCACGCTAAGAGCATACAAGATTTTATACAGTTTTTTGGCTAATCCAGTAACAAACAAGAGCCCTAAAACCATGCCAGGATAGGAATGTATAAAAAAATGTATAGATTCATAGAACTAAAAAGAAGGTTCCCTTGTGAGAGCAGGGTTATCCTTTTTCCTTGCTACCGATAATGAGATGTTACGTTAACTGATCATGTATACAATATGCAACTAAAATCAAACAACATATCACCTCTCTCAAATGGTAAAATTGGGAAAAGGGATATTCTAAATAATACCTTTAGAAACCACTATTTATCACATAGAAGTTACCGAAAAAAGAGATGAAAAAGAAAAAAAGTAAGAGGGGGGCATAAGTGAAATATATTAATGGATTGTACATATCACTTATATTGATGATGTTCATTAATTTACTTAATATTACAATGTTTGATAATAAATACTCAGGGATAACAATGTATATCTCTTCCGTTATATTCACAATTGGAAGCGCATTTTTCATAAATGCAAAACGACTTAAAATTAGTGAGAAAAAATAAAACCTCTTGCAACTCAAAATCACTTAAGTCCTTCAGTTAAATAATCTGAAGGACTTTTAATAGTTTTCTAAATACATTGAGTCCCGATAATAGGACGTTATGTTAATTAGGGATGTATGGAATGTACATGTCACTTTTTATATCTACAACATGATATACTGGGAAAAAAGGGAAAGAAGTGATTGGATTGAAGATTAAAACATATATGTTAAACGCCTTCACTAAAAATACAAAAGGTGGGAATCCAGCTGGGGTTGTTTTAGACACAAAGGATCTTACAACAAAAGATATGCAAGCTATTGCAAACAAACTAAATTTCTCCGAAACTGCCTTTGTACTTCCTTCTGTAAATTCAGATTACGAAATTAAATATTTTACACCAAATGAAGAAGTTGCTATATGTGGACATGCTACAATTGCTACTTTTTCCTTATTAGCCCAAATGAAAGAAATAAATTCAAAAGTGTATACAATAAAGACTAAAGCGGGGATGCTTAACGTAAAAATTGACGAAAATAAAATGATATCTTTACAACAAAATCTCCCTAATTTCCTTACAACACTTCCTTGTAAAGAAATTATTGAATCTTTAAATCTAGATGAAGAACAACTAATACCTGATATGCCTATTCAAATCGTATCTACAGGTTTACACGATATTATTATACCTGTCAGAAAACTTTCAGACCTGTTAAAGATTATTCCTGATATGAAGAGGATTGCTGAAATAAGTAAGAAATATAATGTAATTGGTTATCATGTATTTACACTGGAAACACTATATAATTCTACAGCTCATTGCAGAAACTTTGCACCTTTGTTTAATGTTCCAGAAGAAAGTGCCACTGGTACATCAAATGCAGCACTAGCATGTTATTTAATAAAACAAAATAAAAATTTAAAAAAACATAATACCTTCACTTTTGAGCAAGGATATGTAATGGATCAGCCTTCAGAGATTATTGTAAATGTATCAACTGATTTTAATAATATTACAGATGTTCACGTAGGAGGCTTTACTTCTAATTTTCAAGAAAAATATATTATTATTTAAGAAAAATACCTTCCACTTTCGGAAATTATGTAAATAAGCTGTTCACTGGATTCTCATAGAAAACTGTGGTGAGATGAAATTTTTGATTTTGAAGCACTTCAAAATCTTAGCTAGATGGCTATGTATCGGTACCCCACAATAAAAAGGCAGGAACATATTAAATATGTTCCTGCCTTTGGTTTTATCCCGCATTAACGGGCAGTAAGACCCCCACCTCAAAATTCAGCGGAAGTAAAGAAGTTAGGTGGGGGATCAACTGCCCGTAAAAGCCCGATTGGTGAAGGCTAATAATCAGTGTGGGATGAACAAAACCCCCACTGATTAAAGTTTCACTTTATTAAGTTTAATATCTATGACCTAAATATAATAAAATTTGGAGCTTCTTTTATTTTAGAGAGATGTTTCCTAACAGTTGATTTTGTTAACGAAAGTCGACTCTAAATCCATATTCTGTATAGAATATAGTACATATAATAAAAGTATGAGGTGATACAGTGAGAGAGATTCATATTCATAAAATCATTGCGGATAAGAGAAAAGAAAAGGGAATTACACAGGAAGAGTTAGCGGCGTATATCGGTATTACGAAGGCATCTGTTTCCAAATGGGAGACGGGGCAGAGTTATCCGGATATTACATTTTTACCACTGTTAGCATCGTACTTTAACATAAGTATAGATGAATTAATCTGTTATACACCACAAATGGAACAGGAAGATATTAAAAATTTATATCATAGACTAGCGGAAGCTTTTAGTGAAGAACCGTTTGATGAAGTAATGATGGAGTGCAGAGAAATGATTAAAAAATATTATTCTTGTTTTCCATTATTACTTCAAATGGGGCTACTTTTTATTAACCACCATATGTTAACAGAGGATACGGATAAAAGAACTGAAATTTTAGAAGAGGCAATGTATCTCTTTAGCCGAGTGCAGGAAGAAAGTGAAGATGTTTCTCTTGTGAAAGAGGCGGTATCGTTTCAAGCAACTTGCTATCTTATACTCAATAGACCAAATGAGGTGCTTCAATTACTTGGTGAAACGATACGTCCGAACTTTCCAGAGGAAGATCTAATCGCGAAGGCGTATCAAATGCTTGGAAATACTGAGAAGGCGAATGAAATGATGCAAATTAGTATGTATCAACATTTAATACAACTCGTTGCGACAATACCGAATTATGTAGTAGTAAATGCCTCAAACGCTGAAAAGGTAGAGGTAATTTTAAATAGAGCTTTCATGTTAATAGACATGTATGAAATAGAAAAACTACATCCTAATATGACTTTAAAAGTATACTATGCTGCTGCACAAGTATATTGCATGCAAAAAAATTTTGAAGGTTCATTAGAAATGCTACGGAAATATGCAGCTGTTTGTACGGATAGCTTCACAGTAAATAGTCTGCATTTACACGGCGATTCATATTTTGATGCGATTGATGGATGGTTTGCAGAATTTCCGCTTGGCGCTAAAACGGTTAGAAATGAGGATATTATAAAGCGAAGCATGCTACAAGGTATTGCAGAGAACCCAATTTTCGCATCGATGAAAGATGTAAGAGAGTACAAAAATATAATAGCGAGTTTGAAGTTTAAATTGGATATAAAAGAATAGAGGGAGGATAAATATAATGACTTTTGATGAATATGAAGTATCGATAAATAGTGAATTTACTTTGTGCGGTACGATTACAAAGCCAAAAGCTGACGGGAAGTATGCAGCGGCTATCATTATCGCTGGATCTGGAGAAGTTGATCGTGATGGAACGATAGTACCACTGAATATGAAAGGGAATATGTATAAAGACTTGGCACATCTGATTACAAACCTCGGAGTAGTTACATTACGTTTTGATAAACGTGGTGTTGGAGCAAGTAGGGGTGAATTTATGAAAGCTGGGATGTGGGATTTAGTATCCGATATAGAAGCTGTTATTGCGTATTTGAAAGAGCAACCATTTGTTGATCCGGAAAATATCATTTTAGCTGGTCATAGTGAAGGGTGTATGTTAGCGACTGTAGTAAACGCAAGAACGCCAGTTAATGGACTCATACTTCTTACAGGAGCTGCGGAATCGCTAGAAGAAGCTACTAAAAGACAAAGAGAGATTATTTATAAAGAGTTAAAAGAGCAAAAAGGAATAAAAGGAAAATTAATGCGTCTTCTCAATATTGAGAAACGGGGAGAAAAGCAGGCGCAAAAAGTAACAGAGAAAATGATAAACTCCAAAAAAGATATTGTTAAAATTGGTTTTAAGCCAATGAATGCAAAATGGCTTAGAGAGCATTTTCAGCATGACATTTATAAAGATTTAATGAAAGTAAAATGTCCACTACTAGCAATTGCTGGTGATAAAGACTTTCAGACAGATCCTGAAAAAGCGAAGCGAATTGGTGATTATGTTAAAGGTGATTCCGAAGTACATGTAATAAAAAATATGGATCATACGTTAAAATATTTTGAAGGTGATTTTAAAGCGTTAGAATTTAAAAAGATTTATGCGGAAGGTGCAGATAAGCCGCTTCATCCGAAGCTGGAAGAAATTATTGTGAATTGGATGGATGCGAATTTTACTTCGCAATATGCGGGCAGTAAGACTCGCAGCTCAATATTAGGCGAAGGTGAGGAAGTTGGAAGGGAGAGTAATTGTCCGTAAAAGATCGGTGGTTGTAGGTTAATCTAGTTTAGCATAGGGATTATAAGTTTTTTATCGTCGTTTCCCATTTAAGAATGATAAATCCTAACTATTTAAGTTGTAAAAACGAACATTTTTATTCTTTTTATCAAAAATGTTCACTTTTAGATTGCGTATAAACTAAAAGTTTGTTATATTACCAATATAATAATTTTAAATAACATCACTCGTATATACTCGGTAATATGGTCCGAGCGTTTCTACCTAGTTCCCAATGAAAGAACTGGACTACGGGTTAAAGTATTCGGTCGTGTGGTGTAGTGAGCCGCTACCGTTCTATAATTTAGCAATGGCCTCATCTTTTGCTTAATTAACTTTGACTACCGTAGTTCTAGAAAGTAGAGATTTTTCTACAATTTCTAGAGCTTTTTTCTTTGGACCAAAACCTCGAGTATAGAAAACAACAAGAGAAAGAGGAGAGATTATTTATGAAGAAAAATCTGTTGAAAAAATATGGTGCCCTAGCAACTACTATCGCATTATCATTCTCAATACTTGCAGGATGTAATGCTAGTTCAAAACAAGTAGCTGAGGCAAAAAGCACTCAAAACCCTATCTTAATTCAAGGCCCAATGCCAATAGAAGCTGAAAAATTTGCAAAAAGGTTAAAAAATGTGAAAGAAGAAAAATCTGGGAGTTTCGTATTTTATAAAGGAACTGTAGACAATTATCCTGTAATCGTTGCGAAAACAGGTAAAGGAATGGAAAATACAGCAGCCGCTACAGCAGTGGCTATTGAAAAATATAAGCCTATAGCAATTATTAACCAAGGAACATCAGGTGGACATGATCCTAATTTAAACGTATTTGATATTGTTTTAGGAAAACAAGTCGCGAATATAGGGTCATTAAAAACAACAAATATGGATGAGAACCAAGGGATTGAACCGGCAAAATGGATATCTATGGACTTAATGGCTTCTGAAGGAAGTGCAGGAGAAGATCCAAATGCTGAGAAAATCCGATACTATGAGGGAGATAAGGATTTACTTGCAGCAGCTAATGCAGTGAAAGATAAATATACAAAAGGTAAAGTGGTGGAAGGTACTATAGGTTCAGCAGACGTTTGGAATAATGAAGTTGATAGAATTAAGTGGTTCCATACAAAATACGGTACATCTGTAGAAGAAATGGAAGGCGCTGCCGCAGCGCAAATCGCAAAAGCTTATGACGTACCATTCTTAGGAATTCGAGTATTATCTAACAATAAAACAAACGGCGGAAAATACAACCCGAATACAGCAGCGGCAAATCAAGAATATGTATATGAAGTAGTTAAAAAGTATATAGATTCGATGCCGAATAAATAAAGTGAAACTATAATCAGTGGGGGTTTTGTTCATCCCCCACTGATTATTAGCCTTCACCAATCGGGCGTTTACGGGCAATTGATCTCCCACCTAACTTCTTTGCTCCAGACGAATTTTGAGGTGGGAGTCTTACTGCCCGTTAATGCGGGGTAAAGGTAGTTCAATTCTTAACATAAACGTCAAATAACTCAAAAATATACGACAAAAGTTGTATATCTTTGATTACTTGACGTTTCTTTCATTTTTCGTAGTGCTAGTCTATTTACTGGAGTGATTAGACCTGTTTAATAAAGCAATTTGATCTTCTTATCTCTCATTCTCATATAACTTTCACCGCACATACAAATTGTTGCAATATTAGACAGGGAAACGAAAAAAATCCAAGAATATGTAATGTAAAAGGAAAAGAAAAGAGGGAAAGAGATGTGGAAAACTACGGATCTATGTGATGAATTTGAAAAGGAATTACAAATATGTCGCCAGTCTTTTCGGTCTTTCGGGAAGAAAAAACAATTCTATGGGAAAATCGCAACGGTAAAAGTGAAGGATGATAATGTACTAGTAAAAGAGGGGTTACAAACACTACCGGAAGGTACAGTATTAGTTGTTGATGGCGGAGCTTCTAAAAATTGTGCGTTACTCGGTGATAATTTGGCAGCTATTGCGGAAGAGAGAAACTTAGCAGGAATTATTGTAAATGGGTATGTTCGTGATTCTAGTGAATTAAAAAATATTAATATTGGTATTGTAGCGTTAGGGACAATGCCAAATAGAAGTGTAAAAGAAGGAAAAGGAGAGCAAAATATTTCATTGCAATTTGGTGAAGTTGAATGGAAACCGAATGAATATGTTTATGTAGATGAAGATGGAATTATTGTTAGTGATAAAAGCTTACATAGTGAGGGATGACTTCTATTAATGGAAGGCTATTAAGCTATTATTCTTAGAAAATAAATCCGATAAAGCATGGACAAAATTCTTTGTCAATAGTAAAATAATACAGAATTTAAAAATTACAGAATGTATAGGTTTATCGATTTACGATAAAGTGAAACTTTAATCAGTGGGGATTTTGTTCATCCCCACTGATTATTAGCCTTCACCAATCGGGCATTTACGGGCAGTTGATCCCCACCTAACTTCTTTGCTTTCGCTGAATTTGAGGTGGGGGTCTTACTGCTCGGCGAATAGCGGGATAACTTGAAAAGGGAGTAAATTTTGCCTAGAAAAGTGAATGTTATCACAATGGTGCGTTCATAAACGAAATTATTTTTCCTATACAAATATAGCCGCGAATAATGTGGGTAGGAGGTGTTGTACATTTTTGTTCGACACTTACAAAAAGAGAGTGTCAACCGCATACCCTTAAAGGGTCTTTTTTTGTGTGAATGTTAGTAAAGGGAGGGAATTTTGGGATGGCAATGTTAAAGAAATGGCTGCTTACATCATTAATGGCAGTGGCACTTGTATTTGTTTCTTTTGCGAATACAGTACATATTGCGTTTGCTGAAGGAAAGACAGCGAAACTTGCAATTATTGGTGAATCACAAAAAGGAATTATGTTATGTCCGAAAGAAGTTTCCATTGAAGATGGAGAAACAGCTTTTAGTTTGCTACAAAAAGTTATGGGTGACAAAGTAACATCTGAAAGTATGTCATTTGGAACGTATATAAAGGGCATCGATGGATTAATGGCCGGAGCAACGAGCGGTTGGTTGTATGATGTAAATGATAAATCTGCAGAAGTTGGTGCGGATAGTTATAAATTAGAGTCTGGGGATGTTGTTGCATTTCGTTACGTTGCAGACTGGAGCAATATGAGTCAACAAACGTTGCAACAAACGTTAGATAAATTTGGCACTTGTAAAACTGTAGAAGAGCCAAAACCAGAAGAACCGAAAACAGAAAAACCAGAGGAACCGAAAACAGAAAAGCCAGATGGTAAACCAGAAGAACCGAAAACAGAAAAGCCAGATGGTAAACCAGAAGAACCGAAAACAGAAAAGCCAGATGGTAAGCCAGAAGAACCGAAAACAGAAAAACCAGATGGTAAACCAGAAGATAAAGTAACAGAACAACCAAAGCAAGAGAAAGTCGAAATTCCAGCAGCACAATTAAACGAAGCGATTTCTAAAACATCAGAAAAGATGTTACAAGATGGAATTGGTAGTGATTGGGTTGCGATTGGACTTGCTCGTTCAGGTGTAAATGTTCCGCTTGAAACGAAAATAAACTATGTTAAGCCAGTAGCTGAAAAGGTTAAGAAGCGTTTAAATCGTTTTTCAGCAACAGATTTAGCTAGAACGATTATTATGATGAATGCAATGAATGTTGATCCTACAAAGGTAGAGGGACAAAATTTAGTGCAAAATTTATTTGAATCAGATAAAGTGAATTCCGTTACAGGATACGCATTTACATTACTTGCATTAGATACAAAGAAATATGAGATTCCGGCCGAAGCAAAATGGAATCGAGCTGCTTTAGTACAAGCACTTTTACAAGCGCAGCATACAGACGGTGGCTGGACATATGATAGTTCAAGTAGTAAAGAAAGTGCTAGTAACGTTGATGTAACAAGTATGGTATTAGCAGCATTAGCTCCTTATCAAGATCAAGCAGATGTAAAGCCAGCTATTCAAAAAGCTGTTGATTATTTATACAAGCAGCAGCTAGGTAATGGTGGTTTTGCCGCTGATGGACAAGAGAATTCTAATAGTACTGCACAAGCAATTATTGGACTATCGCTAGTTAAAGATGTAGATCACGATCGTCTTAATAAAGCAGTACAAAATTTAATGTCATACCAGCTTCCAAATGGTGAGTTCAAATGGTTACCAAGTGATCAAAAAGGTAGCGGAATGGCTACAGAGCAAGCATTTTTAGCGTTACTTCAGTTTAAAGATCTTGGGAAATCGATTTATGATTGGTCAAATGTAGTAGAAAATGAAATTGATACGAAACCAATTGTAGAGCCAGAGACAACTGTAGAAGAAAAAGAAGTTGTAGAACAGCCGAAACAACAAGAAGAGTTACAAAAACAACCAAAAGATGAAAATCTAAAAGTTGTTGTAGATAACGAACGAGTTAATAAAGAAACAAACAAGAATAAGAATCAATTACCACAAACAGGAGCATCTTCTCATAGTGCAGCAACACAAGTAGGTATGGGTGTATTATGTATCGCTTCTGCATATGTATTATGGAGACGTAAAGCAGCTTAACAAAAATTAGGAGCAATCATTTGCTCCTAATTTTATTATGAAAGGTGAGGACAGCATGAGTAAGATGAAATGGTTCATTTCTTTAGTTCTTTCATTGGGATTATTAGCCGGATGTGAAGAAACGGCTGTAAAACCTGAGAAGAAGGCAGAACCGAAGCAAGAAGAGCAAAAAGAAGTAGCGAAGCAAGAAGAACAAAAAGATGTACCGAGACTGGAAGAGAAGCAAGCTGAACCGGAACAAAAGCCACAAGAAGAGCAGAAAGATAAACAAGAACAAAAAGTAGAAGAGAAACCGAAAGAAGAAAAAGCGCAGGAACAGCCTGAAGTAAAGAAAGAAGAGGAACCAAAGGAACAGCCTGCTGCAAATAAACAACCGGAACAAAAAGTACAAGAAGAGAAACCTCAGCCGCCGAAAGCGCCAGAAGTAAAAGAAGAAGCAAAGGTTGTTAATCAGCCAAAAGAAACACCAAAGCAGGAGCAAAAGAAAAATCCAGAAGAGAACAATAATCTACCAGCTCCGCCACCACCGGTACCACCACCAGATGTAGTACCAGTGCCAGTACCTAAAGCAAAACAAGTTACTATCTCCGTAAAAGGAAATGAAGGGTACTTATTAGGTGCGAAAAAGGTTGATGTACAAGAAGGCGACACAGTTTACAGTGTGCTCACGGGCACAGGATTAGATGTTGATGCGAGTGGTTCTAAAGGTGATATTTATGTAAAAGGTATTAATGATTTATACGAGAAAGATATTACTGCTACTAGTGGCTGGAAATATCGTGTGAACGGTGCTTTTCCAAACTATAGTGCTGGTGTAGTTAAAGTAAAACCAGGCGATACAATCGAGTGGGTGTTTGTATTAAAATAGGAAAGGATCTTCGGTAAAGGACTATGAAAATAAGCTTTTCTTCTTTACATCCTTTTGTTAATTTTTTCTATTATATTGGGGTGATGATACTATGTATGATGTGTCTTCATCCTCTTTTTTTAATTGGAGCGATTATACTAATAGTAATCTTAAATATAGTACAGGGAAATGGTGAGAAAATCAGAAAGATGCTACCTAGTACTATCGTATTCTTTTTGATGGTTATTTTATTTAATTCTTTATTAACACATAGAGGAGCGACTACGTTATTTTATTTAGGAGATAGCCGGATTAAGCTTGAGGCTTGTATGTATGGACTTGTTATGGGATTATTATTAGTTGCAATTATGTTTACATTTGCTTCTTATAACGATATTATTTCGAGTCATAAATTTTTATATTTGTTTTCAAGAATTTCACCGAAAGTTGCATTGCTAACGATGATTACAGTGCGATTTGTTCCTTTGTTTATTAGGCGGTTAAAGAAAATTACACTCGTCCAAAAAACGAAAGGTGTACAATTAGATTCAGGTTCACTCATTGAGCGTATAAAAAATGGAATGAAATTACTGCAAGTGTTATTAGTTTGTTCGTTAGAAGATGCACTACAAACAGCGGATTCTATGCAAGCTCGCGGATTTGGTGTAACGAAACGTACGACTTATATTCGGTATAGAATGGAAAGACGCGATTGGTACACGCTAAGTTATTTAAGTATTCTATTTATAGCCTCATTCATATTTAGTTATTATGGCGGAGGGAAATTGATCATTTATCCGAAAGTGGAATCAATACTATTCCAGCAATATGATGGAATGATGTTTTTCCTATTTATGATGTTTATTAGTTTACCGATTGTAATGGAAGGAAGGGAATGGATATGGTGGCGCATGCAGAAATAAAAAATTTATCATTTATATATGCTGATGAAAATGAAGAAGCGTTACAGCATATTTCTCTTTCTGTTCAAAAAGGAGAATTTATAGTACTTGCTGGTGGTTCAGGTTCTGGGAAGACAACTTTATTAAAACATTTTAAAAAGGAGTTACTTCCAATTGGCACGCGTTCTGGACATACATATTATGATGGTGCTTTATTAGAAGAAGTACCAAATTTATTATCTGCCCAAGAAATTGGTATGGTGTTTCAAAACCCAGAAAATCAGCTCGTAATGGATACAGTTATTCAAGAATTAGCATTCTCTTTAGAAAATATTGGGTTACCATCACATATTATTCAAAAAAGAATAGCGGAACTCATTAGCTTTTTAGGATTTCAAGATTTGTTACATCAATCTGTTCATACTTTATCTGGTGGTCAAAAACAACTAGTAAATTTAGCAGCAGTATTAGTCATGCAGCCGAAGCTACTATTACTGGATGAACCGACAGCGCAGCTAGATCCGATTGCTGCAAAAGAGTTTTTAGGATTATTAAAACGTATTAATGAAGAACTTGGAATTACGATTATTTTAAGTGAACATCGTTTAGATGAAGTTATACCGCTCGCAACACGCGTTGTTTGTATGGATAATGGCAGAATCATTTATGATGGTACTTCTAAAAGTGTGATAGCGAACATGTGGGAAGTAGAAAAGTTTCGTCCATTCATTCCGCAAATTCCAAGATTGTTTTTAGAGTGGAATGTGAAAGAGATTCCATTTACAGTGCGAGAGGCACAAATGAAAATGAATGATTTTTCAGCGATATCATATAGGAATGGGCAAGTAGAACAATGGGAAAAGCAAGAAGTAATTTTAAGTGCAGAACATATATCTTTTCAATATGAAAAAAGTAGTCCACTTATTTTACGCGATTTAACAGTGAACATCGAAAAGGGAAAATGGACAGCTCTAGTTGGGAAAAACGGAACCGGGAAGTCTACGCTGTTAACGATTTTAGCAGGATTACAAAAAGCTAGAAGAGGTAAGGTAAAGTGGAATGGAAAAATGATACATAAAATTGATTCGAAAGAACGATTTAAAAGTATAGGGTACGTATCACAACACCCGTATTATCATTTTACATTTGGTACAGTGTGGGAAGAAGTGTATGAACGTGCAAGTGAATTATACGGAGAACAAGGAAAAGAAATAGCAGAAAATATGCTAAAACAGTTTTGGTTATATTCGCTTAAAGAACGTCATCCGCATGATTGTAGCGGCGGGGAACAACAACTACTTGCATTATGTACAACGTTATTATCAAAGCCAACTTTATTATTACTGGATGAGCCGACAAAGGGATTAGATCCATGGAAAAAGGAAAGAGTAGGAGAGCTATTTAAACAGTTGCAAAAAGAAGGTACAACAATTGTAATGGCAACGCATGATATTGAGTTTGCAGCGAAATACGTTGATCAGTGCATGATGTTATTTGACGGGAAAGTCATTATGAATGATGCACCGAAAGAGTTCTTTAGTGGTAACTTCTTTTATACAACATCTATTAATCGATTCATCCGTAGAGAGTTGCCATTTGCATTAACGTGGGAGGATGTGTACGAAGCGTGTCCAAACGATATGTTGCATTCATAATATTTATTTTTGCTGTTGTAATATGTACACTACTCTTTACGACTTTTATTATGGACGGGTATTACATGGTAAGTAGTTTGTTTTTATTAGCTGTCATTATGTTACCTTTCTATGTTCGTTTTGAAAGGAAGGCGTTTGTTTCACGTGAAATTGTTATCGTTGCGGTGTTAGCGGCGATTGCAGCGGTTAGCCGGGTACCATTTTCTATTTTACCAAGTGTACAACCGACTTCTTTTGTCATTATCGTTTCTGCAATTGTTTTTGGAAGTGAAACTGGCTTTATGATTGGGGCAACGGCTGCCATTGTATCTAATATTTTTTTAGGACAAGGTCCGTGGACTCCGTGGCAAATGTTCTCTTGGGGTATGATCGGGTTTATAGCTGGACTATTACGTAATACATTTTTAATGAAAAAACTGTGGGGAAGACTGTTGTACGGATTTGCCGTTGGATTTCTATTTGGCTGGATTATGAATTTTTGGGGTCTGCTTGGTTTTATACAGGAAGCAACGTGGGAAACAGTTATTGCTTACTATGTCGCAAGTTTTTCTTTCGATCTTAGTCATGCGATATCGAATGTTATTTTCCTTCTGCTATTTAGTACGTCATGGATTACGATCCTCACAAGATTTAAAAAGAAATACGGTATATTAGATGAGCATAAGGTGACATAGAAAAGCATACTCATATAAGGTAGGGTCGCGACTTACATATTCGTTTGCCTCTTTCATGCTTCTTACATATTGTAAGAAGCATTTTTTATTGTCAAAAAATAGATTCAATATATATCCGTTATTATATGAAATTATTTGTATAATAGTAGGTGAGAATTATTTTCAAGAGGGAGGTGTATAGTTAATGAAGTTAGTTATTCCGAAGCAACATGGAGCATGGGCGATGCTTGTCATACCATTTCTATTAAGTGTATTACTTGGTAAACCTACTTTTTATCATATCCCACTGTTTTTAGCCTGGTTTTTTATCTATCTAGCCACTTATCCATTTCTCATGTACATAAGGCAAAGACGAAAAAAAGAATTTCTACACGCTGCAATTGTTTATTTTATCATTGCATTTGTATTTGGGATGATTTCTTTATTATATGAATGGCGAATTCTTTTATTCGCAGTATTAATGATTCCATTGTTTATTGTAAATATGCATTACGCTCGTCGGAAAGATGAACGAGCATTACTAAATGATGTTTGTGCGATTATAGTGTTTTGTATAGGTGGTTTAATCAGTTATTATTTCTCCATGAAATTCATAGATAAAACAGCATTATTCATTGCGCTTATTTCATTTCTATATTTTTTAGGAAGTACGTTTTATGTGAAAACGATGATTCGTGAAAAAAACAATCCGAAGTATCGTTTTATATCTTGGGGATACCATATTGTATTAACGGTAATTGTATTTGCTATAAATCCATGGTGTTCACTCATATTTGTACCAAGTGTAATTCGGGCCATTATGTTGTATGGCAAAAAGATTTCTATATTAAAAGTAGGGATTTTAGAAATTGTTAATTCTGTATATTTTTTAATAATAACGGTAATAATGATGAAGTATGCCATTTGAAAAAACTTCCCATCTTTTGATGGGAAGTTTTCATTCTTGTTCTAAAATGTGAACGGTATAATCACATCTTTGTAATGCTTGCTCTACAGCGTAAAGGGATTGTTCAATACGTGCGCGATTAAAATCTTCTTCAACAGTCTGTAATGCATCTTCTAAACAATGTTTCGCTTCTTGTAAGGAATGAAAAGAATCTTGTACGTATCCACGAGCATTCTTTTTCAAAGTAGTAGCCTCCTTTTGTACATCTTTTTGTAGTATGAACAATAAATAAGAAAATATAATTTTTTATATTTATTTGACAATTATAATAAAATTACGTATAGTTAAATTTAAAGTGAATATTTTCTTATCCAGAGAGGTGGAGGGACTGGCCCGATGAAACCCAGCAACCGCGATGCAGGTGCTAATTCCAGCAGAACATATTTGTTCTGGGAGATAAGACGAAGATATACGTAACTTCTTCTTATCGGAGAGGTTTTTTTGTTGCAAAAAAACCGATTACGAAAATTTATAATAAGAAGAAAGGGGTTGCGAAGTACTGTGACACTCGAAAAATACGTAAAACTGCGTAGTACAGTTTATGAATATATGATAGAGCAAGATAAGCCAATATCATTGTTAGATATTCAAGAACATATCGTTTCGCATCATGAAGGAAAATTCACTAAAAAAATGTTACATCAATTTTATTTATCAAGACTATTAGATGAACTCAAACTGGATGGGAAAATTACTTTAGCTGATGATGAATATCGCTATGCTGAAAAAGGGGTATTTTATAAAGCGGGAAAAGGGAGCTAGGCTCTCTTTTTTTCTTGAAATAACGAAGTATGTAGCGTAAAAGACTGCTAAAGCAGCCTGATACAAGGGAATGGTGTTGAGTGTGTAGTGTCAAAGATTGAATGTGCCTGAAAGAGGCACTTCATATCGGCTGCAAATGAAAAGAGACACCTTCGCCGAATAGGTGTCAGTCGTTTGTCACGTAGACTCGCTACTTGACAGTTATTAGAATAACATGCAGGATTTTGGAAGTCAAAAGGGAATTAAAGGAAGAGGTGTTGTTATGTACGCATATTTATTAAAAGAACTACATAGGTATATTCCGAAATATATTGTTGATAGAGGTTATGAATATTATGAAGAGGGACATGTAGAAGATGTTGAAGTACATGATAATAAAGTATTTGCTTTTGTGACTGGTAATGCAGGAAATTATGAAGTGGTTATTGATCTTGAAGATTTTGCAGAAAGTAGTTGCGAGTGTCCGTACGAAAATTATTGTAAACATATGGCGGCAGTTGTGTATGAAATTCAAGGTGCTGGTGAGAGTACGGTTAAAGAGAAACTGAACGGTTTAGAAAAAGAAGAGTTACTAACAGTATTAAATCGTTTGTTACAAAGTTCGAAAAATGTGCAAATTGTAGAGAAGATGTTAAAGAAGGGGAAACTTTAACTAAAGAGGGAGTTGTTTTGTAGTGAACGTACTAATTATATACGCTCATCCTAATCCTTCAAGCTTTAATTGGGCAATTTTAGAGCATGTGCAAAAAGGATTACAAGAAACAAATCATTCGCTTACGGTACTTGATTTATATAAGGAACAATTTGATCCAGTCCTTGTATTTAATGAAGAGAAGAAAAGACGTGATTTAGTAAATGAAGAAGAAACAGCTCGGTACAGAACGTTAGTGGAAGAAGCGGATACGCTTCTCTTTATATATCCGATATGGTGGTGGGGGATGCCTGCTATTTTAAAAGGATTTATCGATCGTATTTTTGTAGCTGGATTTGCTTATAAATATGAGGGGGCATTACCGACAGGCTTATTTAAAGGTAAGAAGGCGTGGGTTATTAATACGTTAGACTCACCGTTATGGTACGTAGCACTACTATATCGATCAGCGGATTGGATTATGATGAAAAGAGGGGTTTTACGTTTTTGTGGTATTCGCGATATAAAACGTTCTACTTTTCAATCTGTGAAAACGAGTAAACTAGAGAAGCGTGAAAAGTGGCTATTACAAATAGAAGAAAAGGCTCGTACATTATGAATGAAATCGATCGTATTATAAAGTGTTGCAATTGTGATGACGAACTTTTTCGTACGTATATTAATTGTTTAGTCCAATTAAAGAAGTGTAGTGAAACGTTAAAACAAATTCAGATACAATTAAGAAATGATTATTTAATAAGAGGGATTTGTGAAAGAGAAGTTGATGAGGTGATAAGGGGAAGTAAAGAATATGAAACATATTTTCTTCCTAAAGTATTGCAGTGGAATTTCCTTAAGAACAATCCTCATATGATTGAAAAAGTATGTGAAGATTTGTTTACATATGAAGCATTAAATCATGCAGAGGTAGAGTGGAGGAAGGTAATAAGCTGTATAGATAACGAATGATTTATTATATAAAAAAGCTAGTATAAAACTAGCTTTTCGTTTAAATAAATAAGAAACATAGACTAATGATAAATCCTGCATATAGTAAGTTAACAACACAAAATCCCATAATATCACGAGCGCCTAAACCAGCTATCGCTAATGCCGGTAATGCCCAGAAAGGTTGAATTAAATTTGTCCAAGCATCGCCCCATGCAATTGCCATCGCTGTTTTCGCGGCAGGTACACCAAGTTCAGCGCCAGCTGGAATCATAATTGGTGCTTGCACTGCCCATTGACCGCCTCCAGATGGAACGAAAATATTTACAATGCCAGCACTTAAAAATGTAAAGAGCGGGAATGTGGTTTCATTTGAAATACTAATAAAGAAAGTAGAAATAGCTCCTCCAAGCGAAAGCCCTTCACTATTTACTCCAATCATCATCCCCATAATTCCAGCATAGAACGGAAACTGAAGTAAAATGCCTGAAGCACTCTTAGTTGAGTCAGAGAAAGCGCGAATATATTGAATCGGAGTACGGTGGAAAATAAGACCCGCAATCAATAACATGAAAATAACGATATCAAGTGTAAGGTTAAAGCCTTTCGTATAAAAGTAGTTGAAAATATAAATAAGACCTAATAATCCAATACAAAGTGTAATAATTATGCTATTTTCCATTTTTTCAGCGAACGTATTTTGCGCCACTTCTTGAGCGGCAGCCTCTTCATGGAACACGATAGGGTCTACAGTAATTGTATGCTTTTCATCTGGATGCATTGCTCGGTTAATAAGAGGCATCGTAACGAGAAAGATAATAACCGGAACGAGAGCGTATGGCGAGAATAACGTTTCTGTTATTGGAATCGCTTCGTTAATACTCCCAGCGGTCGTTTTGATTAACGTTTCGCCGCCTGTTGCTAACGTAAGAGGGATAGAAGCAGAAAGACCGGCATGCCAAATGAGAAATCCAGAGTAGGAAGAAGCAATTGCTAACCTATAATCTAATCCTTCTAACTGTCTGGCCACTTCTTTTGCATATAAAACCGATACAACAATACCAAATCCCCAGTTTATGTATGCTCCTAGTAAACTTACGATTGAAATAGCAATAATACCTTGTCCATTTGTTTTCGGTAATTTCGCTGCTCTCGTTAATCCTTTTTTAATAAGAGGAGCGTTTGCTAATGCAGATCCTGTCACGAGTACAAGAGCCATTTGCATAGAAAAGGCGAGAAGCCCCCAAATTCCATTGCCCCAATGCGTAATCATTTCGACCGGTGTTTGGTGCGTTGCAAACATGCCGAAGAAGATAACGAAAACAGTTAATAAACATGATAAAATAAACGGTTCTGGTAAGAAACGCTGCACAAGGGCAACACATCCATTTGTAAATGAACGAAACAAAATAGCTCAACCTCCTTATGTTATGTATGTTTATTACAATATTCGAGGTTGTTTAGGTGATAACCTTTAATGTATAGAAAATTCAGATATCTAAGGTGGTTGTCATAATGTCTAGGTAGATTGATAGTCTATGTTGAAATGTTATTTCATTTTGAACTGAAATATTTCAAAGAGGGGTAGTATCTATGCAAATCAACTTAAGCAAAGCAAATAGCCCAAAACGTTAAAAATATAGTTTGTATATATAAATCGAAATAGTGTAAAAATATGTGTTTTCGTTTATATCTCTGTTAATTAGATTTGACGAAAACAGAAATTGAAAAGAATGCTCTATATACAAGGGAAAGAGATGGTCATAGACGAATATGTCCATCAAATGGCAGTTTATGTAAGAATCAGATTATTGAAAAAGGATATTAGCTATTTTTAACGAACTCTGAATTACAAACAAACTTTATCAAAAGTGGTGAGATAATATAGAGAATAAAACAAATTTATTTTTGGATATGAAAATGGAAAAATATATAGTTAGCAAGCTTCGAAGTGCCGGTTGTGTTTTTGCAGAAGATGAGACCCGGTTACTTATGTCAGAGGCACTAACTCCAGAGGACCTTATGAAAATGGTAGAAATGCGAGTCAACGGTTTACCTCTGGAATACGTTGTTGGATACACGGAGTTTTGTGGTCTACGAATAGAAGTGGATCGAGGCGTTTTTGTACCGCGTAAACGTACCGAGTTCCTTGTTCATCAAACAGAGGCTCTGTCACGTTCTAGCGATATCATTGTTGACCTATGTTGTGGATCAGGTGCGGTGGGCGCAGCACTGGCAGCAGCTTTGGGACGAGTTGAATTGTATTCTGTTGACATTGACCCTATCGCAGTACAATGCGCTAGCCGCAATGTAACGAATTTTGGCGGTCATGCTTTTGAAGGTGACTTGTATAAAGCTCTACCAGACTCACTTAAGGGCCATGTAAATATCCTAGTTGCGAACGTACCTTACGTTCCTACTGAAATAATAAAGTTTCTCCCCCGGGAGGCACGCCTATATGAACCAAATGTAACGCTTGACGGAGGAGAAGATGGTCTTAACATTCTGCGAAGAGTAGCAGAAGAAGCTTTACTCTGGTTAGCTTTGGATGGACATCTTTTGATAGAGACGAGCGAAGTTCAGGCACCCCAGGCCTTTGAAATCTTTGCTGGTGCTGGGCTTAGCACAAAAGTCGCTAGAAACAAGGAACTGGACGCTACTGTCATTATCGGTTCTAATTCTAGCTTTTAGAGTATTACTAGTGTTACGTACGTTTCAAATGTTATGACAATCCAAAGAGAATATAGTGTTTACTGATAGGTGGTAATAGATCAATGAAAAAAGAATGTGGAATAATCATATTGGTTTTGTTTTTTATTTTGAGTGCTTGTTCTAGTAAAAATAATATTAATTTTAAACAAGCAGATGTTGAAAATGGAATAGTGTATGAATTAATTTCTAAAAATACAAATACGAACACTGAAATATCTTATAAAATAAAAATGACTAATAATACCGATTATATTATTGTACAAAATAATGTTATGTTTTCATTTCCTAAATCACCTACTGTTTCTGGCCAAACAACAAATCCATTTAGAGTGTTAGCTAAAGGTAATAAGTTAAATATTAAACCTGGGGATAGTATTGTTTTAAAAGTATCATTTTCTCCTGATTTTTATTCTGAGTTTAAGAATACAGAAGTATCTAAAGCAAATCTGTATATAACAGGTTATATCGATAAATTAGCTGATGAAAATCATTTTGATTTTATTAAAAGTATTAATTTAGATTAAAAAAGTGCACCTCCGATTGTTAGACTGTGTCTAATAAACGGAGGTGCACTTTTTTTATTTACCTTATTGAACTAAAGCATCTGTTAGCTTAATAGCAAATGATTACAACCGGCTATTTCTCCCAAAGCTCGATCAATCGCCCTTCAGGATCTTTAATCCAAATAAACTTTCCAAATTCACTAATCTCTTCTTTCTTTTCAAGAGGTACACCAATATGTTCAAGATGCTGAATAGTCTCGTTTAGATTATGTACTTGGAAATTTAACATCACTTGTTGTTCTGTTGGAAAATAACTGTCATTCTCAGTAAAGAAAGAAAAGATAGTCTCTGTTCCTAATTCGGGTTTAATCACAGTCCCATTCCAATTTTCTATTTCAATCTTCAACACTTCACTGTACCATTTTTTTATAACATCAAGATTTTTAGTTCTCCAAAATATTCCTCCGAAACCTTTTATCATTGTATTTAACTCCTGTCTGTCTTTAAATTTTTAATGACATAAGTTCAACCTTCAATAAAACGCAGTGCACAACGGGAATGGTAATCGGTTAGATCTTTTGCAAATTGTTGATTCGGAAATCCTCTGTGAAGCAATCTCAACCCGCCTGAAGTTAAGGATATATGATGATGGAATCGATAGAATAACATCCTGTTGGGGTCGAGAGTATCATTCTTTAAATATCGATAATAATCCCCAAATCGAAACTGCAAAAAACTGTGCTCATACTCAATATCAAAGAACTCGGCTCCTTCGATATCAATCAAATAAGGTTCTAGTTTGTCATTAATTAATACATGATCGGGGCCGAGTTCCCCATGTATAAATCCATAACGACTTCTTATTTCAATTTTTGATTCAAGCTCGTACAATGTATCGAGTAGATTGCTATGACTAGCCCTGATGCTGTCAATATGTTGGCATGCGTAATCTAAATCTCTTTTTGCATTCTTCATTTGCAAGTGATGACATTTTTCCGTGTTGATCCCACTTTGATTCACTTTCCCATGAGTAAGTCTCTCGTTGGCATGCATGTCTGCCAGCATATCTCCTATCCGCTGAAACACTTTATCTTTAACATATGAATCGGAATGTTGAAAATAAACTTCTGCCTTTTGTCCATTTACATATTCAACGAGAGCATAATCATAAGGATGACGGTTTCTTTCCTTATTCAGATCATATAGAAGGGGAGTTTGAATTCCTTGTTGAATTAAATACTTGTTATTTGATTCAAATAAATCACTACTATAGGAGTGCTCATGTATATCTCGGTTTGCTATTTCTTCTTGAAAATAATTCATGGTAAGATCCCAAACATACAGAACGCAGGAAAATCCATTGCTGCAATCAATCTTATAGACTACCTTTTGTGCACCGCCATGCATTTTCGTTACACTAGAAACCAAATAACTGGTACCAAAGACTTTTTGCATATACTCCTGCAAATCAGATTGATCAAGGTGACAAGTGCTTCTCAATGAATAACACCCCTTTTCTTAGGTTTTGCTGTCAATCAAACTATATAAAAAATCTAACCAAAAGTATAGAATGTTTATTTGTAATTTGTGATGTTAAATTGGGTCTGGAAAAATAGTCATATAAAAACCCGTTGGAGCTTCAATGTTTTTTTGATGAAATCATTCTTACTTCTCAAATACCTCGCCACACAAAAACTTAAAATGTATTACAATGAATGAATCTATACGATTTTCAATCCTTCTTCTTTTCGCTAACTTTACCATTATTTTTAATTGAGTATTACTGCCCCGTCAGTTTAAGTAAAAAACCTTCATAATCTCAATGATATATTCAAACTCGAATAATCTAATTTCCTGAAAACGTTCCTCAACAATCTGGCCCTTTAGTGGAGTAACTTTATTGCTACTCAGCAGTTTCTTAATCCGCCTTTCAGTTCAGATCTTCTTTTCACTATAAAAACATCTCTTTAGATAAACAGATCCAAAGGGGCAAAACATCGCGCTTTTAAATAAAAACAGTGATTTTATTTAAAAGCGATATTAAAAATATTCTTCAAATCCTGGAAGCATATTTTTGCCGCAAACAAAAAGAACCATAAGCTTGCCAAACGGCAAAATTATAATTTTGATAGCTGTCGTCATTTTTTATTCATATATTGGAAATGAATTTCATAATGCGGAAAAATAGGGGGATTTATATGTCAAAGTGGCAATCTAAAGAACAATTGGTTCAATTATTAAGCAATCTTGTTGAAATTCCTAGTATTACAGGTTCAGAAGCTGAAGTTATATTGCCAGACTTTGTTGTAGAACAACTATCTGACTTACAGTATTTCAAACAAAATCCGCATCATTTGCAAAAAAATCTGACGGGGGATGGACGATATTTTGTTACAGCTCTAGTAAAGAAAAGTGATAGTACAAAAAATACTGTAATTCTTGTTAGTCACTTTGATGTTGTAGATGTACAAGATTACGGAGTGTGGAAAGAAGATGCATTTAACCCTAAAAAATTAACATCTATGTTTTATTCTCATAAAGATGAGCTACCAGATCATGTACGTGAAGATATTGAACAAGGAGATTGGCTCTTTGGTAGAGGAACGATGGACATGAAATGTGGTCTAGCCTTACAAATGGCGATGGTTGAGCAAGCTTGTGAAGGAAGATTTGATGGGAATGTTCTTTTATTGGCTGTTCCAGATGAAGAAGTGAACTCTGTAGGGATGAGAGCCGCTGTTCCAAGATTATTAGACTTAGCAAAAGAACATGACTTAGAGTATAAAACGGTCCTAAATTCAGAGCCTATGTTTTCAAGGCATCCTGGTGACCAAAATAAGTATATTTATACTGGTTCTATTGGTAAGGTGTTACCTGGTTTCCTTTGCTATGGAAAAGAGACACATGTAGGCGAACCTTTTGCAGGATTAAATGGGAGCTATATGGCTGCATTATTAACAGCTGAATTAGAGTTGAATACTGACCTTTGCGATATTGTAGATGGTGAAGCGAGTCCTCCACCAACTAACTTGCTTCAAAGAGACTTAAAGGAGGATTATTCTGTACAAATTCCTCATCGTGCAGTCACATTATTTAATTTGTTTTTACTAGAAAAAACGATGACAGATGTAGTTTCATTGTTACGCCAAAAAGTAACGAAAGTAGCAGAGAAAATTGAAGAATCGTATGAGGAGCGAGCGTATCATTTTTCTAAGCATAATCCGTTCATACCGCCTAATCTTAAAGTAAATGTATTAACGTATGAAGAGCTTATTGCTTATGCAATTGAACAACATGGAAGAGAAAAAATAGATGAAATTCAATCCGATATTATAAAAAATAGAGAAGATAAAGATGATCGTGCAGTAACTATTGATTTAGTAGACAAATTAGCTATCTTATGTAAAGAAAAGGCTCCAATGATTGTACTTTTCTTTGCGCCGCCATACTATCCAGCTGTGAGTTCACGCAACAATCCTTTAATTAAAGAGGTAGTTGTAGAAATGGAAAAGTATGCCCACTATAATCATAGCATTACATTTGAAAACCAAAATTATTTTGGAGGAATTTCAGATTTAAGCTATGTGGGCTTACAAAACCCATTGGATTCAATGAGTTCTCTCGTAGACAATATGCCATTATGGGATAAAGGTTATTCGATTCCACTAGAGGAATTAGAAGAGTTTGACGTTCCAGTATTAAATATGGGACCAGTAGGAAAAGATGCACATCAATGGACGGAGCGTCTGGACGTAAATTACGCATTTGAAACGTTATTAGATATGTTACCTATATGTATTGAAAAACTACTTGTTTCTAATAAAGTTACACAGTCATAGTGTTTGCATAAGAGCGAGAAAAGGACCGTAGTGATACGGTCTTTTTTTCGTAATGAATAGTTTGAAACCTTAGATTTATGAAATTGTGATGTAAGAATTCTCCTTAAAATAGATTCGCAATAAACTATTTAGAGAGAGTAGATATGGCTTGTACACTTTTTGTAACGGTATTTGCTGAGTTTTTGTATAATATAATCATGTGAAGTTAACATAACTTATTGTATCAATAATATATA
Source organism: Bacillus sp. DB-2 (assembly GCF_003315125.1). NCBI lineage: Bacteria > Bacillati > Bacillota > Bacilli > Caryophanales > Bacillaceae > Bacillus > Bacillus sp. DB-2. Next base: position 164,997 of record NZ_QNRN01000002.1, on the reverse strand, counting down.
TTTGCGTAGAATATCCATTTTAAGGTTTTGAAGTACCCCCCTAAATGAAAATTTTATTTCGCTAAAGTTAGTTACTTAGTGAAGTCTGCTCATTTTTTTCGTATTAGGAAAGAAGGTACTTTTTAACTTGGTGGGTATGGGGTAGTACCCCTTGTAGCAAAACCGGAGTGGAAATGATGAGTATAAATAGTTTTGTGAGATTGATAAAGGACGAATTATTAAAAGAGGTAAGCATAAGAAGTGAGGATGAATTCGAGCCTATAGTAGTTAAAGATATTCCTAGACTTTGGAAGTGTTTAGGGACAGGTAATTATGCCGCAGTATTTATGCACAAAGAATACAAAGATTGGGTAGTGAAAGTTTACGCGCGAGAAGGAGAAGGAATTGAAAAAGAGTCAGAAGTATACCGAAGAATCGGAAATCATCCTTCTTATTCGAAGCTTATGTATAAAGGAGAGAATTTCATAGTATTGAAACGTTTAAAAGAGATTACCTTATACGATGCTATTCATAAGGGGATTAAAATTCCTAAGCAGGTAATCCTTGATATCAATGAAGCTATAGAGTATGCAAGGGAGCAAGGATTAACTCCTTGTGATGTTCACGGAAAAAATGTGATGATGGAAAACGGAAGGGGATATGTAGTCGATGTATCTGATTTCTTAAAAACAAAAGAAGATAGTAAGTGGAGAGACTTAGAAAAGGCATATTTCACCTTTTACTTGCCTTTCATTTATAAATTGCCTTTCCCTGTTAAAATACCGTATTTCATGTTAAACATTGTTAGACGTTCATATAGAAAATATAAGAAGCTTACAAAGAAATTCAAATTGTAAAAGGAGCACATACTTATCTTTAGGTTAGATAAGTACTAGTAAACAAAAGGACCGTACATATTTCTAATATGTACGGTCCTAATTTCATAACTTCATGAAGTAATTTATTTATAAAATGATTGTAACATTTGTATATAATACTGATGTTATTAATATGAGAAGTAAATCTTCTTGTTTTAATAGAATATACCAGTTCAGTACATTTCATTTTAAACATATTGATGTACTATAGTTCTAAACAAATCATAATAACGGATTAGAAGGGGAATAAACTGTGTAAACATACTCAATTGAGTATTAAACTTTTAATCTAATTTATCTTTGCATAGATGCAGGTATCAGTTAGTTTTTTACTGTCAGCTGAAAGATCTTCATTACTTGACACTCCCACCCCTAAAGGGGCCAGCTGACTAACGTCAGTGGGATTCTTGCTACCAAAGGCGAAGTCCATTTCTGGTATCGCTGACGTGCAAGATTGCGGTGTGCCATCACCACTCCCACAACAGACCATATAGGTTCGTGGGCTACGGTACTGTGACCATACCGTACAGATTGTTCGTTCTCAAATGTTTTTACGTCTTTTGCATGACGACTTAATACATTTTACGGAGTAGAAGAATTGGCTACCCCAACCTCATATGTATTCTATTTTCAGAGAACAGTCGTTTTAGAGTCTTTTGCATGACTATGAATAAAGTATACCATGTTTTACTATGCAAAAACGATGCTTTCATCCCACGTCTAAAGACGGACTAAAGTCCTGCGTGGGCTTTCCCGTATCGTAAATTCTGTAATATCCCTTCAAGCTCAAAACCTAGTTTTTCAGGGATCGTACGACTTTTAGTGTTAGTAGATTCACATCTTATTTCAATCCTTCTAAATTTGAGTAACTGAAATCCAAGGTTTGTTAACTCACTTACTACCTCTGTCATATATCCATTGCCACTAAATTGCGTGTTAATCCAGTATCCAATTTCACATTTAGAAATCTTCCAATTAATTCCGTGAAGGCTAGCAGTTCCAATAAAATCATTAGTATCCTTATGATAGATAAGATAGCGAAAGCTTTCTCTTTTTAAAAAATCTATATGGGCATTTCTCAGGATAATTTCCGTTTCTTCAACAGTAGGGATTGACTGGAATAAAAGCAACCATTGTTTTAACTCATTAATTGAATCCTTAATAGCTTGGTGTACGACATTCCCGTCACAGCATCACTATAAATTATTATAGAACCGTGCGAAACTCCTAGTCTTTCTTCATTAAGAACTTGATAGCAATACAGTAAAGCTTATCTCCCATAAAGGGACCTCCTAAAAATTAGTAAACAATAAATGTATATTCAATTAATTACTTGGAAATCCCTTTTCACATATTGAAAACTAAACTGCCAGTTGGTACAAAAATGGCTACCGAAGCAGCCTTAGGTTATTCAACTAATGATTGTAGAAGGAATGAGTGTCGCATTTTATTAATCCCGATTTATTTGATTTAAAAATTTACTTCTATGCAGATGGTGAAACAGAATTAATGAGAAGGTCTAGCCGCGATATTGCTGAAAGGAGAGCCGATATCAATTATTTAAGGCGGTCTCATGCAGAACGTCGGATTCAGTACGAAGTGTTTATGCATCCATACAGTCAATGTTTTGATATTATTATCAAAAATTCCGATGAAGCAATATGTCTAGAAAAAAATACATTTGAGTTTTATAGAGTTTAAATGCAAATACTCTATTTGTTATGTTTATTATGAGGGTTCATTTTCATTATTTGGCTCCCAAATGAAGCAATTTTAGTATTCACTCAAAAATCCATTGTCTATGAAACAACTAGATTTTTAAACGGCTTTAATAGACAGATGTCTATTGTATTTTTGGCGGCAAGATTAAATAGCTTTTTTGTTACTTTACAATAAAGTATACTTAATATCAGTAATTCATGTAATTAGGAGTGATTTCTATATTTAGGGAAAATGCAAAAAGGTTACTTCTGTCATTAGTAACAAATCCAATACTAATAATTGTATACGGCATTTTTTGTTATGAGTTAGCCTTATACTGTAAGTACGGAAGGATGAATTATAATATTTATATTTTGTTATTATGTATAGTACTTTTTATATCCATGACTACATTTACTACAATGCGGGTGATAAAAAATAGAGAATATGAATCTAAAAAATTAACTAATTCAATAGCATGGAGATCCATTTCTATTATCATTATTGTTGCAATTACATCATTTTATGGGATGCAGATTTATAAAAGTGCAATAAATTACAATGGTAAATTGGCATGGTTTATAGAAAGGTTAAAACATGAAAGGTCAGTTAAACTTAAACATAATAATATATATAAATCTGGAGTAGAAGGTATTTTTGAAGATATCAATAAAAAATATCCTTTGCCAAAGAAATTGTATATGGCAACTGATTTTGATCTTACATTTCATTCAGATGGAACAATCACAGCGTTTGATACATTTATTTATGGAAAAAATGTTGATGGGAAAGAAGAAACTTATTTAATCTCTTATAATGAGAAGAAATCAAAAGATATTACTATAATACGAGACGGATATGCAAAGCCTGATTATGATGATGATAAATTAGTAGAACCTTTAATTAAAACGGTTAAGGCGATTCCAGTTAAGCAAACGGTTAGAAAGTGGAATGAAAGTAAGTATGGGTTGATTTATTATGGAAAAAGAAATTGGGGATCCAATACAGAGGGAATTATTAATATTACTGAGGATGGTAAGGGGCAGAGTCTTAAAGAAGCAGCTTCTGAAATCATTGGATATACTGTATCTATATTTGTCCCTGGAAAAGAGAAAGAGCTAGTACCTGCTAGATATAACTTAATATGTGACGCAAGTTGGAGTAAATCAAAGACGCCTCCAAATGAAGATAGGCTTAAAGAGAAGAAACAACAAGATTTAAAGAATGAAAAAGAACAGTTTTTCCTATCAAAAGAAGTTGGTTATAAACTAAATATGACAGATAAAGCATTAGGGAGCGCCTTTTATTCATTAAGCAAGACTAGTGATGAAGGGGAAACATGGGAGGTTATCAATCCAGACCCATTTAATAGGGGGATTGGTAGTGTATCAGGAATCACTTTTATAAATGATAAACTTGGGTTTTTAGGAGCAGTTAGACCTTCTGGTAATGAGGGAGAGTTATATCGCACAGATGATGGGGGGGTATCTTTCAAAAAGGTAGAATATCCGCCGCATGAAGTCAAATTAGATCATACACAGTCCACAATAAGTCCTTTTGATTCTCCTAGTATGCCATATGAGAAAGATGGGGTTTTTAATATGTTAGTTGGACAAGGGGCAGATGGAGACTACAATGGCGATAGTAGTGTACTTTATCAATCAAAAGATAACGGAGAGACATGGGAAATTGTAGAAGAAGTGAAAAAGAAATAGTCAGAATGTTTTTTTGAAAAATAAGGTAACTACTCAGCTATACATTTCATTTAGAAGTTTGGTAAGGAGTATAATTCCAGCCATGAAGATAAAAATGGACCTACACCTCGCTGCCTTTCTTTGTTTTAAAGCTTTACGCGTGGCAGGAAAAGGCCCTGACCGCTTCTATGCATGGCCAGTCCCTCTCGCCCATTTAAAAAGATGCTTTTCTGGCTTTTTTTTCATAGAGGGGCTGAGTAGTTACTAAAAGTAAATAATTTAAATCGAACCATAAGCTTGCCGGCAAATTTATGGTTCGATTTTTTTTAGGGCAAAGATATCGTTCTAAACTGGTATTACCACATCGCTATCAAGTTTAAATTTTATAATGTCCCCAAAATGAAAAATTTGTGTCATTTATAGAAAGAAGTTTATTTTTATCATTTTGGGGATACTTCAAAATATTAAGTTGATGGTGGTGGGGTAGCACCATCCAAACACAAATTTCGTACGCTACGACAGCGTAACGATTTTATGCTGCCCGTAAAAAACTGATTAGTGAGAGCTCATAATCTGCGGGGGAGGGAAACCCCCGCGAATTTAAGTTTCACTTTATAAAAAAGTAAGGATCGACCGGTACCGCTCGTTATTGGACTATTACTTTTCCATCCATTCCTTTCAAGTAGTGGAACCGACATATTAGTTCATATGTACCGGGAGTTTCAGGTTTTACGGTAATTGTTATTTCTTTTCCTGACGGGACTTCGGCGTCAATTCCGAGTTTTTTCACCGTAAAGGTATGTTCTCTATTTCCTTTGTTTTTCAATAGCAACGTCGTCGTTTTCCCAACCGGAACAGTGATGATACTCGGATTAAAGTAATCATCATTCAATTCAACCTCAATAGGCTGTCTCACAACGTCGGATTCGGCAAATACACGGAGCGAACCTAAAGTAGTCATAACTACAATCATCGCAAGTGAAATGATTAATCCAGTTAATAGCTTTTTCACAGACATTCGTAATCCCTCCTTTCCTAAGCACTAGTGTTTTCAAATTACTAAAATATTATCAATATAAATGGGGTTTAGGCGTGGCTTAAATAGTAATTCTTTCGGCAACTCCTACTAACCAAGTACTAACTGGAATAGGATTTGGGTAAATAAAAAAAGCCTCCACTACTGTGGAAGCTTCTCCAAATGATGTGCAATATCAATATACATATCGGAATAAACCGAATGGATTTCATTACTAGGCGCAGCGTTAGAAGAGAAGTGGACGATTACCATACTTGCTTTCGGATCGATGTAAAGAGTTTGTCCGTAACTGCCTAACACTTCGAAAGCACCTTGTTCATTGTGCGGAATCCACCATTGATTATGATAAGAAATGGAAGCACCACGACCAATTGCGAGCTCACCTTCTTGTACATTTTTCACACCTTCTGTAATAGAAGAAGGGACGATTTGTTTTCCATTATATTGACCATTATTTAAAAGTAATTGCCCGAACCTCGCCATATCTCTAGCAGTTGCATTTAAACCAGCGCTTGCTTGTTCTACTTTTGTTTCATCTGTAACGTAATAAGCGTCTTCTTCCATACCAATTTGAGACCAAATTCGCTCGCTTACATTTTCAGCTAATGATTTTCCTGTGATTGTTCGGATAATCCAAGCGAGTGTTTCTGTTGATCCGTTATTGTAAGAAAAAGAGGAACCGGGTGGTGCAGTTTCTTCTGCTTCTAGTAACATATCATAAATTTTCATAGGCCCCTCGTAATTTTTACCTCGGGGTAAAATATTACTAGCTAAATATAGTTGTGCATCTTGATTTTCTAGTCCTAGCTGCATATATCCGTGAGTAGGGTATTCAGCGGAAACTTGCATGTCCATTAATTGTTGAAGTGTTGCTTTACCAAACGGTGTATTTTTTAATTCTTTTATGTAAGTGTCAGCTGTTTTTTCTACATCAATTCGATTTTCTTCAGCGAGAGATTGTATAATTGCACCAGTAAACACCTTTGCTAACGATGCCATTCCATGAGGTTCACTCTCGTTATATCCATTGAAATATCGTTCATAAACAAGTTGACCATTCTGTACAACGACAAAAGCATCTGTTTTGTTTTCGTCTAAAAGTTTTTTTAGAGGAGTCGTATTTCCAAATCTGCGCTCCACAGCAAAATCGTCTAAGTTTTGTAACGCGGTAGGGAAGGGAGCAACTTGGTCAGGGATGTTTTTTACTTCATTTATTAAAGTGAATTCTTTCATATGTGTATACGACCAGCGTAAGTAAGGATCGTCTAACCAGTTTTCTTTTGTGACATTTGCTTTAGTGGGGGTCGTTTTATTATTTTTAAAAAAAGTAAACCCAAGCCCTGTAACTACGAATAGTAATACTAGTAACAGTAATAGCAGGGGAGATTTCTTTACATTCATGCATGTACCTCCTTTAGTTTCTATTATAAGTATACGCTCGTCTTAAAATAAATACAAAATAAGGAAAGTAAACGGGTAAGTTTACTTTCCTTATGAACGTTAAGCAGATATTTGTCCGTCTGTACTTTGTTTCTTGAATTTTTGTTTTCGTCCGTGTAATCCATAATATAGAAGTAAAGTGAACGCAACGATAATAGCTGCGATAAAATACATATTATGATAACTTGATTTGGCAGCGACTATACCTAAAATGAAAGAACCAAAGCCAATGCCGCTATCAAAGAACGAGAAGTAAGTAGCTGTCGCAGAACCACGTCGATGGTTTGGAGCGGCAGAAATCGCAATCGTTTGGAAACTTGGAATTAATGTTCCGTATCCTAAACCGATTAACATACCTGCGCCAAGGAACCAAAATGAAGTTTGCGCTTGGCTTAAAATGAACATCCCAATTGTGAAAATAATGATAGCTGGATAAATAAGTACATTTTCACCGAAACGATCAAATATTTTTCCTGTAAATGGACGAGAGATTACAACAACAAGTGCGTATAGAATAAAGAAGTAACTTGCAACTTCGCTTAAACCGAGTTCTTTCGCATAAATAGGAATAAAGGATAAAATGCCACTATAAGAAAAGGCTAAAACAAATCCTGTCAGAGCGATCGGAATAGAAGATGGTTCAATTAAGTCTTTCCATTTCATTTTTTCACGTGTTTGTTTACTTACTGGTTTTTCATGCGGAATATTGACTAGTAATCCTAATAAAAATGCGAGTAATGAAAATACTGAACACACGATAAATAGTACAGTAAATGAAAAATGAGAAATAATTGTTAAACCTAAAAAAGGACCAATTACCATCGGTAGACTCATAAATACGCCGTAATAAGCAAGTGCTTCACCGCGTCTATGAGCTGGTGCTACATCAGTTACAATTGTTCCAGTTGCTGTTGTTGCCATTCCGAATCCAATGCCATGTAAGAAGCGAAGGGCAAGTAATAAAAATAAACTTTGCGTACCGAAATACATAACAGTAGCGGCTAAAAATAGTGAAAGTGAAATAAATAATATTTTCTTTCTTCCTAAATCATCGAGCCATTTTCCTGTGAATGGTCTACATAAAACAGATGAAATAAGAAAAACAGTTGCAACTAAACCAATTTCCTCAGGTTTTCCTTTTAGGCTGTCTATAACATAGACAGGCAGAGTAGTCATAAGCATGTAAAATGTTAAAAAGAGAAACAGACTACTAAAACAAGTTCCGAGGAAATCCTTCGTCCAAAGTTTTTCACTTTGCATCGTCATCCCTCCAAATTAATGATCTAAATTTTTGATAATTTGTTGTAACAATTGAAAAGCTTCATGTAAGTCTTCTTCTTTAATACCTTCTAGCGTCTTTTCTTCAAAAGAATCAACTTCTTCTTGCCATACTGGAATCATTTCTATTGCTGTTTCCGATAAGGAAATGAGCTTCTCACGGCGATCTTTTCCTTCCGTACGAATAATCCAGCCCATCGTTTCCATACGTGTTAACGTGCGAGTCATCGTTGGTGATTCAACATTTAAATATTGACATAATTCTGTTTGAGTACAAGATCCAGTTTGATTAATGCGGAAAATAACAGCCCATTGCGCACTAAATAATCCTGTTGGAGATACACGTTCATTAAATTTCTTCGTAAACTTACGAGAAGTTTGACTGACAATGTGAAAAAAATGTTGTTTTTCGTCCATGTATTTTGATCCTTTCAAATTAGTTACCTAGCTAACTATATACCTTTTTATTTTACTTGTCTAGTAATAGACATGTTGTTTTATGTGGAAATTTCGTATAGATTTTGTATTGAGAACGTACATTCTACATGGTATTCTTTAATTAAGTAAAGAATTTTCTTTCTATTAAAAGAATGGGGGAACTTGTGATGATTAAGCCTGCAACAATGGAGTTTGTTTCACTATCGAACGGAGAAACGATCGCGTATCAGGAAGTTGGAAGGCAAAATACAGAAATTCTTGTACTCATTCACGGGAACATGACATCGTCACAACACTGGGATTTAGTTATTGAAAAGTTGCAAGATCAATACCATATTTACGCTCTTGATTTAAGAGGATTTGGCCAATCAACATATAATCAATCGATAGATTCATTACAAGATTTTGCAAGAGATGTAAAACTATTTATCGATCAATTAAAACTAGAAAAATTTTCATTAATGGGATGGTCAATGGGCGGTGGTGTTGCGATGCAATTTACAGCGAATCATCCAACATTTGTCGAAAAGTTGATTTTAGTAGAATCAGTGGGAATGAAGGGATATCCAATTTTTAAAAAAGATATTAACGGGCAACCGATCGTATCAAGTTTAGTAAAGACGAAAGAAGAAATCGCGCAAGATCCCGTACAAATTGCTCCAGTGCTAGATGCGATAAAAAATATGAATAAATTATATTACCGTACAGTATGGAATCTATTAATATATACACATAATCAACCTGAACCGGATCGTTATGAAAAGTATTTAGATGATATGTTAACGCAACGTAATTTCGTAGATGTGAATTATGCGCTCATTACATTTAATATTTCGGATGAACATAACGGGGTTGTAGAGGGAAATAAGCAAATTCATCGTATTAAAGCTCCGACACTCGTCATACAAGGTGACAGAGATTATGTGGTACCACAAGTAGTTGGCGAGGAATTAGCGAAACATTTGCCAAATGCGGAGTTGACGATATTAGAAGATTGCGGGCATTCACCGTTTATAGATTGTTTAGATGTATTTATAAAATATGTTGAGGATTGGTTAGAAGATAAGTAGGTTGAGGAAGAAGTTAGATGAAATGTATCTAGCTTCTTTTTTGTGGGAAAACCAAAATTATTTCAGCCACTAGTTCTTTCTTATTCCACAGTAAACAATATATAATGAGTGTGGTGAATTACAAAAGGGAGAGATTAGGGATGTCAATGCGTTTTACTTTTTGGATTATGGTTGGGATTGTGGCAATCTCAGGTTTATCACAAGGGATGCTCTTACCTGCCATCGCAATGATTTTTGAACAAGAAGGGGTTAGTTCAAGTATTAACGGTATTCATGCGACGGCATTATACATCGGGATATTATTTATTTCACCGTTTCTTGAAAAACCGATGCAAAAGTTTGGAATGAAACCAATTATCGTAATTGGTGGGTTTCTCGTTATTATTTCATTATTCTTTTTTACACAAACATTTTCATTTTGGGTATGGTTTATTCTTAGGTTCCTAGTTGGTGTTGGAGATCATATGCTCCATGTCGGAACGCAAACGTGGATTACGACAACGTCAGATCCTAGTAAAATAGGTAGACAAGTATCGATATACGGTGTATTCTTCGGAATTGGTTTCGCAGTTGGCCCGTATTTAGCAAGCACTGTTCAGTACGGTCTTGCAACACCATTTATCGTATCTACTATACTTTGCTTAATAGGATGGCTTTTACTGCTACCAACGAAAAATGCATTTCCAGCACAAGATGAGGCAAAAACTGAAAGTAAATCATCCTTTTCTCGTTATAAACAAGTCGTTGGATTAGCTTGGATTGCGCTAATTGGTCCGCTCGCATATGGCGTACTTGAAGCGATGTTAAATAGTAACTTACCAGTATACGCACTTCGCAAAGGATGGTCTGTATCGGAAGTTTCCTTCTTATTACCAGCATTCGCAGTTGGGGGCATTATTACACAAATTCCACTCGGTATATTAAGTGATAAATACGGAAGAGATCGTATTTTAACGTGGACGTTCAGCATAAGTACGGGCATTTTCCTACTCGCAGCAGTATTTGATCAATATTACTGGATTGTCTTTGCATGTATGCTTATAGCAGGTATGGTCATTGGCTCATGCTTCTCACTAGGGCTTGGATTTATGACAGATTTATTACCGAGACACTTACTACCAGCAGGTAATATATTATCCGGAATCGCCTTTAGTATAGGAAGTATTATGGGACCTGTATTAGGAGGCGTATTTATAGAAAAAATACAGTATACAAGCTTTTTTATTGCGGTTATGATTATAATGGGAATTCTCGCAATGGTATATATGGTCTACATGAAGAATCAATTCGCATCAAGAAAAATAGAAAGTAGGTTAGGGCATGACAAAACAACCTAATAAGAAAAAATTTGAAGTACTAGAAAACGAAACGATTACAGACTGCTTAGCGCGTATGGAACAAGAAGGATATGCACCGTCTCGTCGCATGGAAGAGCCAATCTTTCATGAAGTAAAGAAAGACGGAAAAACAGAAGTTGAACCGTGTGGTAGAAAAATTGTTTTTGAGGGTAAATTGAAGTAATACAAATAATAAATTCTCTTTATCGTATAGAGCCATCCAATTCAGTCTTTGTGAGTTGGATGGCTTGTTTTTTTATTGACCAATGAAGGAATAGGAAGATGAGGAATTGAATAGAATGAATGGATATTTTCTAGGAAGAACGAAAAGAAACTAGTTGGCCGGACATGGATTGGAGAGCGAATATAATAAATTAAAACTAAAAATTCGCAGGAGAAAATAGGTGAATTAGCCGAGTGCTCGTTAATCTGTATTCCATCAATTTTGTCGTCTAGAAGAAAAGTGTAATATCAAAAAGCATACTATAAATACGTATCATTTTTTGTGTTCGGTGCGGAATGGCAAGTAAATACAACCGCAACTTTAAATCTTTCTGGAAGAGCAGAATTATACTAGCTTTGTATTTTAGTTAGTTCGAAATTGATCGCTTAAGCGAGGTGGAGTTCAAAATATGGAAGTAAATCAAAATCAGCGAATCCTCTATGCGGTTTTTGAGGATGAAATTCAATTGCCGGTGCTGGATATCACTCATCCCCTTTTTAATGAAAGTATTGATGAACAGGCGTATCATTTGAATTGCCTCAAATCAGCCCGGAGCATTGAATCGTTAAAAAAGATGCCTAGCTTTATTCAAAATATCTTTGTGAAAATGTCGAATGTTGATGATTCCTATCTTAGCGGTATGCGTACTTTACTGTACAAACTAGGCCCTGGTTTAAGTAAGGGGATAAAATTAGGATTTCGGGACAAGTGGGCGGTGAAGCAAACTTCTTTTATGGGACTTCGGATTAGGCTGAGGGATCTTTGCAGACACCAGTCGGAAATTTTGTTGCCTCAGCTTAAGCAATTCCCTGAACGGGGTCTTTGTTTTTTTAATATAGCTGGTGGTGCTGCTACGGACAGTATCAATACTTTAATTTTAATACAGGAATCAGACCCGGAATTACTTAAGGGACGAAAGATTGAGATTAATATTTTAGATATTGATACTTACGGCCCTAATTTCGCAAAAAGGTGTATGGGTGTCTTGAAGCAGCAGGGGGAACGATTCCATGGTCTTGATATAACTCTTAATACAACTCATTATAACTGGAGCCAACCGGATTCATTATTAAAAATGAGCTTGGAACATTCAGGTTGGATTCAGCTCTGTTCATCGGAAGGGGGGCTTTTCGAGTATGGTTCGGATTCAGATATCATTGAGAATTTAAATCGTTTCTTTGAAAATTCCCCAGCGGATGCCCGTGTCACGGGTTCATTAATTTTCGACCGAGCGCATGTAAATCCGGGATACCTTGGATTTACGGAGTTTATTGGTGTGCAAATTAGGTATCTTGGATTGGAAGGGTTACAGAAGATTTTAAATCAAACTTCGTGGGTATTAGAAGAATCGCATGAAATTGAAAAAATCTATATTCTATTTTCGCTGAAGAAAGCGTGAAATTATATTGAAATGATTGGATGAGGGGCTGGTACCAATGTCGGTACTACCTCTATTTTTTTTGCGGAAATTCATAGAAAACAAACGGGGAATTATGTATTTATTGTTTTTGCTAAAAATTATGTGCAATTCAGAGTACGATACATATAAAATGCCATTTCCTTTTGCATTTCTCCTAATTGGCTTCTTTATATAGGGCGTAGAAAAGATTGCTACTTTTTTTGTATATTGGTAAAATAAGTTCTTGGGTCTTACTTGTTTTTATCGGTATAATATTTGTCGCTTAACGTAAAGAAATTAGTTACAAAGCTTCCATAATATTTAAAGGGGGTTACAGCAACGATCCCCTCTTTTTGGAGCCACTCACGAACGTAAAGCAAGAGAAGAGGCTATATGAACTATTCTCCTATCTTGTTTAGATTAAATCAGTTACTGCAATTGGAACAGGTATATGAAACTCAATATCTGGAGGATTGATTAGAATCTAGTCGACATTCTGATGGATCATGTTTTTCTAGCAATCTATCAATTCTGATGGAATTGATAGATTGCTAGAGAATGGAAAATGATTATCCGTATATTCCAAAGCAAATGTAACAAAGTGTCCTTCCATAATTAAGGGTAAAACCAAAATACGTTGTTTTAAAGAATGATTTGTTAGAACTGGTTATAAGTAATAAAACAGAAAAGAGGATCACATGTTAGATACTTTACAGAGAAGTAAAAAGTTTTTTTTATTATGTCTTATTTTTTTAGTGCTTTTAACCGCTTGTGGTAATACAGATGTTAAGACATCTAAAGCTTCATTACCACCGGCTCAATCCAATATAGATACATCATTAAAAGCACCAAATTGGGTAGATAAAAGTCCTATCCAACAGTCTCCTAATTTTACGGAAGATAAAAAAGTAAAATCGGTTGTGAATTTAATAGCAACGGGTGATAATTTATACCATGACGCAGTAATTAAAGATGGCAAACAAAAAGACGGTTCATATGATTATAACTATATTTATGAAAATATCAAAAAAGCTGTTAAATCAAGTGATCTTGCTATAGTGAACCAGGAGACCCCGATTGCAGGAAATAATTTGAAAGTACAGGGATATCCTACTTTCAATACACCTGAAGAAGTGGGTCAATCTTTAGTGGATACTGGATTCAATATAGTGACTCAAGCGACAAATCACGCTATGGATATGGGTATTAAAGGTGTTGCGAATACAAGAGAATACTGGAAGAAATATCCGGATGTTATCCCGGTAGGCATTAATGAGAGTCAAAACGAGCGCAATGAAATAAAAACGATTACAAAAAATGGGATTAGTTTTGCATTACTTAATTATACATATGGTACGAATGGAATTAAAATTCCAGCTGATAAGTCTTGGGCATTAAATTTAATTGATAAAAAAGCGATACAAAATGATGTGGAAAAGGCAAAGAGTAGTTCTGATATGGTGATTGTTATGGTGCATTGGGGAGTTGAATATACCACTACACCTTCAAAACAACAAAAAGAAGTTGCTCAATATTTAACAGATTTAGGTGTAGATGTAGTAATTGGAAATCATCCACATGTAATTCAACCAATTGAGTGGAAACAAAATAAAGATGGACATCAAACGCTAATCTATTATTCTCTTGGAAATCTTATTTCTGCTCAAGAAAAATTAGAAACATTGGTTGGAGGATTATCCTATATACAATTTGTTAAGTATGAAGATAAAACTTTTGGTATACGACAAGCGGCACTCGTACCGACAGTAACCGACTATGCTGATGGTAAGAAACAATTTAAAATTCAATTTTTAAAAGATTATTCGGATGAAAATTCTAAAAATCATGGGATTAAAAAATTTGTAGGTCCCGTTTCTTTGAAGGATTTCAAGGATATTCCTAGAGATGTGTTGGGAAATTGGTATAAAGACTAATAAACAAAAAGGGAATGAGATACAATTAAAAAATTTATAATTTTAGCATTGGTATTGACATTGGGATGGAGCCTTGCTGCTTGTAGTGGAAAGCAAACATCTCAGGAAACTACTAATAATAACGATAAAAATAAAAATGAGATAAATGTGAATAAAAAAGATGTTTTACCTATCTCTGATCTTAATGATTGGAGAATTATCCTTGTAAATAGAGAGCATATGTTACCAAAGGAACTAGGAATTGAATTAACAAGTATTACCCAAAATGCTAAGCCAAATATGAAAATCGATAGCAGAATTGCAACTTCCTATCAGGATATGGTAACAGCTGCAAAAAAAGAGGGGATCAATCTTTATTTAAGATCAAGTTATCGAGCTATAAAATTACAACAAACGTATTATGATGCTTCAGTTAAAAGCTATAAATCTCAAGGTTTGTCGGATAAAGAGGCTAGTGCTAAGGCATTGGAATATCTTCAGTATCCTGGCGCAAGTGAACATCATACTGGATTAGCATTAGACATTATTTCAGTTGAATGGCAGAATACTGTAGAAGATTTAAATGCAAAATTTGAAACTACCGATGCATTCAAATGGTTAGATAAGAATGCTGCAGAGTATGGGTTTATTCTCCGCTATCCAAAAGATAAAGAGAATATTACTGGCATTAAGTATGAGCCATGGCACTATCGTTACGTAGGAAAAGAAGTTGCTGTTTATCTAAAAGAAAAAGGGTTAACTTTAGAAGAGTATTGCGAAAAAATTAAGTCTAGCAAATAAAAATACACTTGGATTCTATTAAAAAGCCATATCTGGTGGAAGTATTAACCTTCCTCCTAGTATTGCGAAAACGGTGTATGATAATTTGAGCACGTATGAACCAGTTATCGTGTGAAAAGATATATGTATCAAGAAATTAAATTTATAAAAGAAGCAGTGAAAAAGGATCTGATATTCATATCAGATTCTTTTTCATTCGTAACATAGAATACTTGCTTACTGTATCTGCTTAACTAGGCTTTAGAGACTGCCTACTTTCCAGATGCTACAATATTAACCTCGCCATCTTTTTTGTTTTGGATGTTAGCTTTTCTTAGCTTGATAGACATGTGGAGGTAGCCCAAACACTGCGATTGGTAGTGTTTTTTATTTGTTAGCATCTTACAAATTTTGTTAAGATGAAATAGTTGGTGTAGGGAAAATATTTTAGGAGCTGAATAGGGTGAAGAGATATTTTGTTAATAATCGACATAAGAAAGTACACATCACAGAATGGGGTAATAAGAAAAATCCGGTTATCTTTTGTTTACATGGATTAGGTGGCTCTAGTCTTACTTTTATAGAAGTGGCTGACAAACTAAAAGATGAGTATAGATTTGTTACATGTTTTGTGCAACTAACAAATCAGATGATGTTCACTATTGCTTTCATTTCTGCAATAACGAATTCTACAATAGATGATAGAACGTATATTTGGTATAATTGAAACATACTACTTAAAATGATGCACATGAGTTATAAAATTTATGTAAAGAGGTAAGGACTACATAACAATAACTAAATTTAAAAGTTCTAGTACATATAAGATTCAGTTCATGTTAAGCAAATTCATTATCAGAAAGGAAAAGATGTAATGAATCAAATTTCATTTGAAGATTTATTTGAAGAGGAAAAAGAAACGGTGGAGGTAGCTGAGATACCAGTACCTTTATCGCCATTGCAACAAGATATATTGGGATTATTTAATTCTGAAGAAATAAGTGCACTTGAGCTATGTGAACAATTAGTACGAGCTGGTAAAATACCCGATGAAAGATTCACTACGAATAAGCCGAAAGCATATGGACAAGTATGCTTACTATTAGAAGGTTTTGTTAAAGAAGGAAAGCTGGTTTTTGTCAAAAGTGATGAGAAAAGAGATAGGGTATATAAAGTGAAACTTTAATCAGTGGGGGGCATCCCCCACTGATTATTAGCCTACACCAATCGGGCGTTTACGGGCAGTTATTCTCCCGCCTAACTTCTTTGCTCCAGCCGAATTTTGAGGTGGGAGTCTTACTGCCCACAAATAGCGGGATAAAATGAAAGAAGAAGTTTCTAACACATAAGTTGTACAGGGTATAGTAAAGAAATAAGGATGAAGCATCATTAAGCATGTAAAGAAAAGTTAAAGTTATGTAGGGACTAGGTTTAAACGGCCTAGTCCCTTATATAAGTGGGAAATGTAAAAAAAATTTTTTGTTTGGCTTTTTCTTCGCGTTGCCATGTTATCCTTTAATAAAGCGATAAATGAAACTAAAACTTAATCACGTGAGGTTAGTTATAAATGATAAAGAAGTTTACTAGAGTAGTATTAACGGCGGTTATGCCAATATGTCTTATTACGGGTTGTGGAACTGCTGAAAAAACTGAAGCACAAGAGCCGAAAGCGGTACAAGCGGAGAAAAAGGATTATACGGATTACTCATACGGTAGCAAAGGTATATTAGTAAGCGGAAAAGCGAAAGAACGTCTACAATACGAGGTTGGATATATGGATGATAACAAGTTAATTGGAATCGATGAAACTATTGAGGACTGTATTATTTTAGATAATAAAGATGAAGCAAGCCACATTTGGAAACAAATAGAGCGCGGATCTATTATTGAAGTGCAATATGGTAAGGACCGCAAAGACATCGTAGGCGTACAATTAGTAGGAGATCGTGAGCCATACGAAATTAGTGACAAGCTAGATCGAAATACGATAAACGAGATTGTTGGACAAGTTAAAGGTAATTTGTAATAGAGGTATTTCACTAGTATATGATCTATTATCATGACATGGCGAATCGCATACATAAAAGTTTGGAATCAACGGCATTTTTAATATGAAAATGCCGTTGATTTATTTTAAAAAGTAAATGGTATTCTATAATCTTGTAGAAAAATACGTATTAAAAAATATATAAATGAATTATTCTTCTTTTAGTTGTGATGATCGCCGTAAGGTCATTGTCCAGAATAAAAGAGCACAAGTACTAACGGATGCACCTAATATACAAACTCCGTTCCATCCGTAGCTTGCATAAATGTTTGTGGAAAGAATGGCGCCTGTAGCACTGCCGATAGAATAAAAAATCATGTAACTGGCAGTGAGGCGACTTCTCGCTTCTGGACGCACTGTGAAAAGCATGCTTTGATTGGTGACATGTACAGCTTGCACAGCTAAATCTAAAAGGATAACACCGATAACTAGTAGGAATAGAGAATGGTTCATTAATTTAATTAGGAGCCATGAAAGTAATAATAAGGATAAGGCTATGCCAGTAGTTCTCTCTCCGAATCCGCGATCAGCAAGTTGTCCCGCTTTAGTAGCAGCTAATGCACCAGCAACTCCAGCAAGACCAAATGCTCCGATAGCTGTATGTGATAGATTATATGGTGCAGCACTTAGAGGTAAAACTAATGAAGTCCATAAAATACTGAATGAAGTGAAAATGAGCAATGCTAATATTCCGCGAATACGTAAGATCCTTTCTTCTACAAATAATAAGAGAACAGAACGTAATAATTTACGATAGGTCATAGCTGTTTTTTTATGTTCAAGACTAGGTAAATTACGATATAACAAACCAATTACGAAGAGCATAAGTACAGCAGAGGTAAGATAAACGGAACGCCATCCCGCTAGATCTGTTAATGTTCCGGCAAATGTACGTGCAAGTAGAATTCCTATTACGACACCACTCGTGACGAAACCTACTATTCGCCCACGGTCTTTTGGGTTAGCTAAAATGGATGCGTATGCGACGAGTGTCTGCGTAACAGTCGCAAGAATTCCGACTAAGGCCATACCTATAAAAAGTACGGTACTGGAAGGAGCGACTCCGACCACAATTAAAGCGAAAACGGATAAAAGCATTTGAACAATGATAAGTCTTTTTTGGTTTAACAAATCACCAAGTGGAACTAATAAAAGTAATCCGAGTGCATAACAAACTTGAGTAATCGTAATAACGACACCAATAGTTGAATGGTTGATCTTAAACGCATTTGATAAAGAATCAAGTAGAGGATGAGCGAAGTATATATTCGCCACAGCCATCCCGCAAGCTATTGAAAATAATAGAGTTATATAGCGGGGCATGATTGTATTGATAGGTGATTGGAACTGATCATTATTCTGTGTAAGAGCAGTTGTCATTTTTTCTTTAGCATCCATAATATCATCTCCTTTTGTTTTTAAAATAATGTACCGAACGATATGTTATTTCGTAAGTTAAATATAATCAGGGATAAGTTGCTATGTCAAGTGAATTGTAAATTAAATTCAGTTTCTTTTGACATATCATTTATAATTTAATACGATATATAATATACTGATTAGTACATAAAAACGTGATTTATAATTTAGAAAACAGGTGAAAAAAGAGGAGGGATTAAATGGCCCGACTACGTGAATTTGATAAAGAAAAAGCTTTGGATGCTGCTATGCAACTTTTTTGGGAGAAAGGATACGCTGCTACTTCATTAAGTGATCTAACTGCTAAAATGGAAATACAAAGACCGAGTTTATATGCGGCATTTGGTGATAAAGAAGGGCTATTTGAAGCTGCATTACGGAGATACACGAATTTACACGCAGCTAGCATTCGAACAAAACTTCAAAAAGAACAATCTGTAAAAGAGGCCATTCGTATATTTTTTGAAAATATGGTGGAAGAGGAATATAAAAAAGAATCAAATAAAGGCTGTTTTTGTATTAACACAATGGTTGAGATTGCCCCTCATAATGAAAAATTTGAAGTGCTGACTAGAGAACATCAAATGTATCTTTCAGTTATATTTCAAGAATTAATCGCCAAAGGCATTCAGTCTGGAGAACTGCAAAGTGATGTGAATGCTAAAGCATTGGCACAAACGCTAGTCACTTCATTAATTGGATTAACAGTGTTAATGAAATCTCGCCCAGAACGTTCAGTTGTAGATAATTCGGTATGTATCATATTATCGTTACTAAAATAAATGTAACAGAATCGTATTTCAATCAACTATGTCGATTATAGACACTTTTATTTATAAACTTTTAACTTTAAGCACTGAATTGTCTACGAAGGCAACAAGTGCTTTTTATTTTCGTGTAAATATGAGCAGGTGAATCATAATGGTTGTCTGCAATATATGAAGATTGTTGAGACATTTGTAATTAGGCATCGGATAAGAGAGGAATGAAAACACTATATAAGCCCCTTCGAAGCCCATTATAAGCACCTACCAAGTAATAAATCACTAAGAAAAAACAAAACAAAAACAACTACAAGAACAAAACAAGCGCGAAAAAATAAAACCGGCGTAGTAGTAGTTAAAAAAATTTGGAATTCAAATGCAAAAATAAACCCCTCATTCCTATATGTATATTGAAGGATTGAAATTTTCCTTTTTATGAATAAAAGGAGGTGGGAAACATATGGCGGTGTACCGTAATGTGCAGGTGAACTTTTGGCAAGATGAATTCATATTAGATTTAACGCCAGAAGAGCGTTATTTTTACATATATTTGTTAACTGGTACGAAAACGAAGCAATGTGGTATTTACATATTACCGAAGCGTTTGGCAGAGCTTGAAACTGGTTACAGTATGGAGACTGTTGAGAAGTTATTGAACCGGTTTGTGAAATACGGGAAGATTTTATATGATGCGGAAACGAAAGAGTTATTCATTATAAATTGGTTACACTATAATCCTATTTTTAATACGAACATAGAGAAATGTGTATTACGTGAGCTGAAAATGGTGAAAAGTAAAGAGTTCCTACATAAGTTTTTACGTAAATGTCTTGAAGAAGAATGCAAGATTCCGTTATTACTTCAGTATTTTGGTATGCCAGAGGAAGAGGTTAGTAGTAATTCACAACAAGCAATTATTCAAGAGAAGGAAGAGAAGGAAGAGGTAGAAAGAGTAGAGGATGCCACTTCGCATAGTGAAGTTTATAAATTTTACGAACAAAACATTAGTAGTCTATCTCCATATATCGCGAAGGAATTAAAGGAATGGATGCAAAGAGTTTCAGGAGATAAAGTACTAGAGGCACTTAAAATTGCGTTTGAACATAATAAGGGGACACTTGCTTATGTAAAGGGTATCTTGAGGAATTGGTGTAGCGAATATAGTGGAGAAAAGTGTGTAATGGGAAGTTTAGAGAGAAGGAGAAGTGTTTTGAGTAGTGTTTTTTAATTTACATAAATTTAATGCAGAATATACGTTCGTATGCGGTGGGTTGTATGCTATACTACAATTAAATAAGGGGATTTTTATAATAGATAAAAAGATGCGGGGGAACAAAGTTTGACTACTAATACATCTCAGTTGTTTCAATATATTCATATGACAGAAGAACAGGAACAATTATCATCACGTTATTTAGAAACGAGAGAAGAAGAGATTTTAAATAATATTCAACTAACGACAATTAGAGATCAAAAAAGAGGCGATTTTGCCGAGCAATTTATAAATGATTTTAGAAAAGTATATAAACAAGATCCGGATTTCTTTCGGTTATTTTACCATATACTCGAGGGACAATTATTAAATGTTCTTGTAGTACGTTTTGCACATGTAAGTTTTCCTGAAATGAAGGTTTATTTAGAAAAAAGTGCACTTCCTTTAGACAAACTTGTAGCAATTGCATGTAAATATTTATCCAGTATTTCAAGTTATGTGAATGAAGCAGATGTTTTTCTTAGAGAATTAACAAAAGAGAACCCGAACTATATAGATGAACAATTACACGCTTTACCAACTCAGCAACAATTAACATTACTTCTTGTAATATTCGATGTAGATTATGAAAAGTTTCGTACATATAGTTCTTTATTGAATGAGAGATTAGAAGAGCATGCAGAATTTATATTGAGACTACCAGGAGAAAAGGAAAAGGTTGAAGCGGTTAAACAATATATGAAAGGTAAAGATGATAGTGAAGTATTTATAGGTGGGAATTTATCAGAACATATTTGGCGATTATTATTTAGTGTTCATAAGTATTCAAATGTTGCGAGGCGATATGTTGAGATATTAGCGAAGAAAAATGTGTGGAGTTTTATAAACTATGCAACACGTTATATGTGTCACACTCTCGGCCAGCCTCAAAACTACAAAAGAACAGGTAGTGTAAATAAGAAAACATATGAAGAGATTCAAATGTTTTGTAAACAGTTTTGGGTTTCTGAGGAAAGATTCTTTGCACACCGGCTGAGGCAACATGATTTGAATAGTGAAGATTTCTGTAAGACGTATGAATATGAATTACTATGCTTCATGGTGGAAGAAAATCCTGGATTTGTTCAACGTACTTTGCATTATTTAAGTAAAATTAATTATCTCATCATCGCACGAATGTTAGCTGAAAAAGGACATGAGCTAAATAGAGGGAAAATGCGAGAAGAATTTTTTGTGGCTGCTTTGCAAATTAAATTGTCTACAGTGCGGGATACATATCGTGATTATTTAATAGGGAAAGTGTCACTTGAGGATATGAAGCAAATACTTAAAAATCCGAAATATAGAAGTATGTATTGGGGTATGCCGGTGTTAGAGGTTGTACTTCTTTGGGATGTAGATGATGTAGCGAAGAGGGAAGCTGTACTTACACTACAATTCGGAGATGATTATAGTGTGAATTTATATGAACTTCTTTACGAATGTTCTGTCAGAGGGATAGAACCGAAACAAGTATTAGAAGATCTTCTTTCGTATGGGTTAAGTAAGGAAAAGCTTATCGCTTATGCAGTTGAACAAGCTGCATGCTACAGTGAAGAGAGAAATAAGGCGAAGGAAGCGCTCGTTCATGTCATTGTAAAAGAGCAAGCATACATAATTGAACGATTTGATGAGTATTCTGCTGTGGCAAAAGCATATATTTTAGAAGAGTTAGCAAGGGATAACATGGTTAAAATGCGTCCAATTTTAATCAAAAGCTTAGGCGCTTCATCTAAAAAAATGCGTGAGTCTGTAGTTAAACTTCTTTCAAAAGATGTAGAAGCGGCAGAAGATGTAGCAGTTGAACTTAATAATAAAAAGAAAATTGTCCGTGAACATGTGATGGAAATACTTATAGATTATAAGATTGAAAAATATATGCAACTTGTACAGGAAGCTTTACAAGAAAAGAAGAATGCCCCTTTTATTGAGAAGTTTGCTCCATTACTTGAAATAGGAAAAGTAGGAGGAGATTCAAGAAATATCGAAGAACTTTGTAGTCGTATAGTAACGGAACAAAAAAGAAATGCACTTGTACAGTGGATTGGGTTTGAACCAACGATCCGTCTTCGCGATTCAAAGGAAATAGCAGACGCAACAGTTCCGTTAGCTTATATACAGCAGTATATTTCAGATTCTGTTATTGAGAAGAAAGAGGCAGCTGAAGTAATTGGTAGTACTTTAAATGAACAAGACTTGAAAGAGTATGTACAAGTAATATATCAAATATGGATTTCTCAAGATGCAGATGTGAAGAAACGGGGAATCCTTTCATTATATGGAATGTTTAGTGATGACAAAATGGTAGGCATACTTAAAAAGCAAATTGATGAATGGGTGCTTCATATGAGAGGAAAGATTGCAGCGGATGCTGTTCGCGCTCTGGGGTTGTCCTCATCTAAGCTTGCACTTGAGTCTATTCATGCGATGGCATTTAAATATAAGCATAAGTTAGTGCGTAATGCGGCAAAAGAAGCACTAAGTCTTGCTGCGAAAACACGTGGTATAACGGAAGAAGAGCTGGAAGATCAATTGGTACCAAACCTTGGTTTCAATATACGTGGTGAAAAGAAGATTGATTTTGGAAATAGATGTTTTACTGCTATTTTAACTTCAGAGTCAAAAATTGAATTAGCGACAGAAGAAGGAAAACGTATGAAGTCACTTCCAAAGCCGAATGCAAAAGATGATGTAGAAAAAGCTGAAGAAGCTAAGAAAGAGTTAACCTCTTTAAAGAAGGATCTTCGAAGTACTCTTTCCATGCAGAAACAACGTTTGGAAGCCGCGCTATCACTAAAGCGCTATTGGTCATACGATACGTGGAAGCCGGTATTTATGGAAAATCCAATTATGAAGCAATTTGCCATTTCACTTATTTGGGGTGAATATACGGAAGGAAAGTTGCTAAAAACGTTCCGATGTGCGGAGGATGATATGTTTTATTCAATGATAGGAGAGAATCATGAATTTTCATCTGGAACTGTTATCGGTTTAATTCATCCGTTAGAATTATCCGGGGCGGAAAAGGAGTTGTGGAAAGAGCAACTGACCAATTCGGGAATTGTCCAGCCATTCCTACAAATTGAACGTCCAGTGTTTGTAGTAGAGGAAAATGATGAGGTTGCTGCTGAGAGATTTGGCGGTATTTTACTAAATGGTCGCTCATTATTCGGTAAGATGACGAAACTTGGATGGACTCGCGGATCTGTTCAAGATGGCGGTGTTTATTATACGTTTTATAAAGAAGATACTCGCACTGGATTAGGGGCAGAGCTTTCATTTAGCGGAGCGCCGATTGGATATGAAGGTGAAGAAGATGTATGTGTATTTGAGATTCAATTTTATAAAGCCGGTACAGTGAACCGTGGTTCATATGAATATGACGAAATTGATGATGAGAGACGCATTGTACCAAAACAAGTAGATAAGCGCTTCTTTAGTGAAGTATTATATGATGTGCAATTAACGACCGAGTCAAATCTTGGTCATAATGAAAGCTGGCGTAGCGGACGATAAGAAAAACCCCCTTCATTGATAGGAAAATGAAGGGGGTTTTTCAATTTTTCTAAAAGGTTCTTTCACAATAGAAGCGAATAGATTGAGAGAGGAGGGATTGTATGGAAGTCGTCATAAAAAAGAAACGAAATAGGGGAAAAAGAATTTTTATTTGGTCTAGTAGTATTGTTCTTTTTTTGTTTATTTGCGCTATGATTTTTTTGAACATATATACGTTGAGTTCTATGCCAAAGATAGATGGAACGATAAAACTTGAGGATTTACAACATGCTGTTGCGGTGAAACGAGATAGTAAAGGTGTACCACATATTAAAGCGGAAAATGCGCATGATTTATATTTCTCGCAAGGGTATGTACAAGCGCAAGATCGTTTGTTTCAAATGGATTTAAGTAGAAGACAAGCTTCTGGTATGTTAAGTGAAGTTGTAGGGGAAGCAGCTGTTGATCGAGATAAATTGTTTCGAACGCTCGGTTTACGGCGAGCGGCAGAAGCATCTGTTAGTCAATATGACGGGGAAGCGAAATATGCCCTGCAGTCATTCGCGGATGGGGTGAATACTTTTATACGTGAAGCGAAGGCCGAAAAGAAATTGCCAGTGGAGTTTACTCTATTAGGTTATGAACCTGCTGAATGGTCAATCGTGGATTCTTTAACGATTGGAAAGTATATGGCGTTTGATTTAGGAGGACATTGGCACGGACAAGCATTTCGATATTGGGCGTTGAAAAATCTTCCGGAAGAGCAAGCAAATGAACTATTTCCTACATATCCGAAAGATGCACCTAGATTGCTAGCTGAACTGAAAAATACAAATGTGGACGTAGCACAAAGTTTTGCAAAAACGATCATTCCGCCTGAGTTTAACGGTAGTAATAACTGGGTCATAAGCGGTGAGAAGAGTGCGTCTGGTAAGCCAATTTTAGCAGATGATCCTCATTTATCTCTTGCGACGCCTTCTATTTGGTATCAATCGCAACTTGAAATGAAAGATTTAAATGTGAGTGGCGTTATTTTCGCAGGAGTACCAGGTGTTATATTAGGTCACAATGACAAAATAGCATGGGGCGTTACGAATACTGGTCCTGATGTGCAAGATTTATATATTGAGAAGCGAAATCCTAATAATGAAAATGAATTTTTGTATAACGATAGGTGGGAAAAAGCTACGGTTGTTGATGAATCTATTAAAGTAAAAGGCGGGAAAACAATTCCGTATAACGTGACGGTTACGAGGCATGGTCCAGTAATTTCAGAGTTTGCAGATAAAGGGAAAGAGAAAACGAAAACAGTATTCGCTTTGAAATGGACTGCTTTAGAGCCATCAGCTGAATTAAAGGCTGTATTAAATATGAATAAAGCGAAAGACTGGAATGAGTTTGAAACTGCTCTTCAAGATTTTCATACACCAACTCAAAACTTTGTGTTTGCATCAAATGACGGAACCATTGCTTACAAAGCGAATGGAAATATACCAGTACGTAAAAAAGGTGATGGTAGTTTGCCAGTGCCAGGATGGACAGATGAATATGAATGGGAAGGGTATATTCCGTTTGATCAGCTACCGAAAGTAATAAATCCAAAACAAGGGTTTATTTCAACTGCAAATAATAAAATTGTTGATGACGATTATCCATACCATATTAGTAATACGTGGGCGCAGCCGTATAGGCAAATGCGTATTCAAGAGTTTTTACAAGAGAAGGAAAAGTATACGGTGAAAGATTTAGAAGATTTACAGATGGATCAAAAAAATTTATATGGGAAAGAGTTTAGTCCTATATTGTTAAAAGAGTTAAATAAAGCATCTTTAAATGAAGTAGAGAAAGAAGGCGTAAAACAATTAACAAAGTGGAATTTTTACGATAGTAAAGATGAAGCGGCACCATTAATATTCCATTTGTTAATGAAAGAGATTTCGAATACGCTATTTTCAAAAGAAATACCGAAAGATGTGATGGAGTTATTTGAAGGGAAGTCACAAGTAGTTGATGAATTGATTCGTAAACAAGTAGCAGGAGAAAATAGCGCTTGGTTTACGAAGTACGGAGGCTTCACAGAAGTTGTACATACATCGTACGTAAATGTAATGAAGAACTTGCAGAAGGAGTATGGACCGAATGTTGGAGAATGGAAGTGGGGCGATTACCATCAACTTGCTTTTACACATCCGATTTCGAGATCATCTAGTATGTTAGCATTACTTGCATTTAATCGTGAGAAACCAGTTCCAATTGGCGGAAGCCAAGTTACCGTTCAAGCAGCAAGTTACGGAGATAACGGTATTGTCAATCACGGAGCTTCTTGGCGATTCGTTATTGATACGAAAGATATGTCAAACGGTTATCATATCGTAGGGCCAGGACAATCAGGAAACTTTAGAAGCGATTGGTATCATGATCAAATAGATGATTGGGTAAACGGAACGTATCATACGACTACACTGAATATGGAGGGAATAGAAGGGAAAGTGTTAACTTTACAGCCGAAGTGATAATATTTCCACTGATGAAAACTGTTAAATTAGAACATAACCCAGTTCTTAAATCATTTTAAAAGCCTACTATCAGTTAAATTGATAGTAGGCTTTTGTATTTTAGAGAATAAGATTCAATGATTTTATTATGACAAAACAGTAAGTGTTTTAACATTTACTTATACGATAACGGGGCTTATTTACTCTGTTACAAAAGAAACCACACAAAGCGTTCTTTTTCTTTGTTGCTCATTTTTATACACCGCATAACATTTTATTATTCAATAATTCCAATTTCTAGAGCCTTTTGAACAGCTTCTTCTTTGTTACGAACTCCTAACTTTGTATAAGCTGTGGAAGCATAGTTTCTGACCGTACCATTCGATAAATATAACCTTGATGCTATGGTAGTGTATCGAAGTCCTTTTGCTACTAACTGCAATATTTCTATCTCTCTAGCTGTTAGCTCATAAGCATTTGCTTTTGATTGTGGTGTCTCGATTTGCTCATCAAACTTCTCAAATATTTTGTGAGACATTCCCTGATCAATCAGTGTCCCACCTTTGTGAATAAGTCGGATCGTATTAGCTAGCTCCAACGTTTCAATAGATTTAAGTAGAAAACCATCCGCACCGTTGCGAAGTGATTCCAACGCCTGTTCGGTATCTTGAAAAGTTGTAAAAATCAATACACGGATATGTGGCCATTGTTGCTTAATCTTTTTGGTTGCTTCGACACCATCCATGTGCTGCATATCTAAATCCATAAGTATAACATGGGGTTGAAGGCGCCCGCACAAATCGATGGCTTGATTGCCATCCTCAGCCAAACCGACTACATTTAAATCTTCATATCTATCGAGTAGTGTCCTCAAACTTTCCCGAACAAATGGCTGATCGTCTACAATTAACAAACGAATAAGTCCATCTTTTATTTCAGTTTGTCGCGGTATGGTACATGTAACAAGCATTCCTTCCTCTGGCTTTGTATATACAGACAATTGACCTTGCAAATTCATTGCCCGTTCTTTCATCGCATTCATACCGAAGCCTTCTTGCCATTCTATATTTCCTTTTCCATTATCTTGAACTTCTAACCTCGTATATTGTTGTTCAAACTGCAATGAAACTATAATTTCAGTCCCCTGGCCATGACGTACTGCATTCGTAAGGGACTCTTGTAAGCAACGAATGAATGCGATCTTCGCTTGCCGAGATAGTTGATATTCCTCTCCGAATGTCCTAAAACTTACATTCACCTGAGCGTGCTCCTGAAATTCGGCTCCAAGATTTTGTAGAGATTGAATCAAGGAAGGGGATTGACACGGAGAATCCATTTGATGTAGGTAACCTCTCACGTCCTCAATACTTTTACGTCCCATTTCAAGCAGAGAATCTAGCCTCTGTATACCCATCTCAGTAGCAAGTTCGGTACGCAACGTTTCCATCCCCATAATAATAGAAGTATAAGCGTGACCAACTGTATCATGAAGCTCGCTCGACAGCCTGTTCCGTTCTTCTGCCAGTGTAATGCGTTCAATCTGAGACATATATTGCTCAAGTACTGCATTTTGTTTACGAATCGCTTCGTTTTGCTTATGATTGACGATTAATAAATGGAAAGCGAAGCCCATTACATAAGCAAGTCCATAGTAGGTAACCAAAATCCAATAGCTATTACTTGGTGCAACCGCATGGAAAATTCCAGTTGTTATAAAAACTGTTGTTGGAGCTGTCCAATAGTAGGACAAATGCTTACTATTCGCAGCAATCAGAAAAACCGATATAAGAAATGTCTTGTTAGCTTCCGGAAATAAAGAGGTTAAATATATACACAGTCCACCATATAGCAGTATTTCTGTGAACAAGTAATATTTGTAATTGAACAGTAAGGCTACCCATGGAATAGAGAAGGCAACAACCTCCCAAAAAATAATAATCCAAAGTGGCAATGTTAAACCATCCTGAAAATCTAATGTGATTAGGACGATAGAGACACTAACAAGTATACGGACTCCTAACATAATCCAATCGTACCAAAACCAATACTTAACCATATCTAACAAGTCATTTACCCCCTAAGTAGCCTACCTTTTTACTTCATATATTATAATTTAATCCTTCATGCCTATTATACTTTTAAATTTAAAACTGCGATACTACTCACAGATTGCAAACTTCTATCGATTTAGTTGCCGAATCATGCTACGTGTATAGCCCCCAAGTTTCTTTGTCAAACCATCTACTATTCTAATACTTATGGCGGTAAATACTATACCCATAAACATTACAAAGAGGGACTTGGCAAAAGTATCTATCTGTATGAATATAATATTCATTTCGATGTATTGATACAGTAGTGGTGCCAACAGCAACATAAGTGGCATTACATAAAAAATGATTGCACTAATGAGACTGAAAATGCCAATCACTAATTTCTGCATTAACCAAAAGACAGCAGACCAAGTACGACGATCTGTAAGCACTAATTTCACCTGAGTCCAGTTCGATGTATCTATTGTTATACTTCTATCATAAGAGTCTGTTGAAATATCTGTATAAATTTTCGTCTGTATACGCTCGAATTGGATAAAAGGTGTAGTAGTCTGTAGTACACGTATAACTAGTGGAATCCCAATTACCGTAAATGAAAGGGTGAAGCTGAATAGCAGAGCTATTAGGTAAAAACAAAAATAAAACAAGCCTGTAACGAAAGTTAGCAATAAAAAATAACCATTCTGGATGAATCTTGATTTCATAAAGTTCATCGCTCCTATCTATGTAATAACCGGATTATACTGCTTTTTTTGTCATTCTCACTAGTGTAAAAGTGTCATATGACAGTTTTAAATGATGTTAAAAAGAGGAGAGTAACCTACTTCTGGTTAAAAAAGTTGCTTTTATTAATCTCCACAAAACAATCCCTTCTTGCAGATGCAAGAAGGGATTGTTTTGTACTTTTATTTAATATGAGATGGACTTGTTTTTCGAATGTGAAAAATAATATCAAATTGCTCAAGCAATGATTTATCAAAGTATGCCGATTCGTTTGGGAAGATTTGTCCCCCTATACTTAGTAATGGTCTTTTTGCTTTAACCCATTTCTCTGCTTGTCCTTTAAGGTGACGGTTATCCAATAAAAACATGTTATATGGTACTTTTCCAAGGGTATAATTAAAACTATTTACATTTTGTGGAATATCACGTGTTGTAATCTTACCTCCAGTGGAAGGGTCATATTCGCTGTATAAGGTGAAATTCCCCTCCGTAGTTGTACTACCAATTGTGACATAATTATTGTCTAAACGTTCCTTCAAAAACTGCCCCGCAACATAAGGGTATAATTTCTCATCGATAATTCCTTTAGCTATATGAATATTGTGTCCCCATACCATCGTTTTACCACCCAATGTCTCTTGTGCCCACATTGCATGATCTGCCAAGTATTGCTCATGTAGCTTTAACATACTTGGATAGTCGCTAGGAATTAGCATTGTGGTAAATTTTTCTATTGCACTTGCCGTTGCTTTCGCCCAGATGTACTCGGGTAAAACTATTTCTGTGTTGGCTTGATTATTCTCATCTTTTAGTAATCGAGCTACTTTCTCAGCGTTTGCTTTGAACTTTTCTTTTATTTCAGGAGCAAGGTTCATATATTCCTGTGTACTTCCATTAAAAGCCGACAATTCTTTATAATTTTCTTCTACTTCTGCCAGCAAATCTGGTCGATGCAGCCTTACATAATCAATTACTTTATTAAAGCAACCTTGGTCCAATTCCTTTAAGTCGAGCCCGATAAATTGGATCTTTTTTTTATTGGATGGATCAGCATTATAATCTTTCATCCACTCAATCATGGCTATGATTTCATCAGTAGGATATAACAAGTTTAAAAATTCCCTAGGGTTTCCTTTTCCTGTTTGGATATATTCATTTAGCTTTAAGCCGTTTCCCCAATCTTCTTCCATTGTGAAATTTGTAAAACCCATCTCAGTAACCAAATATTTCACAAGTCGAAACTTCATAGTGAAAATTTCAGAGCTTCCATGAGTATTCTCTCCTAATCCTACATATTGTGCACTCCCAATCATCTTCTTAAGTGGTTTTAAATCCTCAAATGATTTTGACGGCTCTATCGTTTTTAATTGGTAAGCCTGTGATTGTATTGATTTAACTATATTTTTTTGGATTGATTGGCCTGAATTTTCGACTGCTACTGTTTGAGCCTTTCCTACTTCTACACATCCTGTGACTAATAAAGCTGTACTAACCATTGCAATTATTCTTTTCTTATTCATTTTTTTCCACCTCAATTGAATTATTTTTAAAAGCAAGATTGATTCATGTACTTGCACGAATCAATTGCCTTAATTCAATTGTTATCTATCCCATATCATATTTTCTAGTTACATATTGTCATAAGGTTAATTGACACAGGTCATATGCTAATCATTACACTTTTGTACTATCGGTTATGACAACTTATAAATAATAATTGCATGGATGAGTCGCAAGTAAAACTAGATTATGAATTTGGGAGGGATTTTAAAGATGAATGAATCTGTATACAAAAATATTTTTATTCTAAGTTGTGTCTGTAGAAATGACAAGAAGTAAATTCGATAAACAAGTGAATGAAAAGGGAAGGGCGGATTACAATGAGATTACACGCAAAATCGTTCCACAATAAAGATAAAATCCAACGTGCTAAAATAGGACTTCAACTCTTTCTGAGTATCTTAATCATTACTTCTATTATCCTAAATGTAGTAGTAATAATTACGAAAAGTATGCCGCTTATTGTGGTATATATGTTTACCCCAGCATTATCTTCTATTTTGACTCGCATAATACTGAAAGAAGGGTTTAAAGATGTATCTTTTAGTCTCGGTAACTTAAAGATATGGAAGGGGATTGGTTTTGCTCTGCTAATCCCTATGATTATTTGCGGAATTACTTATTCTATCGCCTGGTTGAGCGGAATTGCGGGGTTTCAGCATCCCGAAGGTGGTATGTTAGAACCAATCTACAATATGCTTGGACTTCAGTATGTAACGGCACCATTCAGTTTCATTTATCTAGTAGTATTGAGCGGCATTTTCGGAAGTTTGCTTGGCTTAATCCCAGCTTTGGGAGAAGAAATGGGGTGGCGAGGTTATATGCTCACAAGGCTAGTCGATGCAGAGTTTTCACGGCCCATCCTTATTAGTGGATTGATTTGGGCAACGTGGCATGTTCCAATTGTTATTGCTGGCCTATATGTAGCGGGACCATCTGTCGTTCTTTCAGTACTTGGTATCTATCTTTGTATTGTGCCATTCGGTTATATTACAGCTTATTTACGACTTATCACAGGTAGCATTTGGCCTTCGGTTATCATCCATGCTACTTGGAATGCCATTATTCAAGGACCTTTCACACGTGCAAGTACAGGATATCAAACTGAGATTTGGATTGGAGAATCTGGCTTGATAACCGCTATTATTATCTTAATTACTGCAATAATTACGTCTCGAATAGTGAATTTTACCAAATATCATAATTAGGCGGATGTTATATACAAATATAATGGAGGTGTAATCATGAATATTCAAAGATATGAAAGTAATACGAATAAAGTAAATGTAAAAGTAATACAAACAAAAAGCGAATATAGATAAAAATTTTTTGATACATTTATGAGTATAAAAATTTATTTATACGAAAAGATAGATGTGGTTAGATTATAAGAAAAAATTCAATAACTTCAATCGTGAAAAGATAAAAAAGGAGCGGAAATACGCTCCTTTTTTATTTACCTTACTATTTTTAGGAGGTTAGTATGAATAAGGTATGGATAAAGGTTGAATAGCATTTTTATTGATGAAATTTCATTAAATATTCTTGTGGAATATATGTGAAACATTGTATAGAATAAGCAAGTATGTCAAAAATTATAGGAGGAAACTTATGAAGAAAAGTAAGAGTTTAGTAAGTATTTTAGGAGTGTGTATCATGTTGTTTTCTTTTTGTTTCCAGGGAAATATACAGGCGGATGTAAATACTGTTCAATCTGGAAAAATAAAATCAGGAAACGTAACGGTATGGGAAGTAGGCAATGTAGCGAAAGTGTTAGCAGATGTAGAGCGCTTGAATTTAAATACGGTGAATGTACCTATTCAAGTAGATATTTCGGATGTAAATTCGGCTAATATGGTAATTAATCAGGCGCAAAAGAAACAAGCTATTATTTTAATTCAAGAATTATTAAAGCATAATATACAAGTTATATTGGAGCCGTTTCCGTTTATTCAGCAAGGAAATATTGGAGAAACAGAGTGGAACCCTAGTAATATTAACGATTTCTTCTGGAATTGGAAAACTGTTGTTTTACAAGATATTTTTAATTCCATTACAAGTAAGTACAATATTTATGGGCTGAAAATCGCTTCTAATTTCGTGAATATGGAATATGCAGAAGGATATTGGAATGATACGATTAATTTTGTTCGCCAGCAGTATAAAGGAAATGTTTTGTATCAAATGAACTGGTGGTTAACTGCAAGTTGGGATCCTTCTTTTGAGGCGAAATTTAAAGAGAAAATAAATCGCCCGTATTTAAAAAAGGTGGACATTGTAAGTATTGATAGTTGGTTTGAAGTTTCAGGAAAAAGAAATCCATCATACGAAGAAGTAAAACAAAGCTTATTTGCGACGACAGTATACAATCGGGGCCAAAATGTTGTTCAGCAACTTGAGACATTACATAAAACAACTGGAAAGCCAGTTTATTTTGGTGGATTTAATGTGCCAGCACGTGAACTTGGACTACAAAGCCCGTGGAACCCAGATGTTACGAATGTGTTTTCAAAAGATGTACAACTTAACGGGTGGTGTGCTTACCGAGATGTATTAGAAGCGAAGCCATATTTTAAAGGTTTTTCAATTTGGTTTATCGGATCTAATGATAGTAATCATTCATATCAAATACATAGTAAAGAAGCAGAGACAGTTATTAATGGCTGGTATCGAAAATAAATTTTATAAAATAGGTAAGTTTTAGAATCCATTACATATATTTTAGTGAAAGGCCTTTCACCATCTTATCACCTAGGGGGCAATCATAATGAAATTTTTGTCATACCTTACAGTAATACTGGTGATTCTTGGCGGTTTGAATTGGTTGTTTGTAGCGTTAGATTATAATGTAGTTGAGAAATGGTTTGGTTCTATGCCGGCGCTTGTGGATACTATTTATTGGCTCTTTGGTCTTTCAGCTATTTATCAAATTTTCGATCGGTTCTTTACGAGTAAGTAGCTATTATACTTAATTACTAGAGTGTTAAGTACGATTATGTACTTAACACTTTTTTGTATGTTTATAAAAAGCAGGGTGCACATGCAAGCGATTCCATTGCGTCTTGCACCGTAATAACGGAAAACAAATTGACCGTGTATTGTATATAGGTTATAATTCAGAAAGTTTAAAAAATAATAAAAATGAGAAATAGGGAGGTTATCTGGGTGATGGAGAGAGTGTATAATTTTTCAGCAGGACCATCTATACTCCCTTTGCCAGTTTTAGAGAAAGTGCAAAAGGAGCTTGTAAATTATAACGGGACAGGCATGTCTGTTATGGAAATGAGCCATAGATCTTCTTATTTCCAAAGTATTATTGATGAAGCAAGTAGCTTACTTCGTGAATTAATGAACATTCCTGATGAGTATGAAGTATTATTTTTACAGGGCGGTGCGTCATTACAATTTTCTATGATACCGTTAAATTTAATGAGTACGTATAAAAAAGCTGGGT
The DNA here is from genome assembly GCF_003315125.1 of Bacillus sp. DB-2. Taxonomy (NCBI): domain Bacteria; kingdom Bacillati; phylum Bacillota; class Bacilli; order Caryophanales; family Bacillaceae; genus Bacillus; species Bacillus sp. DB-2. Next base: position 130,568 of record NZ_QNRN01000002.1, on the reverse strand, counting down.
ACGTACTGACAGGTTCATGGTCTAAAAAGGCGCTGCAAGAAGCCGGAAAAGTAGGAGAAGTACAAGTGATTGCTTCTTCTGAAAAAGAGAAGTTTACTACGATTCCTAAAATGGATGATTTACCAAATGATGAAGAACTAGATTATGTACATATTACAACGAACAATACAATTGAGGGGACAAAATATGTGGATATTCCACATTTAGAAAGAGTGCCGCTCGTTGCGGATATGTCCTCAAATATTTTATCAGAACAATATGATGTTACGAAGTTTGGTCTCATATATGCGGGTGCGCAAAAGAATTTAGGGCCAGCGGGTTTAACGATTGTAATTATAAAAAGAGATTTAATTGGCAGTGTAAATAGTGCTTGTCCTACGATGTTAAACTATGAAACTTACAGTGAAAATAACTCCCTATATAATACACCGCCAACCTTTAGTATTTATGTAGCAAAACTTGTACTAGAGTGGTTGAAAGAACAAGGCGGGGTATCTGCGATTGAAGAACAAAATAGAATGAAATCTTCACTTCTTTACAATTTTTTAGATGAATCTAAATTGTTTACTTCACCAGTTGATCCCACGTATCGGTCACTTATGAATATTCCGTTTACAACACCGTCAGAAGAGCTTAACAATCAGTTTTTACAAAAATCGAAAGAGCGCGGTTTCGTGACGCTAAAGGGACATCGTTCAGTCGGCGGTATGCGCGCTAGTGTTTACAATGCGATGCCAACCCAAGGTGTACAAGAATTAGTAGACTATATGAAGGAATTTGAGCTTGAAAATAGATAGGGAGATGGGGATATGTTTCGTGTTCAGACGTTAAATCAAATTGCCGAAAAGGGTTTGCAAATTTTTGATGGGAATCGCTATGAAATTGGAGACAAAGTAGGTCATCCAGATGGTATTTTACTTCGCAGCTATTCTTTACATGAAGAAGAGTTTTCAGAAGATTTAAAGGCGATTGCAAGAGCTGGTGCCGGTGTAAATAATATTCCTGTTGAGCGTTGTACGGAAAAAGGGATTGTAGTATTTAATACGCCAGGGGCTAATGCGAATGCAGTGAAGGAACTTATTATCGCAAGCCTTATTATGTCTTCCCGTAATATTATAAATGGAGTGAGCTGGACGAAAGAGTTGGATGGAGAAGAAGTACCACAGCTTGTTGAAGCAGGGAAAAAGCAATTCGTTGGATCAGAAATTGCAGGGAAACGTTTAGGTGTTATCGGTCTTGGCGCAATTGGTGCTTTAGTTGCAAATGATGCGTTATCTTTAGGGATGGACGTTGTTGGCTACGACCCGTATATATCAGTTGAAACAGCATGGCGTCTTTCTACGCAAGTACAAAGAGCGTTTAGCCTAGATGAAATTTTTGCAACGTGTGATTATATTACACTTCATATTCCTCTTACGAACCAAACGAAGGGGATTATTGGTGAACACGCTATAGAGACGATGAAAAAAGGAATGCGTCTATTCAATTTCTCAAGAGGAGAACTTGTAGATGAAAATGCTCTTCAAAAGGCGTTAGAAGAAGATATTATTACACATTACGTAACAGATTTTCCGAATGAAAATGTGATAAAGATGAAAAATGTAACAGCAACTCCTCACCTTGGTGCATCTACGTCTGAATCTGAAGAAAATTGTGCAGTAATGGCTGCACGTCAATTACGTGAGTATTTAGAGACAGGTAATATTCGTAATTCAGTAAACTATCCAAACGTAGAGCTTCCGTACATTGGAAAAAAACGAATTACAATTATGCATCAAAACGTTCCGAACATGGTAGGACAAATTACAGGATGTTTAGCAGAACATCATATTAATATTGCGGATATGATTAATCGTAGTAAACATTCTTGGGCGTACACAATGATTGATATTGATAACGGAATTGATGATATAATGAAAGAGAATATTGTGGAAAATATAAGTAAAATCACAGGTGTTGTAGCCGTTCGAATGATTGTGTAAAGGAGAGAGAAACTTGGCAAAAATCCGACCGTTTCGTGCTATTCGTCCAGTAGAAGGAAAAGCAGCACAAGTAGCAGCTTTACCGTATGACGTATTAAATAGTGAAGAGGCAAGAGAGGTTGTAAAAGGGAATCCATATTCTTTCTTACACGTTGATAAAGCAGAAATTGATTTAGACCCGGCACTTTCACCGTACGATGATCGCGTATATGAACAAGCGGGTGAAAATTTAAAGCAATTTATACAAGAAGAAGTGTTCGTTCAAGATGAGGAGCCAGCGCTTTACATTTATGAACTGACGATGCAAGGAAGAACGCAGTCAGGCCTTGTCGTTTGTACATCGATTGACGAGTATGAAGATGATACAATTAAAAAACATGAAAGAACGCGTCATGAAAAAGAACTTGATCGTATTCGCCACGTAGATGTGTGTGACGCAAATACGGGGCCAATCTTTTTAACGTATCGTACAAAAGAAGAAGTGAAACGTTTCATTGCAAACTGGAAAGAAGAACATGCGCCAATCTTTACATTTACAGCAGAAGATGGCGTTAGGCATGTTGCGTGGAAGATTGCAGATGAAGAAGTAATTGCCACTTTAGTAAATGCATTTGAAGATATTCATAACTTGTACATTGCAGATGGACATCACCGCTCTGCATCAGCTGCAAAAGTAGGGCTAATGCGAAGAGAGCAATATCCGAATTACACAGGAGAAGAGGAATTCAATTTCTTCCTATCTGTTTTATTCCCTCATGATGAATTATCAATTTGGGACTATAACCGTGTTGTGAAAGATTTAAATGGCTTATCAGTAGAGCAATTTTTAAAGCAAGTTGCGCAATATTTTTATGTGGAAGAAGCAGGGGTTTCACCGTATAAACCAAATGAGCCAAAAACATTTGGAATGTATGTAAACGAGAAGTGGTATAAGCTCACTGTGAAAGAGGAAACATTTGATGCGAATGATCTCGTTAAAGGTTTAGATGTATCTATTCTGCAAGATCATTTATTAAGCCAAGTACTTGAAATACATGATCCACGATCTGATTCACGCATTGATTTTGTCGGAGGAATCCGCGGATTAGAAGAATTAGAACGCCTTGTAAATAGCGGTGAATATAAAGCAGCGTTTTCATTATATCCGACATCAATGGAAGCTTTATTATCAATCGCAGACGCAGGGGAAGTTATGCCGCCAAAATCAACGTGGTTTGAACCGAAACTGCGCAGTGGGTTGTTTGTTCATTCGCTAAAGTAAATATAGACTTCTACAGTTTGGAAAAACCGAAATGATTTTTAATTTCGGTTTTTCTTTTGTAACAAATGGAATGTCAGTTTAATTAATTGTGGACTGTTTTTGAGGAGGGGTATGGATGAAATTGTAAGTAGGCGAAAAAATCACCTTTGAACGAACGTTTACAAAAGAAGATGTTGTTTTATTTACAGAAGTATCTAAAGATGAAGGTGTTCATCATGTTACACCAGATGAGCAGGGGAGATTTGTTGTACAAGGGCTGTTAACATCAACGCTGCCTACAAAAATTGGCGGTGACTATAACGTACTAGCTCGCAAGATGGATTTTGAATTTTTACGTCCTGTTTTTAGCGGTGATACAATTCGTTGTGACGTAACTATTGAACAATTTGAACCCGATGAAAAACATCGCACAAAAATTATTGCGATGTTTATATGTAGAAATCAAGTTGAAAAAGAAGTTATGAAGGGGAGTTTTTCGGGGATTATTCTTTAGTTAGTAGGAAAAGTAATGAATAGGTGGGGGGGGCACATGCCTCTCGGGCTTAGATTTTTAATTCCACCATAACGAAAGTTTTATGCATTGCTGAATACTGATAATAAGACGTTATGTAATATACTCTGTTCTTTTCTTAACTAATAGAAGAATAGTTGAATAAGCTTGTCAATAAAAAGGACATTCCCAGTATTACAAGAAATGTCCTTTCCACTAAATTATAGGATATTTTGCTAAAATTCAAACTCTAAAATTAGTTTACTGGTTTGACCTGTAAACTGATAATTATAGGACCCTCTCAGATTTTCTAAGTCACCAGTAGCTTTAATAATTGTTCCTGGGGAATCTAGATTTCCTTTATCAAATATTCCTTGCTCTATAGCTGTAAATGTCCCTTGTTGCCCCTTATAAATTCCTTCAAAGTGTAAAAATCCAGAAATTTTAGCAGTAGCCAAGTGACCATCATTTATATTTGAGTCTAAATAATATAATAAGTATTCAACAAAAGCTTTTCCTTTTAATTCACCATCAATATCATATTCAACGTGGGCAATATTAATAGGGAAATCTTTTCTAGTATCATCGATTAGTTTTTCATCCCATTTACTTACTGTAAATGTTACTTCCATACACGTAATCCCCCTTTATCATTAGATAAGTAATCTCCATATCATTTAAAAAGTACCAATTCACAGTCATATCTCATAAGAGTGTTTTTATTTATTTGAGTCCTGCCATATCGCTATCAAGCTAACAAAAAATACTCCCAAAAATGAAAAAATACGCTATTCTTCCTGTAGGATCAGGGAAACATAATAATAAAACTTATGGCTATACTTATTTCAAGTTTCACTTTATTCCACGCCACTCTCTAAAATAGAGAAAGCCCCATTTTTACAATCAATTTCTGCCAACGCGCCGTAAGGTAAAATAAACTTCGGCTCGGTATGGCCAAAATTTAAATTATAAAGAATCGGCAAATCTTCTAAGTTATGTTCTTTCATAACTTTCAGTATTTCGTGTTTATATTCTTCATAATACTTTTCGTCTTTTGGTTTACCAAAAATGATGCCTTTTGCTTTTTGCAGAATGCCTTGCGCTGCGTAATTTCGTAACCAATACTTTATATAACTTGGTTCTGGATGATCTTCAGAGGTTTCAAAGAAAAGGATACTATTCGCCCAATGTTTTTTCTCAGGCCAAAGTTCCGTTCCTTTTGCAAATTCCAGTACTTCTATACAACCACCAATTAAACGCCCTTGTACAGTGATAGAGCCTTGAAGTAGCTCATATCCGTTGTTTTGTTGCATTGTACGCCTTTTATCTTTATTTATCTCTATCCATTCTAAACGCTCACTCGTCCATTCATGAGTTGGTTGAATCTCGCCAATATTCTCATTTGAAAAGAGAGTTCGATTTACCATTTCAATTGTATATGGATCCATCTCTACATTTTCGGAAAAATCGGTTAAAATTGCTGGACCGTAAAAAGAGGAAACTCCTGCTTTATGACAAAACAAATGTGAAACGGTATCGTCAGAGTAGCCCATAAAGATTTTCGGATTTTCGCGTATAACATTAAAATCTATATAAGGAAGTAAACGGATGCTATCTTCACCGCCAATATTCGCAATAATTGCTTTCACGCGCGTATCTTTAAATGCTGTCATTAAATCTTCCGCACGAGCCTCTGGGTTGTTATAAATGAATTCGCTACCTTTTAAACTATTTGGCATGGGGACAACCTTAAGACCGAAGACGTCTTCTAATCTTTTTACTCCTTGCTCATATCGCCATCTTAGCTTAGAATCACCAGCACCTCCCCATGAAGAACTTACTGTTGCCACAATATCTCCTGGCTGTAATCTTTTTGGTTTCATTAACATATTAATTCCGCTCCTACATAATGTAATTAACTACGACTATACAAACCGTAGAGTTGAAGAACATAGTACATGACATTTAATTTCGCCACCATTAACAAATACACCTGCTGTTATTTATGAATCTAACACTATTGCTGAATATAGGAATAAGATACAATAAATCTTTTTATCAAACTTTATATTTAAAAATCACAGTATGCATCATTGCATGAGAAAGATGGTTGCTATTTTCTATAACCTGTAACTATAATAGTTACAGGTTGGTCGTATCCAATCAAAAAATATAATCATCATGAATGGAGAGGTTACATATGGGCATGAAAAAATTAATTTTAGCAGGTGCTTTAGGGATCGCAGCATTATCAGGAACGAATTTACCAGGATTAGAACTATCAAAAGCGAGTGCCGCTTCTATTGAATCAAATTTCTCGACGTTAGAAGGGCGAGTAGTAGAAGTGGATAACGGTGTAATTGTTGTAAAATCTAAGCAATATGAGGAACCTGTTAGTGTGTATATAGATTCCCTTTCACATGTGAAAGTAGGGGATGAGGTTAAAGCTACTGGATCTATGATGCGTAATTTTACTGAATATATGATTGCAAATACAGTTGAAAATACGTCAAATAAATTAGGTATGCACATGAAAGAAGATGGTTCTCCTGATTATGTAATTGGGGAAGTATCAAAAGTAGGAACGATGGAAGATGAAGGAGATAGTTCTACTAAATATGTTGTAGTGCAGTATCCATCAGTAAATGGGAAGAAAGCTATTATTGAAGTGTACTTAACTAAAGGACAAGTATTTAATATGGGTGAGAAAGTGAAAATTGATATGAAGTATGTAGGCTGGGGCGGAATTTCTATTAACTACAACACAACGGATCATATCGAAAAAATTCATGAAGTAAAGAGCAACGTTGAAAATAATGAGGATGTATGGATCTGGTCTTAATAAGGCGAGTATAAGTCGTTATTTGCAATTTACTCCAAACAATAAATGTAAAAACTAAATGTATCATGCAGTACCCATTAAATTATCATATGTATGAAAATTTGATGGGTATTTTTTATTTTGTGTTTTTTTGAGAATAAGGGATTTTCGATTAGAATATGATGTTTAAATCGGAGCGAGTTTAAAAAATACAATAATGAAAGAGGTGTTTAAGGATGGAGCGAGATGAGGTTTATTTACGAGCTAAAAAAAGGATAGAGAATTTAAAAGCTTTTTACATTCATTTAACGGTCTATATACTAGTTAACTTAATGCTTTTTTTTATAAATATAAGCTCTGATTCAAGCAAATTATGGTTTTTATATCCACTTGGAGGTTGGGGAATCGGTATCGTTATACACGGTTTGACAACTTTTCCATTTGGGATATTCGGAAAAAAGTGGGAAGAACGAAAGATTAAAGAATATATGGAGAAAGATAAGTAAATTTATTTCTGTAATGTATGAATATAAAAATTCATATAAATCTCTGTGCTCACACGCTTGATGCGAAGTCTATTCTATAGCTTCGCCTATTTGTTTTTTATTCGAAGTTTGTGCGAGTAAGTGTTCATATTCATTTTTTAGCGTGAATTGCATGTGAAATCAAAACTTTATTTGTAGCACATAATAAATACAGTTGTTTTACTTTTTTAATTACTTGTGGATGTAGGATGAAGTTGATTTATTACCCTATATTAAAATAAAAATAAACCACTGTTCGATTTGAATATTCCACGATATAATGGTGAGAGTTTATGACAGAATAAATATTTACATAAGAAGTGAGGTACTTTATGAAAAAAAGAACGACAGACATTATTTTTATTATTATTGGTGCATTTCTTTTTGCGTTAGGTGTCAATCTGTTTGTTATCCCGAATGAGTTTGGTGAGGGAGGGGTAACAGGTATCACGATTATTACGTACTATTTATTTGAATGGTCACCGGGCTTAGTTAACTTAATTTTAAATGCGATTTTGTTAATAGCCGGTTATAAATTTTTAAATAAGATTACAACGATTTATACGATTATCGCTGTAGTTACGAACTCGCTATTTCTTCATTTGACAGAAGGCTGGACGATTGCTTCGGATGAAATGCTCGTAAATGCCATTTTCGGAGGAATATTTATCGGGTGCGGGATTGGTCTTATTATTCGTGTTGGCGGAACAACTGCAGGTACTACGATTTTAGCAAGGATGACGCATAAGTATTTAGGGTGGAGCATTAGCTATGGTTTACTGTTCTTCGATTTAATTGTTGCGTTTTCATCTTATTTCATCATTGGTGCAGAAAAACTGATGATAACAATTATTATGCTATATGTAGCAACGAAAGTGATGGAGTTTGTAATTGAAGGTTTAAATCCGAAGAAAGCCATTACGATTATTTCTGATAACCCGAATGAAATTGCCGGGAAGGTAACTACCTTAATGGGCAGAGGGGTTACTGTGTACTCAGGTCATGGCTATTACACGAAAACGCCGAAGGAAATTCTTTATATTGTTATTAATAAGCAAGAAGTAGTGAAGCTAAAACGGATTGTTCAAACTACGGATCCGGCTGCGTTCATCGCTATACACGATGTTCGTGATGTATTTGGAGAAGGATTTGTTGATATTTCTAAGGCTTAGAAATTATTTTTTATTAAAATAATCTTAATACTAAAACGAAAGAATCTATTTTGAATAATTTTTTTCAAAATAGATTCTTTTTATTTATCTTAAAATGTTGGCTTGTAGCGTATTATGTATCAACTCTTATTCAAAAAAACTAATAGCAGTTTGTTTTTCTTTTTCTTGCAAAAAGTACAATTGTTTCTTAATGTAAGAATGTAGAAGGATGAACAAGAGAGGGTTTAATGAAGATGATACATATTTTATTAGCTGATGATGATAAACATATTAGAGAGTTATTGCATTACCATTTACAAAAAGAGGGCTTTAAAGTTTTTGAAGCGGAAGACGGAAAGGTAGCGCAAGGCGTTTTAGAGAAAGAAAATATTCATCTTGCGATAGTAGACATTATGATGCCGTTTGTTGATGGCTATACGTTATGCGAAGAAATCCGGAAGTATCATGATATACCTGTTATTTTATTAACTGCAAAAGATCAGCTAGTCGATAAAGAAAAAGGATTCATTTCTGGTACGGACGATTATATTGTAAAACCATTTGAACCAGCTGAAGTAATTTTCCGTATGAAAGCTTTATTGCGCCGTTATCAAATGCTTAGTGCTGATATTATTACATTACACGGAACGACTATTGATCGAAAAGGGTTTGAAGTGAAGTGTAACGGTCAGACGATTTTGCTTCCATTAAAGGAATTTGAATTATTATCACAACTTGCTAGTTATCCTGGAAGAACCTTTTCAAGAGAAGAATTAATTGAATTAGTATGGGGAATGGATTTTGAAGGAGATGAACGAACAGTTGACGTTCATGTGAAGAGGCTACGAGATCGTTTTTCAAAACGAACAGATGATTTTCAAATTACGACAGTACGCGGACTCGGTTATAAGTTGGAGTTGAAATAAAATGAAATCACTATATTCTAGATTTGTTTTTATGACAGTCGGTATTATGCTTCTTAGTAGCATTATCGGTTTTTTATTAACGAACGTATATTATCAAGTGAAGTTAAAACCGTACAATAGTGAAAAGATTTTAATGTATGCTAAAGAAGTAAAATCATTATATGAAAAGCAAAGTGAAGAGAATAAAGAGGCATACTTACAGTCTATTGCGAAGTTAGGGTATGAAATTTATATTGTAGATGACGAAAATCATGGAAAGCGTATTGGGAATGCGTTTCGTAAGATAACAATTAGTGATGATACCGTTCATAAAGTATTGCAAGGTGAGACGTTTAATGGCGTTTCCACATATCCAACTCGCCTCTTTATTACAGGATTTTTCGATAATGAATTAATTAATAGTGTCGGTGTACCGCTAAAACACGATGATAAACAGTACGCTTTATTCATTCGCCCTGACATTCAGCAACAATTCGGCGAAATGAGAATTTTTCTAGCGGTATTACTCGGTTTCATCGTTGTATTAAGTATCATTTTTATAGCGATTGCAGCAGGTTATATCGTTCGGCCAATTCGAACATTTACGAAAGCGACTCAAAAGATTGCAAGTGGTGAATATGATATCGAATTAGATGAAAATCGAAAAGATGAAATTGGTACACTAGCGACTAATTTTCAAAAGATGACAAAGAGCATTAAAGAATTAGATCAAATGAGGCAAGAGTTCGTTTCTAACGTTTCTCATGAATTCCAATCTCCACTTTCTTCGATACAAGGTTTTTCGAAAACATTACAATCGGAGAATATGAGTGAAGAGGAAAGAAAACATTATTTGAAAATTATTGAGGGCGAAAGTAAGCGGATGTCTAGTTTATGTAAACAGTTACTTACGCTCGCTTCATTAGATAAGGAAGAGAAAGTTCTACAAATTAAAGAGTTTCACTTACAAAAGCAAATTAAAGACGTCATTTTTATGCTCGAATGGAAATGGCGTGAAAAAGATATAGCTGTCGAATTTGATGTGCCGGACATCATCATAAACGGTGATGAAAACTTACTTCATCAAGTATGGAGTAATATTTTTACGAATAGCATTAAGTTTTCAAACGACGGCGGAACGATTGAATTTGTTGTAGAAGAATTAGAATCCGGTATTGTCATTTCTATATCAGATAACGGAATCGGTATGGAACAAGAAGAAATGGATCGTATATTTGATCGTTTTTACAAAGTAGATACAGCAAGAGCGAGAAACGTAGAAGGTAGCGGTTTAGGGTTATCAATTGTGCAGAAAATTGTTGAACTGCATCAAGGAAACGTTTCAGTTTATAGCACGAAAGGGGAAGGGACTACTGTTCGGGTTGAGCTTCCTAAATAAATGAAAAAGAAGACATGTGAATGTACATCATGATTATCATTGTAGTAACGTGTATTCAATGTCACACATAATATCAAAAAAGTACATCACTTATATATTTAAAGACACATAAATATCAATAGTAAAGATAGTAAGGGGTGAATGCCCCTACTATCTTTTTTTATCTAAACAGATAAATTTAAAATACATAGTCATAATAGATAATCTATGATATTAGGTATATTATTTTATGGTGGAGGACGTAGCCTTGGTGCGAGGACCTTGACTTTAAGTATTTAAAGGAGTTAGTAGCTAAATTACAATATCCCTTAAGCAAAAAAATAAAGGATAAATAGCATGAGGTTGTATTCATTAGAGAAGCACAAACAGATAATGGGACAATGTACTATCTTATGGATGAAAACTTGGACTTTATACCATTGGCCAATAAATAAACTTTTTAATTCAACTAACTGGCATAGTTGAAGAAGGAATTTCTCTAAACTTTGAAGAATTTATATTCAAAAATATGTTAAGGAGCTTGTCAATTATATGGAATCCATTAGCAAAAGCGAAGTGAAGCTACGAGATATCATAGAGGAAGATCTTCCTATCTTTTTCGAACAACAACTAGATTCAACGGCGAACTATATGGCTGCCTTTACAGCTAAAGACCCCACTGATAAGGACTCATTTTTTGACCATTGGAAAAAAAATATTGCTGACGAGACTATTACAATTAAGACTATATTATTCAATGGCATTGTCACTGGACACGTCTCGAACTTTGAACAGTTCGGCGAACCCGAAGTAAGCTACTGGATTGGGAAGGAATATTGGGGTCATGGTATTGCAACTTTAGCGTTGTCAGAGTTTCTGGAGTATATTAAGATACGCCCACTCTATGCTCGTTCCGCTAAAGATAACCTCGCCTCCATCAGGGGATTGGAAAAATGCGGGTTTAAAATCATCTCTGAAGATAAGGGTTTTTCCAACGCAAGAGGCAAGGATGTTGAAGAATTTATTTTGAAGCTTGAACCTTATGATATGTAATTTAATACCTCAATTCGTATTTGATGAAGATGAATATAGGACAGAGATTAATAAAATCTTATTGAACTAACGCATGAGTTAGTTGAACAAACATTAAAAAAGCCTGTATCAACGATTACTTGGTAATCAACGATACAGGCTTTACCTTTTCCGAAAAAGAGCTTGAACAAAATTCATTTGAGGGTAAATTACTGGACACCATGCTTCATGATGCTTATCGTACAGGCCGAATTATTCAATTAAGGAAGATACAGAGGGCATGGCCATCAAATCGTTAACTGAACGTTTTAGTTATTCCATTAAAGGGCGCTATTGTTGAATAAAACTTAGATTTTTAAACAACTTTATTGTTATATTTTTTAGTGAAGTGAAGTATCTTACATACAAAATTAAACAAGCATAATCCCGTCCTATATTTAGAACGGGGTTATGCTTGTTTGAGATAATAAAATTAAATAATTTTATTATAACTACACATTACGGATTAGATAATATTTTCTTTCTGCTATAAAGCCGCACCTTTCCCGCGCTCTTCCTTAAACCGAAGCCCAAAAGTATCCGCTGTAATTTCATCAGTTTTCGGCAATGAACGTAATTTCGGATGAAGTAGCCATACGAGAGAAATGAATAAAATTCCGATGCTAGCGAGCGCGAAAATGAGTTGGCTACTAAATACATTTGCGGTGTATCCGCCAATTAAAGAGCCGAACGGCATAGCGATTGTCCCATGCTTCGTGTGACTGAATTGATGCGTCCAAGATATTGATTTGGAATTAAAGTTTGACTAATTGTCGCAAATAATATGTTGGTCGCACCAATTGGTATCCAAGCTAAGCCGAATAAAAAAATTGATAACCATTGAAACGGTACAAACGTAGAGAGAAACCAAAAGAAAGCGCTAGTCGCAAAGCTAATAATGGAGACATGGCTAATATTATGTTTACCAATCCATGAACTGAATAGTGCTCCAATTAAACTACCGGCGGATATAGCGGCTAAAAAGAAACCGTATAATTTAACCCCTCCTAAAGAATCGGCGAAAGAAGGGAGTATTGCCATCGTCATACCGATTGAAAAATTAGCGACAACTGAACCGATTAAGAAGATGCCCATTAATGAACGAAAGACGATTGAAAAGCCTTCTTTTAAATCAGAGAAATATTGCTTTGTTGAAAGTGATGTGCCTGTTTCGGTTTGTGTCGGCATTTTTAATGAAAGAAACAAAATCGCAGTAATTGCGAATGTGAAAGAGTCGATTATATATAAAGTGATTGCGCCAAGTAATGCTACTAATATTCCGGAAAGAGTTGTACAAACTAAATCAATGCCTTGATAAGCAAAGGAAAAGAGTGAATTCCCTTTTAATAATTGTGTTTTATGCAGTAGAAGTGGTAAAGCTTTCGATTGTGCGGGATAGGCGAATTGTTCGATAAAGGCTACGATGGGCATAATGATGAGTAGTAGTTGAACTGTTAATAGATCGAAGTAGTGTGTAATAGGAATGATTAATATAAGAATGCATTGCAAAACTTGTGTGATTACGAGGGTGTTTTTGATTGACCATCTATCAACGAATGGACCGGTAAGAAATTGTAATGCAGAAGGTAATAATGTAAGGAAACCAGCCAATCCAGAATAAAAAGGATCACCACTCAGCTCATATACGAGCCACATCGCTGCTACATAATACAAACTATCTCCTATGTTTGTAAAAATTCTCCCTAAAAATAGTAAGAGGAAATTCCGGTTTTTTAATACGTCCACTTTATCTACTCCTTTATAAAAAAATTATTCGGTAAAATAAATTTGACCGTTTATGTAAAAAAAATCGCATTACGATTTTTCTTCTTTTTTTACAAATTGCTGCATTGTTCTCTCAGCGATTTGAAGTGCAGTAGTAGAAATATAATAAGGTTTACTATTCGGATCTTTATCTGCACCTTTTGTGATTTCGTTTAATTCAGCCATTAATTCATAAAACTTTTTTACCCACACTTGAAATTGTTCTGGCGTTGCATCAAATTCCCAGCAGGATGAAACGTAATTCCACTTAGCTGGATCTTCACTTGCATTTTGTAATGTAAAAGCTTCTTCTGGTGCAGAGAGAATTTGGCTTTTCGTTCTTTCTATCATTTGTAAAAAGATTTGGCGACCGGATTCGCTTAATATTTCTAAATGAGGTAATAGATCTGCGGCAGGGGTGAAGCCTTTAGCGACAGATTGATAAAACTTTTGAACAATCCCATTCTTTTCTTCTGTATAAACGATCTCTATAAGCCCATTCTTTTCTAATCCTTTTAAATGATAATGAATTTTCGCCCTTGAAATGCCGAATTTCTCAGATAGTAATTGTCCAGTATAAGGACGTTCGCATAGACGTATCATCATTTCGGCACGTAGTGGATCGCTTAATGCTTTTAGTTGGCTATAAGTAGTTAGTGTTAATACGGGCTTCAACATGATCAACTCCTTGAATTAAATTACTCGGTCAATATTATTTGACTGAATTGTATCAAGGATTCTATTTATTTTCAATACTTTCAGAAAATTTATTTTTTTGCTCTGTAATCTTCTGTTCATATTCCGTTCATATTTCTTTTTTATGATTAGTGCATAGAAAGAAAGAGGAAGGAGCGAGCATAATGTTTTTAGCTCTGCGTGAATTGAAACAATCAAAATTAAGATACGGATTAATCGGACTCATTATGGTGTTATTATCATTTTTAGTCCTTGTTATTTCAGGATTAGCAAATGGACTCTCCTATGATAATGCTTCATCGATTCAAAATATGGAGGCAAATAAGTTCGTTTTAGCAGATGATGCGGAAAATAAATTACTACGTTCACAAATTAAGAAAGAAGATGTAGATAACGTAGTCAATCAAGTAGGCGAGAAAGAGGCCGTTCCGTTTCGTGTGAAAGTTTCAACGTATGAAAAGAAAGATAGCTCGAAAAAAGTGGATGTCGCTATTTTCTCAAGTGAACGCGATACATTTTTAGAACCGAACATTGTAAAAGGTGAGAAATTAGGTACAGCAAACAACGAGATGGTTGCCGATGAATCAATTAAAGAAAAAGGTATCGATATTGGGGATACAATTATTGATCCTGTTTCAAAGAAAGAATTTAAAATCGTTGGATTTACGAAAGATCAAATGTTTAGCCATACACCAGTCGTTTATGTAAATGAAGACGTATGGGGCGCTATTTCACAACCAAACCAAAAAGATTATAGTGCAATTGCGCTTAATACAGATAAAGAAATTAAAAATGCACATGTTATCGACAAAAAAGAAGTATTACAAAGTATTCCAGGATTTAAAGAAGAGCAAGGAACATTAACGATGATTATCGCGTTCTTACTTGTTATCGCTGCGTTACTAATCGGTGTATTCTTCTACGTCATTACACTGCAAAAAACACAACAATTAGGTGTATTAAAAGCAATCGGTACAAAGAATTCTTATTTAGCGAATAGTTTAGTCGTGCAGGCGTTATTCTTATCAGTCGTTGCGATGATAATCAGTATTGTTCTTGTACAAGGATTAGAACAAATTTTACCAGCGGGTATGCCGTTCTTATTAACAACACCGATGATTGCACAATATGCAGCAATCTTTATTGTAATTAGTATTTTAGGAACACTTATTTCGTTATATCAAGTGTTAAAAGTTGATGCATTAGAAGCAATTGGAGGCGGGATGTAATGACTTCATTATTAAAATTAGACAGAGTAAGTAAAGTGTACGGAGAAGGGAATACGGAAGTAACAGCCCTTCATCCGATGTCGCTTGATGTGAAAGCTGGAGAGTTTATCGGAATCGTTGGTCCTTCTGGATCAGGGAAAAGTACGTTATTATCAATCGCGGGTGCTTTACTATCACCGTCAAAAGGGGATATTTACATTCGTGAGCAAAATATTACGAAGTTATCAGAAAAGGAAATGACAGACATTCGTTTGAAAAAAATCGGCTTCATTTTCCAGTTCGCAAATCTTGTTCCATATTTAAATGTAAAAGAACAATTGCTTTACATTGCAAAGTTAAAAAAAGAAAACAAACAAGAATCAGAAAAACGTGCGGATCACTTGCTAGCAGCATTTGGATTATCTGAAAGAAAAACTCATTATCCAAATCAACTATCCGGCGGGGAAAAACAAAGAGTAGCAATCACTCGTGCGTTCATGAACAACCCAGATTTAATATTAGCTGATGAACCAACTGCAAGCTTAGACTCAAAACGCGCACGTGAAGTCGTTGAAATGATGAAACGTGAAGTAAAAGAAAGTCAAAAAGCAGCTATTATGATTACACACGATGAGAGAATGCTCGATGTATGTGATCGTATATTGACGCTTAGAGATGGGCAGTTAATATAAAGAAAAAAGGCCAACCGTACATATATGTGCAGTTGGCCTTTGTATGATTATTTTAAAATAGATATAATGGCTTTATTTTGAGAATAACGTTTTAATTTTATTGCGTGTTACTAATAAAATTCCACCTAGAATAGATAGCATTCCTAAAGCCATATTACTTGATTGCTCACTACCAGCGTTAGGAAGTTCTTTAGCATTGTTTTTCGCTGGAACAGTAGTAGTTGTAGTGTCATTATTCACTGTCGATTGTTTAGGTTGTGATACTTCACTAATTTTGTTATCTACATTTTGCTTTGTTGTATGTAACTCAGCTAATTTGTCATCAATTTTTTTCTCAGTATGTTTAAAATCGTTTATTTTAATATCTAAGTCTTGTTTTTTCTTTGTTAAATCATCTGAAACAGTTTGTTTCGCTTGTTTCATTTCGTTTATTTTATTTAGTAAATCTTGTCTAGCTTCTTGTAATTCAGCAAGTTTGTTTTTTACATCTTGTTTAGCTAGTTCTAAGTTAGCGGAAAGACTATCTAAATTGCCTTTAATTTTCTTAAGCTCCTCTAACGTGTTCCCAGTATTCGGCTTATTTTCTTTTAGCTCAGCAAGTTTGTCCTCAGCAGTTTGTTTCGCTTTCTTTAACTCAGCTAATTTTTCATCTACCTGTTTTTTTACTTCCTTAAGTTCATTAACCTTCTGATCGATGTTCTCTTTATGTTGCTTAATTTCATTCACTTTTTCATCGACAGTTTGTTTATGTTCTTTAATCTCATTAACCTTTTCATCAACAGTTTGCTTATGCTCTTTAATTTCAGCAACTTTTTCATCTACTTGCTTTTTATGCTCTTTAATTTCAGCGATTTTATCTTCGGCGATTTGTTTGTCTTGCTGAAGTTTTGCATCTAACTCTTGTTTATGTTGTTTAATCTCGCCAATTTTTTCATCTGCAACTTGTTTACGTTCATGTAGTTCATTAACCTTTGTATCAACATTTTCCTTAACTTGGTTAAGTTCATTTAATGTTTGATCCACATTTTCTTTGTGCTGCTGTAATTTCGCATCTAACTCTTGTCTATGTTGCTTAATTTCAGCTAAGCGATCTCCCGTACTTTGCTGGGGAGTAGCATCAGTTACTTCCGCATGAGCAGAGTTTGCGCCAGCAATCATTGCTAAAGCTAGTGTAGACGCAGCGATTGTTTGTTTTGTTTTCATATTTTTGTACCTCTTTTCTTTCATATGCATGAGCTGTTTTGTGTAAAATTGAGCATATAGAAGTAGATTATTTTATTATTATATACCATGTTCGGCGCCTAGAGGAAGTATTTGCATAATAATCTATGATTATGTGATTCTTATAGTCTTTTATTTTGGGATAGGGGACAAATCTTCAGCAAGATGAACAATTTCTTCTATAGTAGATTTCACATCTTTACTATCGCGAATAACAAACAAATAATCAGCCTCATTTTCTACAGGATCTACTACATCTTCATGTTGAGATTCAGCCTGTTGCCGAACGAGTACTTCTTTGAAACTGGAATAGTTACCTCTAAATATATTTATACTTCGCTTACTACGAGCTACTCTTTCATAAAGAATATCATCTGGAATGTCAAAACGAACGAGTATGCGTACATATTCCTCTTCCTTAAACAGCTCATTCAGCAAATACATCCGGCCGTTTCGGCTTCTATTTGAGTTGCAAATGATAAGGTGTAAATTTGTATGTTCTTTTGCATAATCAACAATGAATTTCGAAAGAGCGTGCTTAAATGTATTAGGGCCTTCAGTTGGCTGTAATTTTTCATAATGCGTGTTAATAAATTCTGCTTGGTTATCTTGATCCATAACGAAAGAGTGGGGTAACTTTTTTTCTAGTTCTTTAGCAAATGTTGTTTTTCCACTGTGGGTTTTTCCTACTGTAATAATGACTAATCGTTTCATATTGGCCTCCATATGTATTGTTATAATCTGGAATGTTCGGTGTGAATCGACAATTTTCCTGCCGGAGAAAATACAAAGTGGCTGAGTAGTAATGGGCTGAAAATTTCACCGAAAAACTTATTTATCCAATAATCCCCTAATGTGAAAAGTGTGATGTGATGTTGTCCTAACTCAAATGAACTAAAAAATATTCTGTTTAGAAAGGGGGCGACAATGCTATCGTTATTGAAATATATTATGGAAATGTGCCTGGTGAAAAGGAGGTCTAGAACAAATATTAAAAATAGCTGTTAATAATAAAAAGGTAGGAAACATATACCCTTTATTGTTAAGTACAGCCTTTCATAATCTATGTTGAATCAATTGGAAAATTCATGGAAAAGTGTTATGGTTTATTTGGGAGCTGCACATTATTTATGTTCAGTAAAAAAGGGGGATTAAAGTGGGGGCTAAAATTTTTAACGGCAGGCATATAGCCAATAGCAAGGATCAAGAATTTGTTGTTTTTATTATTGGTATGCGTATTAATAACCTATTAAAATTTTGGAAGTGGATACCAGTTTTTAATGCTATGGGACCTATGATTAAAGAATTATATCAAAATCCACAATGGGGTTTCTTACATACAGAATTCTTATTTAGTTGGAGAAAAGTAATCTTAATTCAATACTGGAAGGGATTCGACGAATTAGTAAACTATGCTCACGGAAAAAACCATTCATATGCTTGGAAATCATACAATAATAAGATTAAAGATAATGGGAGTGTCGGTGTTTTTCACGAGACATATCAAATAGAAAAGGGTGCTTCTGAAGCAATCTATGTTAATATGCCAAAAACAGGTTTATCTAGAGCTACCGAACATATACCAGTATCTCAGGATACTAATACTGCTCAAAAAAGAATGGATAAATAATTCAGGAAATTTCGTATGTAGTTTCGATTTTCCTGCCAGAGAGTATACAAAGTGTCGGAGTGTTAGTAGGCTGGGAACTTGACAAAAAAACTTATTTATGCTATAATTTACCAATATAAAAATAAAGTGTATAATAGGGTTCTCCTGGCCAGGGGGACCCTATTTTTGTTGTGAAAATGAAGGAGTGTATGTGCGTGAAAAAAGGTGAAGCAAGTGTAACGTCGTTAGTATCAGCTTTCGGAAGGGCGTATCATAGTGAATTTGATAGTTCTAAAATCTTTGATGATTATGTAGCTAAAGATTTCATTCCACAAAAAGAACGTAACGATATTGAAACGAATATGGTTCAAGGAATACATTTTTTCAATACAGACATTGCAGAGAAGTTTCAAGATAATCCACAAGAAATATTAAAATGGATTACACAAGTTCAATTATCACCAACACCTTTGGCACGTGCAGCATATTGTGAAAGAGTGCTATTACATGAAATTACATTAGGCGCGAAGCAATACGTCATACTCGGTGCAGGCTTAGACACGTTTAGTTTTAGACACCGAGAATTAGAAAAAAAAATAGAAATATTTGAAGTGGATCATCCTTCTACGCAAGAGTTTAAGAAGAAAAGAGTGAAGGAAGCAGAACTTGAAATGCCAAATAATCTTCATTTTGTTTCCATGGATTTCACGAAAGGTGTTTCCTATGAACAGTTACGTAATGAAGGATTTGAAAATAAAAAGACGTTCTTTAGCCTTTTAGGTGTTACGTATTATTTAACGAAAGAGGAACTTTCCAGTTTAATAGAATATTTATTCGAGATAGTTCCAGCAGGAAGTTCTATCGTTTTCGATTATCCTGATGAAAACTTATTTACGGAAAAAGGATTATCCAATCGAGTTGAAAATATGATAAAGATGGCTGAGATAGGCGGAGAACCGATGAAATCATGTTTTTCTTACGGAGAAATGGAAGCACTGTTAGAGAAATCGGACTTACTCATTTATGAGCACTTATCACCAGAGGATATTCATAAAATGTATTTTGAGGGACGAAACGATTATTTAGAAGCTTTTGAGACGGTGCATTATGTACATGCGGTGAAGAAGTAGAGAATTAGTAGGCATGGGGAGAAATCTCTGTGTCTTTTTTTGTGGGAAAAAGGAAATGGGGTGTAGTGATGGGAAGTATTAATTGGAAGGAGAATTCGATAGTTTAAAGAATACGCAGTATGAATGTAAAAGATTAAGTAGCAATGCTAAAGGAGAACATAATGTACACAATTGGACAAGTTGCTAAATTTTTAGAAGTATCTAGAGATACTTTGAAATTTTATGAGGAAAAAGATTTGGTCAAGCCAAAGCAAAATATTGAGAATGGGTATAGAAAATATAATCATTTTGATATATATGATATAACAACGGTCAATTTCTATAGGGAAATGGATATCGAAATAAAAAAGATTCAAGAATTAAGAAAAAGTAAGAGTATAGAGGGAATAAAATCATTGTTGGAAGAGAAAGAAAAAGAAGTTTTAAAGGAGATAGAGTATAAAAAGCTTCTTTTAAAAAAACTTCAAATTGTAAAAGAAGATTGCGAAAAAACAAAGCAATTCTTAGGGAAATACGTAGTAAAAGAAATGAAGCCTTTAGAAGTAAACGGAGAAATAGAGCATTATACTGCGTATGAGGAATATGAATCTTTGAAAAAGAACACTGACAGCTTAAAAAAAGCAGTTACTCTAACATCTTTACGTAGAGTTATAAGTTTTAATGAAGAAGGTATTATAGAAGATAAATTTATTATTGTAAGAAAAGTAGAGGACTTTGATAAAGAATTAGAAGGTGAAATTCTATCTCATCCAAAATGTATTTATACAGTTATTGAAGATGGAAGATGGTCAACTGGTGGGAAAAGTATTGATTGTAATGTGGAGTCCAGTTTAAGAAAAGCAGCAATAGAACAAGGACATGAACTTTTGGGGCTAGTGTATATAAATATATTACTTACCACGTATGAAGATGAACTTGAGCGTATATTTTTAGAGATTTATGCACCTGTAAAATAATGCAGACATGTATTGACCTGTGAGTAGCCCTCAGGTTTAAGCTGGAAGTATCCGTAAATATAAATACTATTATGTTTACGAAATACTTAGTTTGAAATGGGGATTGTGCATGAACAGGGAAAAGAAACTAAAAAAACCAGTAGCGAGTTTTATTGTACTAACCAATATCATTTTTCTGCCATTTTTTTTGCTTGTAGGAGCTATAAGTATGTTGGGATTCCCTGCATGGGTTTTTGATGTAATGTTTTGTATATCGTCTTGGTCCTCAACTTTTGCTTTTGCTGTGCTATTTAAAAAAATCTATCCAGGGCAGAGTTTTATACAATTTGTAAAAGACAAGTTCAAGAATAAACTTAAAGTTTCTGTAATTCTTATTGTGAGTATGATTCAAACTTTCATATTTTTAATGATTTTGTTTATCGTGTCTAAAAATAGTGAAGTAGACTCTATTTTTACTGTCTCTTCATGGGGAATGCTAACCTATTTCTTTGTTAAAAACTTTCTTGCGGGGCCATTGGGAGAAGAAATAGGATGGAGAGGTTTTGCACAAATTGAACTCCAAAAGAGGCATTCACCATTAAAAGCTTCGCTAATTATAGGATTTTGGTGGGGGATGTGGCATCTACCTATATGGTTTACTACAGGATTTGTAGGAATTGATTTATTTAAATATATTTTATTTTTTATGATTTCTATCATATCCATTAAAATTGTCATGACAGCATTTTATAACTTAAATCAAAATTTAATCATTCCAATCATTATCCACCAATTCTTTAATTTTTTTATCGGCATAATAAACGGGAATTTAATCGATTTAATTATGTATAACGCAATTTTTTATTTAGTAGTTGCAGTTGTTTTAATTGTTGTGAACCCAAAGAGAGTTCTGTATGGAGCGGAAGATATAGATAGCAGGAATGGAAAGTATTAAGTACATTGCTATTGGAAGGCGGGGAATGATGAAAAATTATATAGGGGTAGTAGCTGCTAAAAGTATCTTTATCCTTTCAATTGTTTTTCTATATTTCAATCCGTATAGTAAGCAATTCCTTGATAAAGACTTATATATTACTGTGTTTTTCATGTTCTTACTTCCTTCTTTTCTAGCAGTAATTGCGGCAGTGGCAAGGCATAAGACTTTCATGATTGTTTGTAGCATTTGGTTGTTACCAGGAACTCTGTATTTGAGCGTAGCTGCAATACCCTCGTTATGGAATTTATATATTATATTTTTAATAATTTATTTTCTATCTATCGTTTGGATGAAAAAGAGAAATGCTTGAAGAGTAGTTCTCTTTTTTATTAAGCTTTTGAAACGGGAATGAAAGGATGAGGAGTTTAGTGAAGCAAGGATTATCTAAACTAGCAGATGTGTTAGTCAATCATTCTACGAAAGTGCAGCCTGGTGATCAAGTGTTGATCCAAAGTGTTACAGAAATAGATCCGGCAGTAGTTCGTGAAATTATTAAGACAGTGGAAAAAGCAGGTGGATATGCGCATGTATCAATGCGCGATGTGTCTGTTACAAGGCAATTAATTCTATCAGGATCTGAAGAACAATTTAAGTTATTTGCAGATTGGGAATGTTATCGCTTAAGTAAGATGCAAGTATATATTAATCTCCGTAGTCCTAGAAATGCATATGAATTAGCAGATGTACCAGCAGAAAAAATGAAATTATATCAAAAGATATTTGGAAAAGCTCATAGTGAAGCAGTGTATAAAACAAGATGGGTGACAACAAGAATCCCGAATGCGGCGTCTGCGCAAGAAGCGAATATGAGCACTGAGGCCTATGAAAAATTTTATTATGATGTATGTACGTTAGATTACAATAAAATGTCGAAAGCAATGAATCCGTTAAAAGAATTAATGGAAAAGACAAAGCAAGTTAGGATTATTGGAGAAGGTACGGATTTGAAGTTTTCAATTGAAGGAATTGGCGTTTTAAAAGGAGATGGAACGGATAATATACCTGATGGTGAAGTGTATACAGCACCTGTCAAAGATTCAGTAAATGGAGTAATAACATTTAACACAGTATCCGTTCAACAAGGTTATGCGTTTCAAAATATAAAATTACATATGAAACAGGGGAAAATAATAGATGCATATGCAAATGATACAGAGCGAATAAATCGAATTCTGGATACGGATGAGGGAGCAAGATATATTGGAGAATTTGCACTAGCTTTTAATCCTTATATATTACACCCGATGAATAATACGTTATTTGATGAAAAAATAAATGGTAGTTATCATATAGCGATTGGAGATTCGTTACAAGGTGCAGATAATGGGAATAAATCAGCGATACATTGGGATTTAGTAAACATTCAAAGACCGGAGTATGGCGGGGGTGAAATTTGGTTTGATGACGTACTGATAAGAAAAGATGGACTTTTTATTTTACCGGAGTTGTTAGGATTAAATGAAGAGAATTTGAAAAGGTAAAGTATTTTATTGAGATTATGTAAAATAGATTAAAACACAACGTATCAAACTACGAGATTAATCGTGTGATTTTACACTCATTTAATATTAATAGGTAAATAGAACAATTGGTGCCAATTGTTAAATGCGTAGTGTAAAAAAGACAAAATCTCTTAAAAAATACTTAAATTTTTACTCCATCTATCTTTACAATCCCTCCCTATAATGTGAATTGGGCAAGCATCTAAGAGAAAGCAGAACATGTCAGTTTATACATTTTATTATTAGGGGGAGAAATTGTATGAAAAAGGTAGTTGCTTCGTTAGCCGTTATGGCAGTGTTATTACCAACGTTTTCGATGAATGCTGAGGGAAAAGAACAAGCACAAGCACGAAAAACAGCGACGATGTTTAATGTAATTAGTGACATTCAAGGGGATTTATCGGATTTTGATCACGTATTAAAAGATATGAACAAAGTGACGCCACTATCTAGAGCACTTATTATGAATGGGGATATAACGCCAGAAGGACAGCAATCACAATATGATGATGTGAAGCGTGTGTTAAACAAAAATAAGCATCCGGAAAATGTATGGTCGGCTATTGGGAACCATGAGTTTTACGCTGGGAAATGGACAGCTGATGGAAAGTTATCTCAAAGTACATGGCCAAACGGTGTAGCAGAAGATACGCTATTTAATCGATATTTGAAATTTAGCGGACAAGAAAAGGTGTACCATAAAAAAGAATTAGATGGTTATCCACTATTATTTTTAGGGACAGAAAAATATATGAGGTACCATGATTCAAAAATGTCAGATCAAGTGTACTTAAGTGAGGAACAATTAGGTTGGCTGAAACAAAATTTAGAAGACTACAGTCAAAAAGATAAAAATAAGCCGATTTTTATTTTTTCTCACCACGTTTTACCTGATTCTGTATCTGGTTCAAGACAATCACCGTATTTAAATGACTATTTAAACGTGGATAAATTGTACGATATATTAAAAGATTACCCGCAAGTTGTCTTTTTCACGAGCCATACGCACTGGGATTTAAATTTACCAGACTGGGCTGGTAAAAAGAAAATTGCAGGCGGAGATGAAAAAGGATTTACAGTTGTAAATACGGGCGGCATTGAAACAGGATGGAGGTCAGCTGGTCCAAATGGCGGCGAGATTCATGCTCCGGATGGATCTTCTTTTAAACAAGGGTTGCAAGTGAAAGCATATGGTAACGATGTTGTCGTAACGGCTTACGATTATAAACGTGATAAAGGTATAAAGAACTTATTAATTAGTGATGCAAAAATTGCAAAAATTGCACAAATGGCACCAGATGTAACGGCTGATGATAGTAAAAACGTAATCGTTGGTGCAACAGAGTATATGGAGTACAATGTAGAAGGAACGAATGAGTGGTACACGTACAATAAAGCGAATCCTCCAAAATTTGATGGGAACAAAATTGTATACGTACGCCATAAAGGCGAAATGAATTTAGAGCCAGGATTAACGCAGCTTCTTCGTTTATCGGTAAATAAGTGATTGGTAAGGGCCTACTTCTTAATGAGTGGGCTCTTTTTATTTTGTCGTTTTTTATCGGCAAGTCGATATATTTTAAGTATCGGTCGATATAATTTGAGAATCGCTGATATAAATTTCATGTACCGTATTGAAGTTAAAATCGTTAATGCAATTTCATGCACCGAAACGAAATTCCCTACATTTTTAATCCAGAAAGGTGACTTCATCATTTTTCCATGTAATAATAGTATGGTTACATTTACTGTGAAAGAGTATAAAAGGAGCGTTATTGATGAATTTAGCTAAATTTCCGAGAAAAAAATATACAGAATC
This sequence comes from Bacillus sp. DB-2, assembly GCF_003315125.1. Classification (NCBI taxonomy): domain Bacteria; kingdom Bacillati; phylum Bacillota; class Bacilli; order Caryophanales; family Bacillaceae; genus Bacillus; species Bacillus sp. DB-2. Next base: position 105,412 of record NZ_QNRN01000002.1, on the reverse strand, counting down.
ATATACACCAATTGAAAAATTAAACAATTTTTCTGAAGCACTTGGTGGACCAACTATTTATTTTAAACGAGATGATTTACTTGGTTTAACAGCTGGCGGTAATAAGACGAGAAAGTTAGAGTTTCTAGTTGCGGATGCACAGGAAAAGGGTGCAGATACGTTAATTACAGCTGGTGGTATTCAGTCAAACCATTGCCGTCTAACACTTGCAGCTGCGGTAAAAGAAAAAATGAAATGTATTCTTGTGTTAGAGGAAGGACTTGAGCCAGAAGAAAAGCCAGACTTTAACGGAAACTATTTCTTATATCATTTATTAGGTGCTGAAAACGTAATTGTTGTGCCAAACGGAACAGACCTTATGGAAGAGATGCATAAAGTAGCGAAGGAAGTAAGTGAAAAAGGAAATACACCATATGTAATACCAGTTGGTGGATCGAACCCTACTGGCGCAATGGGATATATTGCTTGTGCGCAAGAAATTATGGCTCAGTCATTTGAGCAAGGAATTGATTTCAGTTCAGTTGTTTGTGTAAGTGGTAGCGCTGGTATGCATGCTGGTTTAATTACTGGCTTTTCCGGAACGCAAAGCAAAATTCCTGTAATCGGAATAAATGTAAGTAGAGGAAAAGCGGAGCAAGAAGAGAAAGTAGCAAAACTTGTAGATGAAACTTCAGCTCACGTTGGTATCCCAAACTCTATTTCACGCGAAGCAGTTACATGCTTTGATGAATATGTAGGGCCAGGATACGCTTTACCAACACCAGAAATGGTTGAAGCAGTACAGTTACTTGCGAAAACTGAAGGTATTTTACTTGACCCAGTTTATACAGGTAAAGCAGTAGCGGGACTAATCGATTTAATTAGAAAAGGTAAATTTAATAAAGAGGACAACATTTTATTCGTACATTCAGGTGGTTCACCAGCTTTATATGCGAATACATCTCTGTTTGCGTAAGTGTGAAAAAGCATTGGATATCCAATGCTTTTTGTTTTAAATTAATGTTGAAATTTGATACAATTTCGTGAATATGCGATGATTTTTCAACGTTCAATTGTAAATAACGATATATATATATAAAGGAGATTGATGTATGACAGAATTTTGGGAAGCAAGTTTTATAGAAAATCAAATGATGTGGGGATTTGAACCTTCAGATTCCGCAATTTTGACGAAGGACATTTTCCTTGAAAAGAAAGTGAAGGATATATTGATTCCTGGTATTGGGTACGGTAGAAATGCGAAGGTTTTTATTGATAACGGAATACATGTAACAGGTATTGAAATTTCAAAAACGGCGATTGAATTGGCGAGGGCAAATGAACTTAATGCTAATTTCTTCCATGGTTCAGTTACGGATATGCCTTTTGATAACAAACTGTATGATGGCATATTTTCCTATGCACTTATTCATTTGTTGAATAAGGATGAGAGAGAGAAGTTTATTAAAGATTGTTATAGTCAGTTAAAACCAAACGGATATATGATTTTTACTACTATTTCTAAAGATGCCCCAATGTTTGGGAAGGGGAAACAACTGGGTAAAGACTACTTTGAAATAATGGAAGGGGTAAAAATGTATTTTTATGATGTTGACTCGGTACAACAAGACTTTGGAAAATATGGACTGATGGAAACTACGGAAATTTTGGAGCCACATAAAAATATGGCAAGCAAACCTCCATTTAAATTTATAATGATCAAATGTCAAAAAACACTATAATTACCATTGTGTAAAAATAGTGAAAGGTTACTTAATAAGCTGGTTGAGTAAGCTATTCACTCATTGTTCTTTAAAGGCGAAGTAAGGGGAGTCAAATGGCATCCCTTACTTCGCTTAATTTAGTTTAAAACATGTTTTAAACTTCCAATGAATAATTTGTTATATAATGGAATTATTGAAGCGTGAGAGGGGTGATTATATGAGTACAACATTAAGAGGGGTCATATACACAATACTCATTATTTCTATAATATTAATAATTTTTTTAGGTTACGGATTATATTTGTATTTTAAGTGAAATGATATCTGAACCAAAGGAAAGATCAAAGAATCGAAGTGCAAAAACGTGTTGGTGATGATAATTATGAGGATTTGAAAGTAGTTACAGACAATAATCAAGTGTTGCAAGTAAAGAAAATATTAAATGATATTCATTTTGAAAATAAAAAAGTGGAAATGTCTCGTTCAGCTGATTATCACTTTGTTTTTCAATTTAAAAATCCGAAAATAGAGGCGAAAGCTGTGTTGTATCAAATTTGGATAAGTCCTAATAAAGATAAAGTAGAAGTTATGGCGGGGGATAATCGCTATGCTCAATTAGAAGGGAAAAATGCAGCCACTTTGTTTGAGATTGTTACGGGAGAAAAGTTAGTTGAATAAAAGTATATGGCACTTAACTTTTTCAGATTTATTGTAATGATTCACTACTTGTAAGGGATTATTCAGTGTGTCTTTCTATTAAAAAGTCTAAATTTGATCAATTAAATACGATAAAATCTTTTTAAAAATAATGAAATTTTAGGAAAAATAAGGTACACTAGTCAATGGTTTTAGTTTAAAATCGATTGACGTTAATGTATACGGGGGAAAGATTGATGAACAATAATCCAATAAATGAATCAGTTGAAGAAGTTGAGAGAAAACGAGTAAGATCAAGCAAACGTTTTACAAATTGGAAGCTTATTGCAGCGGGTGTTGGTGTAATTGTACTTCTCATTGGAGGAATGAGTTATTATCAGGCAACTCACTTCAATTCAAATGTTACGATTAATGACACAAAAGTCGGTGGTCTGAACGCTGATCAGGCAATACAGAAATTAAAAACATCTGGACTAGAAAACAAAGTCTATGTTAATCAACAACAAATTTTAGATGAAAAAGATACAAAAACGGAACTTACGGAAAAAGATTTGCCTCAAGTTAAGAAACTATTAAAAAGCCAGTGGACATTTTTCCCTTCCTCAAAGGAAAAAAAATATTCAGTGCTACCGGAAAAGGCGGATCAGTATCGTAGTGAAACGATGAAAAAACTTGTAGAAGAAAAGCTCATCTCTATGAATGAAAAACTACAAGCGCCTCAAGATGCTATGGCGAAGCTGGAACAAGGAAAAGTTGTTATTTCGAAGAGCGTTGATGGAAAACAGTATGACGTTACTAGTCTACTGAAAGATTACGACAAGCAGAAGTATAAAAGTGAAATTCATCTGAAGTCTACATACATACAGCCTATTAAAGAAGACGATCCGATTGTTAAAAAAGAGGAGAAAGCACTACAGAATCTTCTTGGGCAGTCAGTTGAATATAAAGTGCAGAATGAAGTGTATCCTTTAAAAGCGAAAGATTTAATTCAAAATGCCTCTATGTCAAAGGATATGAAAGTTACAATCGATGCGAGCGACATTAAGAATAAGATTGCTGAAATTAATAATGCTAAATCAACATTAAATAAAAATTTCAGCTTTAAAACCCATTCCGGTTCGGTCATATCAGTAAAAGGACAAGGCTACGGCTGGGCACTAGATGTTGAAAAAGAAACAAAACAAGTTCAACAAGCTTTTGAAAAGGGTGAAAAATCGCTATCTGCTTCTAATATCCATGGAAATGGTTGGGAGAAGGAAGGTATCGGTTATGAAACAACATCGAATAATGGCATCGGAGACACGTATGCGGAAGTTTCAATTGCAGATCAACAAATTTGGATTTATAAAGATGGGAAATTAGTCGTCACAACAAATGTAGTAACTGGTAAACATAGCACGAGTGAAGATACATCACCAGGTGTGTGGTACGTTCTATATAAACGAACACCATACACGCTGAAAGGCAGCGCAGTAGGTAAAGCTGATTATGCAGTTAAAGTAGATTACTGGGTTCCATTCACAAATAGTGGCCAAGGATTCCATGATGCAGGCTGGCGAAAAGACTGGGCAAATAATGCTTATTTAACAGGGGGATCAGGCGGGTGTGTAAACCTTCTTCCTAATGTTGCAAAAACTGTATATGATAGTTTGAACACTAATGATCCAGTTATTGTGTACTAGAAAATAGCTACGTATCAAGAAATAAATAAAGCAGGAAATCTTATCTGATGGTACATGAAAAAACACCTCTTGAATTCGCATATTTAGTGTGCAAATTCAATGGAGGTGTTTTTGTTTGAAAACAAGAGTTCATTGCCTATAAGAAACGAAGTAGAAAGAGATTGAGATGATAAATAGATATTCAAATAGTCAATAAAATTGACACTGAATATCATTTTCATTTATTATGAAGTCGTCACATGTAATTGGACATGATTTTTGTGAAAAAGTTTACTTTTTTATTAATATAATAGATTTCTATTAAGGTGTCCCATTTAAGAATTAAAACGTAGGAAAGGGTAAAATAAAAATGAACTGGAAAAAAGGCGGATTATGGATTATTATTTTTTTCATTGTAAAAGGTACGATTTCTACACTTTTAATAGTTACAGGTGCTAAATATTTTGATTTATCATTTATGCAACTTTTCATACTAATACTGATCTTATTACTGGTTTCTCTCATAAGTCGAAAATTGCTGCATAGACATAAACAAAACAAAAAGCAAAAAGAGCTAAATATATAATGAAGCCCCAGAGACCTTTGGATTTCTGGGGTTTTACTATATATTTAGCCTCTTACTATTTGTGGAAAGTAAAACTCCCAGCTCAAAATTTAGGTGGGTACAGAAGTTTGTTGGGAGCTGATTAAAGTCATGATCTATGTTGATTAAAGGAAGTCACTGAATTTGTTGCTACAATTATTAAACAAGGAATAATTGTTTCGTCTATACACAATGAGTGGTTATGTGATGATCCAAATTTAATTTACGTTAATATCGAAGACGTTGATGATCCACTAATTTTCGCAAGGAAAGTCAGAAGAGTATTATGCAATTAACCAATTTTTTTAGTTAAATGAGTGATTGTGTTGATTAGAATATTTCAGATTGTTGAATGGTATACTTGGAAAATAGATTTAAGTAGATGGTTTTATAAAATCTCATATATAGCTAAAAAGAGTAACTCCATTTTGATCGCTTTTTTTCAAAATGGAGTTTTTGTATTTACTTTTAAATAAGGACTGAAGAGAGCTTTTTAATCAATCTGTATTCTAAAGCTAAAACCGAGCATACATTATGCTCGGTTTTCAATTGGTAGTTTAAATGTAAAAGTACTGCCTTCTCCTAATTCACTTTCAACCGTAATTTCTCCTCCGTGTAGTTCGACAATCCATTTTACCATCGACAATCCTAAACCTGTGTTTCCGATGTTTGAAGATGTTCGTGCTGCGTCAACTTGATAGAAGCGGTCCCATATTTTCGTAATATGTTGCTCGCTGATGCCTATGCCATTATCGGAGACTTTACCTATTATGTTGGTTTCATCACGGAATAGTTGCATATGCACAGTGCCGTCCGCTTTGCTATAAGCAATCGCATTCGTTAGTAAATTCATTAATAAACGCATCATCAATGTTTGATCTGCTTTCATAAACAGGTCTTCCTCTATATTAGTTGTGATATCAATCGATGCTTCTTGAACCATTAATGAAAGCTCTTCTACAACGATTTCCGTTAATTCACTCATATTGATACATTCAAATTGAAAAGTACTATGCTTTCCTTGGTCAACCCTTGCTAATAATAAGAGTTGTGAGATTAACGCGGACATTTTACGTGATTGCTTTAAAATTACTTCTAACGATTCTTCCATTTCTTTCGGATTATTCCTCTGCGATAAAGCGTATTCGCATTGCGAAATAATAACAGATGTTGGTGTTCTTAATTCATGAGATGCGTCAGATGTAAATTGTTTTTCACTTTCGAATGATGTCTCCAATCGCTCAAACATTTTGTCAAAGGTTTGTGCTAAATGATACATTTCGTCTTTCGATGAACCTTGTAAATTAATTCTCTTTGAAAGGTCTTTACCATCACCAATTTCACTGGCTGAATCACTCATTTGTTGCACAGGTCGAAAAGCTCTTTGCGTAATAAAATATCCTCCCGCTGCCGCAATGAGAATAAGTAATGGAAATGAGATGAGTGTTACCACAATAAGCGTATTCATGGTCGATGATAATTGATTCATGGTCATTATTCCACGAACCCAGACTTGCTCATCGCCGCCTACATTATGGAGGAAATCATATACTATCCATTCTTTATTACCGTCTTTAATGGTTTGTATTTCATCGGATTTAAGCGATACCTTTTTATTAAATCCTGTTGGACTATGTCCTGCCAGCAGCTCACCTTGCTTACTATAAATGATGATATTTACTCCATCTTCTAAGGCTTCAAATTCATCGTCAATCTTTAACTGTCCATGCTTATATTCGATATCTTCAATGCTTTCTTTTACTGTGCTCTTCAATTGATTTTTCATATTAAAGAGCACAACTTTATCTGAAGAAGTTAAAATAAAAGCTAACACGAGTGCCATAATAATTACAACTAGCCCCGTATACCATAGGGTCACTCTCATTTTTATTGATAGTCTTTTCATGATTCAACTCGCAATACGTAACCAGTGCCTCGTACTGTATGAATTAACTTCGTTTCAAACTGGCTATCAATTTTTTTACGAAGGTATCGGACGTAAACATCAATAATATTCGAGCCACCTTCATAGTCGTAATTCCACACATGTTGCTCAATTTTATCTCGTGTCAACACAACTTCTTTATTACGAATCATATATTCTAAAATAGCAAATTCTTTACTGGAAAGATTGATAACTTGATCTCCTCTTGTTACTTTATGCATATTGCAATCCACCACTAGGTCAGCGATTTCAAACACATTAGATGTATTTCCTGTTTTTCTTCGCATCAACACTCGAATTCTTGCTAACAGCTCATCAAAAGCAAAGGGCTTTACTAAATAATCGTCCGCACCTAAGTCGAGTCCTGTTACGCGATCATCAATTGTATCTTTAGCTGTAAGGAGCAAGACAGGAGTTGTATTATTGTCCGCACGTAATCTTTGTAATACTTGTAAACCATCTATTCCGGGAATCATAATGTCAAGCACAATCAAATCGTAGGTAGCCATGCTTATATAATCCAAAGCATCTTCTCCATTCCCACATCCATCGACACTATAATATTCTGCATTTAATCGTTTTACTAATATATTTTGTAAGTCTTTTTCATCTTCGACAATAAGAACTCGCATTAACATTCTCCTTTTCTTCTTATTTATATGTATCACTATAATTCCGAAACATTAAAGAAAGATTAGAAACTATTTAATTATATCATTTTATTTTTTTGTACATTAATCTTCCTTTAATGTTTGTTCAGTAATATAAAGGCAAGGATAAGGTGCACATGTAAAGGGAGGAAAACAGAATGAGAAAGTGGATGTTGATTGGAGCAATGTCTTGTTTGTTCTTAACAGCTTGTTCTACTCAAGCTGATAACAATACAGAAGTACGACAACTGAAAGTGGAAAATGATACATTGCAAAAAGAAAGTGCTCAACTACAACAAGAACCACACAAAACAGGGCCTGCTACAAATGATACGAAGCAAATACAAGATTTCAAAAACGAAGTCACATCTATCGTTGAAAAGACAAATAACACGAAACCAGTTGGAGCACAAGAAGAAAACTTAAATACGTACTTAGCAGCAAAAAAAGAAATTGACCAATTAGATGACAAGATAGATCTATCTGATGATCAGCTAGAAGCAGATTTTCACGCTGGAACGATAACTGTTGAACAATATCAAATACAAGAAAGAGAACAAGATATACTTGAAGATCAATTAGAGCAAGCAGAAAATGTACTTGAAGCAAGATTTGGAATAAATGATTAATTATTAAGGAGTGGATAGAAATGTTAAAACATAAAAAGAAAATAATTATAAGTGTAATTGCTATTTTAGTAAGTGGTATTGCTATTGTTGGTGGATATTATGGTATGGGCTACAATTATGCGAAAAAGAATGAAAACTATACAGAGAAACAAGTTCGTGAAATTTCTTTAGCTCATACAAATGGAGAAATTATTAATGTGAAAAAAGAATTCGAATTAGAAGATGACAACTTAGCTCAATCTAAATTTGAATATGAAGTGGAAATCAAGACACCTGAGAATCTATTAAATATTTTAAAGGTTAGTGCTAGAACAGGTACAATAGAAATCAATAATGAAGATTAAAAAATTATCGACAAATAAAATATCGCGTATTTGAAAAAATCCAATAAGCTGCCCATATGGACAGCTTATTTACATAATTCTCGTTAACAGAAGTTAATTATATTTTTCTACGTACTAAATAAAAAGCTAAGGATCCCATAATAACAGGTGCAACGAAATCAAAGAAATGGGAAAAATTAAAAGGAAAAAGAAAAAGAAATGGTATAAGTGTATAGATAACTGCTAGTCCTATAAATACAGGAATTCCAAATTGAAATTCTCTACATCGGTTGATTTTCCTGTATAACACTTCCCCAATTAGACAAGCTACAAGAGCCGGTATACTACCATAAGTGACGATCGTTTTAATAAATCCTAATACAACGTTCGGGTGAATAAAGCTAGGATGAGAAATATATGAAATCAAGAACCATCCAAAAATAAAAGCAAACAGACTTGTAGCATAACTAATTAAAAATTTTATCAACTTAATCATCCTCACAAATTCCTAATATAATCTTCATTGTATGACATAAGGTCCTATTATTGGTAGTAAGAAAACAGCGGATCCTACTCTAAAAAGGCATCCACTCATTCATTATGTGCTTCTATACTTGTTTTGTTTTCTTTGCTCTTGTAAACTTCCAAAAAGCTGCAAGTAGTATGAGAAGCGGTATTCCCTGAATGAAGAGAAATCCTCCAAAAAAATAAAGTGCACGACTAACTAGAGGAGGAGCTGTTGCCGACTCACCCGCAAAATAAGCTCCATAATTAGCCACCCCACCTGCATAATCAGCTATCCCACCTATAAGAAAAGCCACTGGACTTGTGAGTAGATTTATCCCTAAACAGACCGTTATCAATGATAGATTTTTAGCCTTGATTTTTGATGAACCAGACAAGAAAAATAAGAATATTGCAGTGCAAAATATAAGAAACAGTGGTACATAATAAATTTCCATAATACCCCTCCATGACTTTAATTGTACCATCAGCAAGGACAACTTTGTGTAAATTTGGATGAATGGGGTCTTCATGTGAGGTTAACATAACGCCTCATTAACAGTAGTCAATGAGGCATATAATTTTCGTTTTTGGGGACTTGTTTTTTTAGCTTGATAGCGATGGGGTGAGTCATAAATTGTGGCAAATATCCATACTTCTATTAACTCGTTAGTTAAAGAAGAATTTCTTCCACAACTCTTAAGTTATTATAATATGAAAAAATTAAATTCTCCTTCGCAATTCATTCAAATTGGCCGATCATCGCATCTTTTGAATGCCCTGAAAGTGCATAAGTAAAATAATTAATATATCCTATGCAAGAAAGTTAGGCTAGTTAATCGCATATGTTTTATTGAAGGGATGTGATTGAATTATGGAACGGCCGAATTGGGGAATTGGAGGATTAGTATTCGTTGGCTGCATGTTTCTTGGCGGAGGAGTGGGATCTATATTAGGTGATACTCATGCTGGATGGCTAATAGGGATGGGTGCTGGATTTATTGGGATGGCTTTAACGAGACTGATCAGAAAGTAATATAACGGGATTCTTCTGCGGGTAAATAAGGAAATATGTATGTAAGTAATTCATGGTATAAGAGCTCTATAAATTATAGTTAGAAGTTTCTCTTTTCTAAATTTCTCCATACATAGATATGATTCTCGGGTCGGAGGATGGCACCTTAGGGTGTCTTTTTTATGCTCTCTAAAAATGTCTTAACATATAATAGCCGAGTCAATTCACATAATCAAGCTAAAAGATTTTGGCAGATTGCCATCATCTTTTTTGTAATAGAATAGATTCATTACCGTTTCAGACGTATGTATTCATTCATAACCTAACAATAAAAGGGGGGATGATTAAAGGTATGGCGTTTAATGATGAATTAATTTGTCAACAGTTTGCAAGAATTATCGGTGGTCAAGAAGGGTTCGCCGGTGGGAAATGTGTGGCAACAATAAATCGAGATGAAATACAAGCGACAATCTTAGGGAAACGTTTTAGAGTAACAACTTCCTTCTCATTCGAATCAAGAGATAATAAAACTGGACGGGCATTATGTCTAGGCCGGGTAGCGCTATTGCAAAAAGAAGTCAATGCATTTGTTGCTACAATTATTAAACAAGGAATAATCGTTTCGTCTATACACAATGAGTGGTTATGTGATGATCCAAATTTGATTTACGTTAATATTGAAGACGTTGAGGATCCACTAAATTTCGCAAGAAAAGTTAGAAGAGCGTTATGCAATTAACTAATTTCTTTCGTTAAATGTGTGATTTTGTTAATTAGAATATTTCGGATTATTGAATGGTTTTATAAAGTGAAAGAAGACGTTCCATATTTGGAATGTCTTTTCTTGTTGTTTTTTCTAATGTGGGTTGTTACATTATTTTAATTGATTATATGCTACTTATTTTACAACAAAAAGAACTGGGTGAGGTATTCTTAGAGGTGTGTCCTTCGTCATTTATTTTAGCTGGTATTGTACTTTTTATTATGTTTTGCCCAGATTCATTAGATATTTCAAAAAAGATTTGACTACTTTTCAAATAAATAAAAATTAAAAAACCGGTTCTTTCGTAAAGGAACCGGTTTTTTGTAGCGTTTTGCTTAGCGTACGAAATTTGCGTTTTGTTGATGTCACCACACCTCTATCAAGTTATCACATACAAGGTAATAGATGTTTTTTATAATTTGAAAGGAGAGGAAACGAACTTGGAGGGAGTACTGGAACCTATACAATAAATACATTGAGGGGGCATGTTTGAGCTATGGACCTATCCTCCCGTTCTAATTAACTAAAAGAAGAATTTTCCCATACCGATTAGACTACTAAGCATTCCGATTCCATTCATGGTGCCTTTTCCTGCTGTCAGTAAGTTTCCAAGCATTCCTGGCTGCCCGTTATTCCCCCATCCCATGGGATTTATCTGTCCTCCCCATCCTGGAGAATTTCCAAAAACACCCCAGTTATTATTGGTATTAAAATTAAAAGCTTTGGCTGGCGGTGATAGTAAAGCGGCAATATGACCCTGTGCGAACATCCCTGTATGATTGAATGGTTGGGGCCAGGAGATGGGAGGTTTTTGAAAATTAAAACCTGCATGGCCTTGTAATGGAGCCCAATTAGCAGGATGTCCTTGGGGCATCATCCCTGCATAATGGATTGGCTGACCCCAAGAGAAGGGAGGGGGCCCGGGATTGAAACCCGTATAATTGGCTGGTGAATCCCAACCAAATGGATAGACTCGACAACTCCAATTCTCAGGAATCTTCAAATCATTCATTCCCTCAGCTTTAGCTATTTGGGGCTGTAAATATAATGATGACATTGCAATTTGGTTATTATATTGCTCCCCGTTTCCATTTGAATTCAAATACCAATATTGGTGCATAAGCTTATTCCCCTCACTTTAAAAATGTAATGTTAGACTTAGCCTATGTAATATTCCTTTTTATGGATGGTTACATAACTAGATTTACAAGCCCGTATTTAAAAGAATGGGTGTGTGGTCTTGTTGATTTATCCCGCTATTTGTGGGCAGTAAGACACCGCCCCCTCAAAATTCAGCGAAAGCAAAGAAGTTTGAGGGGGGACTGCCTGTAAAAGTCCCACTGAGTAAAGTTTCACTTTATTTTAGAAGGGTATTTTCAGTTGCTCCTTTTGTTTATTTCAGCCTAATTTAATTTCGGTTAACAAACGTGTTTAAATATTCATTCAAAATCTTATTTAAATGTTTATAAAGGTTTAATCAATAAAAAAGACATTTAAAATGTTATGTTGAGTAATTAGAATTGCTAAAAAGAGAATATCCCTTCGAAGAGTTTGGCAAAATACTGCAAGGACAATGTATTCTTGTGCAGATATGCAAACGACTTAAACGAATCAATGGAATTTATAATGAAGGGGCAAATAAATATATGAGTAAAACATTACATAAAAGAAAACCACCATATTTAATGCTTGTAATCCTTTTTATTGGGGCATTTGTTTCATTTCTAAACAACTCGCTTTTAAATGTAGCCTTGCCATCAATAATGAAGGATTTAGACATTAAAGATTATTCAACGATCCAGTGGCTTTCTACAGGGTATATGCTTGTAAGTGGTATATTAATTCCGGCATCAGCATTTTTAATAACCCGCTTCTCCAATAGGAGCTTATTTATTACATCTATGGTGATTTTTATTCTTGGTACGGCCTTAGCGGCTTTAGCACCGAACTTTAGTTTATTACTTACTGGCCGGATGGTTCAAGCAGCAGGTTCTTCAGTCATGGGGCCTTTGTTAATGAATATTATGCTAGTAAGCTTTCCAAGAGAAAAAAGGGGAACAGCAATGGGTATTTTTGGATTAGTTATGATTACAGCTCCAGCAATTGGACCGACACTATCAGGTTATATTGTAGAGTATTATGACTGGCGTTTGCTTTTTGAAATGATTTTACCGTTAGCAATCATTAGCTTATTGTTAGGGATTTGGAAATCGGAGAATATCATGAGACAAAACAAAAATGCAAAACTTGATTATCTCTCATTATTATTATCTTCTGTCGGCTTTGGCGGTTTGTTATATGGATTCAGTTCCGCAAGCTCCGAAGGTTGGACGAATAAAGTTGTTTTAACAACCTTAATCATAGGTGCTATTGCCCTAATTACTTTCATTATCCGTCAATTAAAAATGAATGAACCGTTATTGGATTTACGTGTTTACAAGTATCCAATGTTTGCACTTGCGTCTGTAATTGCAATTGTCAACGCAGTGGCCATGTTTTCGGGTATGATTTTAACACCAGCTTATGTACAAAACGTCCGCGGTATTTCGCCGCTGAGCTCTGGGCTGATGATGCTTCCAGGTGCGGTAATAATGGGGGTTATGTCACCAATTACAGGTAAACTATTTGATAAATATGGCCCTCGGATTCTTGGCATAGTAGGACTTTCCATTACAGCTGTTTCAACTTATATGTTGGCAAACCTGCAAATTGACTCTAGTCACACACATATTATTCTTATTTACACACTGCGGATGTTTGGGATGGCGATGGTGATGATGCCACTTATGACAAATGGCCTTAATCAATTACCAACTCGCTTAAATCCGCACGGTACGGCTGTTAATAATACAGCTCAACAAGTGTCCGGTTCGATTGGTACTGCTATTCTTGTTACGATTATGAATTCTGTAACAAAAACAAAAGCTGAGAGCCTAATGGTTGATGTAGATCCAACAACCTTCACAGAAGCTACGAAGGCAATGCTAACTCAGAAGGCTTTATTATCTGGAATTCAATATTCATTCTATGTAGCGCTTGGCATGAATGTTGTTGCACTACTATTAGTTTTTTTCGTTAAACGTGTAGATACAAGCGCGGAAGCTGTCGAGAGGTTAAATCGGTAGAGCAAAATAAAACTCTAGATAATGATTCCTACAAGTTTTTTTGCTGTTTAGTTAGACTATGAAGAAATGCAATTTTCTGCTGCTAAGGCGCGGTATTTAAATTTGGAAAAGAACCAGTGAAATAATTATATATAGTAAAAAGGATCTGATATTCATATCAGATCCTTTTTCATTAGTAACACAACAGTATACTTGCTTATCGTATTTGTTTGAATTGACATTAGAAACTACTGATTTTCCCAATACTACAATCTTTAGCTCTCAATTTCTGATAAACATTATAATAATACGCTTCATTTTAATTTAGTATTTTCTCTGCAAGTTATAAATCTAATATCAACAAACAACTTAGATTACCAACCTTATAAGCAATATCATAATCGTGAATAGTTAGGGAAAAGATAAAATAAGGTAATCAATTACATATCTTTATCCCAGGCGATTCATTGCTATCTTCTTTTTATTGAATGGGATATTTTATTTCATGCTTTTTTGAAAGGGTGTTTTTAATGGATAAAAAAGTATCTGCCATTCCTCAACCGAAAACATATGGATTGCTGGGGAATCTCCCATTAATCGATAAAGATAAACCGACCCTATCCTTTATCAAGATAGCGGAAGAGTATGGTCCCATTTTTCGAATTCAAACTTTAAGTGATACCATCATTGTCGTTTCTGGACATGAACTGGTAGCAGAAGTCTGTGATGAAACACGGTTCGATAAAAGTATAGAGGGTGCTTTAGCAAAGGTTCGTGCCTTTGCTGGAGACGGGTTATTTACAAGCGAGACTCACGAGCCAAACTGGAAAAAAGCTCATAATATTTTGATGCCTACATTCAGCCAACGGGCAATGAAAGATTATCATGCTATGATGGTCGATATTGCCGTACAACTCGTTCAAAAATGGGCACGGCTTAATCCGAATGAAAACGTAGATGTTCCGGAGGATATGACTCGCCTTACATTGGATACAATTGGTCTATGTGGTTTTAATTATCGATTTAATAGCTTTTATCGTGAGACCTCTCATCCTTTTATTACTAGCATGAGCCGCGCTCTAGATGAGGCGATGCACCAATTACAGCGGCTGGATATAGAAGACAAACTCATGTGGAGAACGAAACGTCAATTTCAGCATGATATTCAATCTATGTTTTCTTTAGTAGATAATATTATTGCTGAACGTAAAAGTAGTGGAAATCAGGAAGAAAATGATTTACTTTCCCGTATGTTAAATGTGCAGGATCCGGAAACTGGTGAAAAATTAGATGATGAAAATATTCGTTTCCAAATTATCACTTTTTTAATAGCTGGGCATGAAACAACAAGTGGATTATTATCTTTTGCAATCTATTTTTTATTAAAGAATCCAGATAAATTGAAAAAAGCCTATGAAGAAGTAGATCGGGTTTTAACAGATCCCACTCCAACATACCAACAAGTTATGAAATTAAAGTATATCCGGATGATTTTAAATGAATCGCTACGTCTATGGCCTACTGCTCCAGCATTCAGTCTCTATGCAAAAGAAGATACAGTGATTGGTGGGAAATATCCAATTAAGAAAGGAGAAGATCGTATTTCTGTTCTTATTCCACAGCTACATAGGGATAAAGACGCGTGGGGAGACAATGTGGAAGAATTCCAACCTGAACGATTTGAAGAGCTGGATAAGATTCCCCATCATGCTTATAAGCCATTTGGAAATGGTCAACGAGCATGTATCGGTATGCAGTTTGCACTTCATGAAGCCACACTCGTAATGGGGATGCTTCTTCAACATTTTGAATTCATCGATTATCAAGACTATCAGCTGGACGTAAAACAAACATTAACGCTAAAGCCTGGTGATTTTAAAATTAGGATTCTACCCCGAAATCAAACTATTAGCCATACTACTGTTCTTGCGCCTATAGAGGAGAAACTGAAAAACGATGAAATCGAACAGCAAGTTCAGAAGACTCCTTCTATTATTGGAGCCGATAATCTTTCGCTTCTTGTTCTGTATGGATCGGATACAGGGGTAGCAGAAGGTATTGCAAGAGAACTAGCAGATACAGCTAGTTTAGAAGGTGTTCAAACGGAAGTGGTAGCACTTAACGATCGAATTGGAAGTCTGCCAAAAGAAGGGGCGGTTCTTATTGTAACTTCTTCTTATAATGGAAAACCACCAAGTAATGCAGGGCAGTTTGTGCAATGGTTGGAGGAATTAAAATCGGATGAGCTAAAAGGTGTTCAATACACAGTTTTTGGTTGTGGAGATCATAATTGGGCTAGTACTTATCAGCGAATTCCAAGATACATTGATGAGCAAATGGCTCAAAAAGGAGCAACAAGATTTTCTACACGTGGAGAAGCGGATGCAAGTGGTGATTTCGAGGAACAGCTCGAGCAATGGAAACAAAGTATGTGGTCTGATGCGATGAAGGCATTTGGATTGGAACTTAACAAAAACATTGAGAAAGAACGTAGTACATTAAGTTTACAATTTGTTAGTCGTCTTGGAGGATCTCCTCTTGCGCGAACATATGAAGCAGTTTATGCATCTATACTAGAAAATCGTGAACTTCAATCATCTAGCAGTGAAAGAAGCACGCGACATATTGAGATATCCTTGCCAGAAGGCGCTACGTATCAAGAAGGTGACCACCTTGGGGTGCTGCCAATTAATAGTGAGAAAAATGTCAACCGAATTTTAAAACGCTTTGGATTAAATGGGAAGGATCAAGTCATATTGAGTGCAAGTGGACGAAGTGTAAATCACATACCTTTAGACAGTCCTGTTAGTTTATTTGACCTTCTTAGTTATAGTGTAGAAATTCAAGAAGCAGCCACTCGAGCACAAATACGAGAAATGGTGACATTTACAGCATGCCCTCCTCATAAAAAGGAATTGGAATCATTATTGGAAGAGGGAGTTTATCATGAACAAATATTAAAGAAACGTATGTCAATGTTGGATCTTCTTGAAAAGTATGAGGCTTGTGAACTCCGATTTGAACGCTTTTTAGAACTTCTTCCTGCGCTCAAACCGCGTTACTATTCTATTTCAAGCTCTCCACTCGTTGCACAGGATCGTCTGAGCATTACGGTTGGTGTTGTTAATGCACCTGCATGGAGTGGGGTAGGGACATATGAAGGAGTCGCTTCTAATTATTTAGCTCAGCGTCATAATAAAGATGAGATTATCTGTTTCATTCGAACGCCACAATCAAACTTTCAATTACCTGAAAATCCAGAAACACCAATTATCATGGTTGGACCAGGTACTGGAATTGCACCATTCCGTGGATTCTTGCAAGCGCGTCGTGTTCAAAAGCAAAAAGGTATTAACTTAGGACAAGCACATCTATATTTTGGTTGTCGTCATCCTGAAAAGGATTATCTCTATCGTACAGAACTAGAAAATGATGAAAGAGATGGATTAATCTCTTTACACACAGCTTTTTCTCGCCTAGAAGGATATCCTAAAACATATGTACAGCATTTAATAAAACAAGATAGAATCAATTTAATTTCGTTATTAGATAATGGAGCGCATCTTTATATATGTGGTGATGGAAGTAAAATGGCTCCTGACGTAGAAGACACCCTTTGTCAAGCATATCAAGAAATTCATGAAGTCAGTGAACAAGAAGCAAGGAATTGGCTGGATCGTGTGCAAGATGAAGGGCGATATGGAAAAGATGTTTGGGCCGGAATCTAAATTCTTCTTAATTAGATAAGTAATATGTAACCAATGAACTTGTTTCGAATAATTGTTGATTTAAATAATAAACTTATTTATAAAAATCCCGTATTTTTATTGAATACGGGATTTTCTTATTTTAAATAAGCTGGACTGATACTTTAGAAAAAGAAAAAATCTTATATGAAACCAAAGCTACATAATCTTAGCTTGATGGGCATGGTGTTAACCGATTTATTGACGTGATTTGAAATTTAAACCTTCGCGCACTGGCTGAACAGTTTTTAGCACAGTGTCAAATCGATGGGGGATATAACCGCTTGAATGAATCTTGCCGTAGAAAAATAGTAGATAAATCATTTGACAATTAAAATGCCCTACTTTAATGTATATGCCATAGCATATAATTAGTAAAACAAACAAATTCACTGTGAATAATTGATTGATATGCTATGCCCTTTTATATTTTAATTTATAGAGGTGATATATGAATTTACATGATTTAATAGGCTATCTTGTTCATCGTACTGATGTGAAAATGACTAATTATTTTACTAAGAGATTAAAGCCTTATGGAGTTACGCCAGAGCAGTGGGGGATCATTAGTGTTCTTTGTAGCCAAAGGGGTACTACTCAAAAAGAGTTAGCAGAAGCTATTGATAAAGATCAAACTACTGTCGTAAGAATGATACAGTCAATGGAGAGAAAAGGGATTGTAAAGAAGGCTTTGAATGACCAAGATAGGCGTTCACACAACCTTTTTTTAACTGAAAAAGGTGACGATTTAAAGAAAACAATCTTGCCTGTAGTGAAAGACGCTCACCATTTCGTTACGAGTAATTTGAGAGAAGAAGAGATTAAACAATTACAATCATTATTAAACAAATTGTATGATACGCGCTATTAATATGTGTTCCTTATTGATGCTATGCTATTTATAAGGAACACAATCTGTATTGTATATGCTATAGCATGTAATTTTGTTTGAAGGAATGGGGAGATAGCTTTATTTTGTATGATATGTGATTTAAGATGAATTTTTTGACTAGTACTAGTCAAATTTCCGTACGATACATGCTATAGCATGTACTGTTCATCCTTTTAACATTGAAAAGAGGAATTTACATTGAATCAACCTCAATAAGGTTAATCTCAAGCAATAGGGTAAAGGCAGTAGCTACTATATGAACAATACTGAGTTTTTATCAAATAAATAAGAAAGATGTGATTACTATTTTAATATTAATTAATACTGTAAAAGTTATGTTGTTTCTGTTCTTTTTAATGACAGGTTCGAAAATTATATCTGGGAAAATGGCAGATGAGTTCAAACGATTTGGTTTACCTTCGTTTTTAAATTTCTTAACTGGGGCTTTTGAGATTGTAGGAGCAATTGGAATGTTGATAGGAATTTGGGTCCCAATAGCAGCTTTATTGGCAGGATTTTTGTTAGGCGGTACTATGCTTGCAGCTGCATTAACTCTTATTGTATTAGCGGGAGATCCCTTTAAGAAAGCGATACCTGCGCTTGTTTTGTTTGTCCTTAGTTTAGGGATAAGTTTATATCATATTTTTTAAACATAATAGTAAACCGTTAAACGGTATGTGTTCAAGTTGCTATCATTTTGTAATTATTTTATCCCGCATTAACGGGCAGTAAGACTCCTACCTCAAAATTCGGCGAATGCGAGGGAGTTAGGTGGGAGTCGGGCTGCCCATAAAAGCCCGATTGGTGAAGGCTAATAATCAGTGTGGGGTGAAAATGCAGGTGAAATTTCAAATGAGTGCAGGAGTAATAGCAGTACTCATTTAAGATATTATCTGCGTTCGAATTGAAAATATTGAACTTAGGAGTGAGTGAAAATGGCATATTTACTACAAGTTGATTTTCCGTTTGAAGGTCCTTTTGGTGAAGAAATGGAAAAAGCATTTTTGGATTTAGCAAAAAGTATTAATGAAGAAGACGGATTCCATTGGAAAATATGGACGGAGAATCAAAAAACGAAAGAAGCAGGAGGCATCTATGTATTTGAAGAAAAACAAGATGCTGAAAAATATGGAGAAATGCACAAGAATAGACTTCAAGCATCTGGTGTTAAAGATATTAGAGTAAGAATTTTTCACATCAATGAAAAGTTAACGAAACTGAATCGTGGTTATAGTAAATAATTAGGGGCACGTAATTCAAAAAAAGAAGGGGATAATCTCCTTCTTTTTTTGAATTGATGCTACAGAAAGAATAGCGTGTTTTTTAATTTAGGGTCATCTCTTTTTGATAGTTTGATATCGATGTGACAATACCCCTTTATTATTTTTCAGGTTACAATACATGTATTGCTTCAATAACATATGATCATTCTTAAGAATGTCATTGAAATGTACCAATAGATGTTAGTGCAGCAAAATAAATTGTGTTATGATGTGAGCGAATATAAAGCTATCTAACGGAGGGATTCACATGCCGCATGTTGTGTTTCGTGGAATTACTATTGAACAATTAAAAAGCATAAGCAAGCCATTAGTAGAAGAGCTCGCAGATATCTGTGAGTGTGGTACGGATAATTTCACCTTGGAACTACCAAGTTCTACGTTTGTATTCAATGGAGAAGAAATAGAAGCGTTTCCTCTTATTGAAGTGAAATGGTTCGAGCGTGGACAGGAAATTCGTGATCGATTTGCCAAGGCCATTACTACATATGTAATGGATTTTGGACTTCCAGAAGTAGAGGTTGTATTTACGGTTTTCACAGAATCAGCGTATTATATTAACGGGAAGCATTGTGCAAGTTAGAGCTATTTGAAAGATTTTTATAACATTAAGAAAAGAAATAGGAGAGAACACCCTATTTCTTTTTATTAATATAATAAAATGTGATGACTAGATCCAAAGTAATGATAATAATTAGAAGTACCAAGTGTATAAGTGCATCAGTTTTCCCGTTTAATAAAGATTTTATAAAGAAATCCCATTCTGTTTCATAGGGAGGCTCTGACCAATTTCGTTGCATTCCGAAAGCTATTCCATTTATCAATTTAGCCAAGAAGACTCCTTCCTCAAGGAGCGTGAAGGACGTAGCCTAGGGAGTAGGAGGGAGATGAATTGGCATCGAACAAGAGATGCCAATTCATCTTAATTGTTCGACATATGTAAAGTGTTACCGGACAATTTGTCATAATCACTTCACTATCAATCGAATGTACGTTTGGTATATGATATATATATATCGAAATGGAGGTGAAACGAAGGATGATCAATAAAGCGTATAAATTTCGTATCTATCCAAATAAAGCACAAGCGATCCTGATCAATAAAACGATTGGTTGTTCTCGTTTTGTATTCAATCACTTCCTATCTCTATGGGATAATGCATACAAAGAAACAGGAAAAGGTTTGACATATGGTACATGCTCTGCCAAACTTCCTGCAATGAAGAAAGAGTTTGTTTGGCTAAAAGAAGTGGATAGTATTGCTATTCAATCGTCTGTTCGCAACCTTGCGGATGCTTATACACGCTTTTTTAAAAAACAAAACAGTGCCCCGCGTTTCAAATCTAAAAAGAACAACGTACAATCTTATACCACAAAACAAACAAATGAAAACATTGCTGTTGTGGGAAACAAAATGAAATTGCCGAAACTAGGTCTTGTTCGATTTGCCAAAAGTCGTGAAGTAAAGGGACGTATTTTAAATGCTACGGTTAGACGGAACCCTTCTGGCAGATACTTTGTGTCATTGTTAGTTGAAACAGAAGTGCAAGAACTTCCGAAAACACATTCTTATATTGGAATGGATGTAGGATTAAAAGATTTCGTCATTTTGTCAGATGGAACAACCTATAAAAACCCTAAATTTTTTCGCTCATTGGAAGAGAAGTTGGCAAAAGCACAGCGTGTTCTTTCTAGAAGAATGAAAGGATCTTCTCGCTGGAATAAACAACGAGTAAGGATAGCTAGGATTCATGAATACATAGCTAATGCTAGAAAGGATTACTTGGACAAAATCTCAACTGAAATCATCAAAAACCACGATGTTATCGGTATAGAAGATTTGCAAGTATCGAATATGCTAAAAAATCATAAGTTAGCAAAAGCGATTAGTGAAGTATCTTGGTCACAATTTAGAACGTTGCTAGAATACAAGGCAAAATGGTATGGAAAACAAGTCATTCCGGTATCCAAAACATTTGCTTCAAGCCAATTATGTTCTTGTTGTGGGTATCAAAATAAAGACGTTAAGAATCTAAATCTTCGTGAATGGGATTGTCCTGAGTGCAATAGTCATCACGACAGAGATATTAACGCAAGTATCAATCTTAAAAATGAAGCTTTAAGGCTTCTAACCGTAGGAACTACGGGGATAGCCTAATGAATTAGAAGCCACTAGGCTTCTGTACTTAGGAATCTCCCACTTCAAACAGTCCGTAAGGACGTTAAGTGGTGAGTAGTTCAAGAAAAAGATAATACTTAATAGGATCCTTCCAACAAATACGGCAACTACTTTTAAATTCCAGTGTTTTATCTTAATTATATAAAGGATTGGAAAGAGTATAAGGATCCAAAAAATAATAATATAGATTGTATTTATCATTCTTTACTCCTAATAAAATAATTGTTTTTAATATAGGTGAATTTTCGGATTGAAGGTATGTTTTATTGTTACTAGTTAAAAACAAGGGCCGGAATTCCGGCTCTTTTTCTATCCTGCAAAATAAAGGTTTACTTTATCTCTCCGTCTCAAAAAACTCAATCCATTCTCCATCAGGACCAGCGAAGAATATGTAACGTGTTCCATCTGGTAATGTTTCAATTTCTTCTCCTAGTAGAAAGGTTACTTTTTGTTTCTTTAGTCTTTCGATTTCATCCTCTAATGAATCCACTTTAAAACAAATGTGATGTACTTTTCCTTCTGCCGGAAGGGAAGAGTTGTAACCTTCAATTAGTTCAAGTATCGTTTCTTTCGATTCTTCCACACCTAAAAAAGCGAGTTTTAAGTCTGGGTTTGGATGTCCCATACGTTTAATGAGTTGTAAGCCGACTACTTCTTCATAAAATGAGATAGATGTTTCTAAGTTTGCAACCATAAGTCCAACGTGTTCGATTCTTCTAACTGGCATGTAGATTCCTTCCTTCTTTCTGAAAATTATACACAATATATTATTGAAAATTAAGAAAATAAGCAAGATAAAAACCTTACAAATTTTAGCTTGTTATATGGTATAGTGAGAAAGTATGTTTGGGGAGAAGGAAGGAGATTATACGATGAATGCAACTACTCAGACTCCTTCATTATCGGAAACGATGAAAGAGTGGCATTATGCGTTAGCATATGAAATTAAACATTGGAAAACGATAGGTGGTAGTAAAATCTCTATCATGAACGGTCGTTTTTTATATACAGATTATGAAAGTACAGTATACGTATTTCAGCTTATTTCGGAAGTAAGCTTACCTGAAGGTTCACCAATTCGAATTGAGTTCGATGGTGAGGAAGCGACAGGGGAAGTATTATCTGTACATGGATTAGAAATAGAACTGAAATTAAATGATTATATACAAGGTGAAATACGAGAAGCTGTTTTATACAGTGAACCGTGGCAACTGTTAGAACAACTACAAGAGCGATTGAAAGAGGCACATAAAGATAAGCTGAAACGTAATCGTATAAAGCGTCTTGTTGATGGGACGAGCATCCCGAAACATATTGAAAAGATGAAAAATACGAAAAATGAATTGGCGTATCGTTCATTTTACAATCCGACAACGTATGTGTGGGGACCGCCTGGAACAGGGAAGTCGTACAATTTATCACGTATTATTTCGGCTCATTATCAAAAAGGGAAATCGGTACTTGTGTTAGCTCATAGTAATGCGGCAGTTGACGTATTAATGAGTGAAGTAACGAAGCAAATTGAGAAAAAAAAGAAATGGACGCCTGGCGAAATTGTTCGTTACGGTTATAGTCAACATGAACATATAAGAAATCATGAAACGTTACTTGCATCGAAGTTAGTTGAAACAACGAATGGATCTTGGGGAGAAGAAAGACTCTATTTAGAAGAGACACGACAAGATCTTCGTGAAAAGATTTTATCATATAAAGCGACTTCTGCTGATAAGAAGCGTATACAAGAGATAGAAAGTGATCTTCGAAAGCAAAAAGCGAAAATTAAAGAAGTAGAAAAAGAATACATTGAAAATGCGAAAGTAATCGGTGCGACTTTATCGAAATGTGCAATTGATTCACTTATTTATGAGCGTACATTTGATTTAGTTGTCGTAGATGAAGTGAGTATGGCTTATGTTCCGCAAATCGCATTAGCTGCTTCACTTGGGAAACGTATTGTCGTTTGTGGTGACTTTTTACAGTTACCTCCGATTGCGATGGCGAACCATGAACTCGTTCGAAAATGGCTCGGTGAAGATATGTTTTATCATGCAGGGATTGTTGATTCTGTAAATAAATCAGAAGCACATCCGAACCTTTTTATGCTGCAGGAGCAAAGACGTATGCATACGGATATATCGAAGTTTACGAATTCATTTATTTATAAAAATAGAGTGTACGATCATCCATCTGTTTCAGAGCGTAAAGAACTTGCGAAACTGCAACCGTTCGCAAATGAGGCGAGTGTTTTATTTGATACGAGCTTAATGGGCGCCTTTTCGTTAAAAGACGCTGCTTCAGGTTCTCGTTTTAACATTATGTCTGGTTTAGTAGCGATGCAAATGATGTTAATTGGATTGTTAGACGGTGTTCAATCTATCGGTGTAGTTACGCCTTACAGGGCACAGTCCCGCTTTTTATCAACGTGCATTAGAGAAATGTTGCAGAAAACGAAATATCAAAACATACCAGTTTTAGCGGCGACAGTTCATAAGTTTCAAGGGTCTGAAAGAGATATGATGATCTTTGATACGGTTGATAGTTATCCGCAAGAACGACCTGGCGTGTTATTCTTTGACCATAAAAACCATCGCCTCGTCAATGTAGCTGTAACGAGAGCGAGAGGGAAGTTCATTCAATTATCAGATTGCCATTATATGCGTAAAAACCTTTCGAGGAAACAAGCGTTATCACAATTAACAGCTCATATAGAACGTCACGGAGATGTATATGATCGCACGACATCAAGACAATTGTGGGAGCGGAAAATTTCGAAACGTTTACGCTGGTTTATGGAAATGAATCTTGAAGAGCCGAAAGGGTTATTGAAAGATGTTTTAGCCGCAAAACGAAAAATTATTATTTCACTTCCAAGTACAAAGCAAGTGGATAAGCGAGTATGGCAAGCGTTAATGCGTACAAATGCGCAAATAACAGTGTATAGTGATGGACCAGTTCCGTTAAAAAATGTAAAGTTACAAAGACAAAATAAAGCATTCCCGTTTATCGTAATCGATGATGAAATCTTTTGGGCAGGAGCACCTCTTACATCTCAAATGATGTTTGAAGGTAGTATGGAATTTCCGTACATATGTGCAAGATTACAAGCACCTGAAACAATTGGCGTATTAAAAGGGTTTTTAGATATTCGGTAAATTCAGATAGGAATTCCTTGACTTTTGCCTGGAATGAACTTAGAATGAAAATAATTTAATATAATTTTATGAAAATTCTTATCACGAGAGGTTGAGGGACTGGCCCTATGACACCTCGGCAGCGGATTCTTTATGAATACTGTGCCAATTCCAGCAAGGTAACTTGAAAGATAAGAAAGAAGCTCATTTGACTGTATATACAGAAGCCTCTTTCTATCTTTTAGAAAGAGGCTTTTTTACGTGAAAATAAAAGGAGGAAGAAAAATGGGAGCGACAGGAGTAACGTCACAAAGAAAAACAATTGAAGAGAGTATAGAAAGAAATAAGGAAAAGTACATAGAAACAAGTCATAATATTCATGCGAATCCAGAGATTGGTAACCAAGAATTTTATGCATCGAGAACGTTAAGTTTATTACTAGGTAGTGCAGGATTCCAGTTGCAGCACAATATAGCTGGTCATGAAACAGGATTTATCGCGCGGAAAAGTTCAGGAAAACAAGGACCAGTTATCGCATTTTTAGCCGAGTATGACGCTTTACCAGGACTCGGTCATGCATGTGGTCACAATTTAATTGGCACAATTAGCGTTGCAGCAGCGATAGCATTATCAGAAACGCTTGAAGAAATTGGCGGAGAAGTTGTCGTGTTCGGAACACCAGCAGAAGAAGGCGGGCCAAATGGTAGCGCAAAATCGAGTTATGTGAAAGCTGGCTTATTTAAAAACATTGATGCGGCGCTTATGATTCATCCGAGCGGAAAAACAGCTCCAACGAGTCCATCACTAGCAGTTGATCCACTTGATTTTCATTTTTACGGAAAAACAGCTCATGCAGCAGCCTCACCAGAAGAAGGAATTAACGCATTAGATGCGATTATCCAGCTGTATAACAGTATTAATGCACTTCGCCAACAACTTCCGTCAGATGTGAAAATTCACGGAGTTATTACTGAAGGCGGGAAAGCACCTAACATTATTCCTGACTACGCTGCGGCACGCTTCTTCATCCGCGCAGCAACGAGAAAAAGATGTGCGGAAGTAACAGAGAAAGTAAGAAACATCGCACAAGGGGCAGCATTAGCAACAGGCACAAAAGTAAAAATTCATCAATTCCAAAATGAAATTGATGAATTGCTCGTAACAAAAACATTTAATGACGTCGTAGCGGAAGAGTTAGAACTACTAGGTGAAGATGTAAACCGTAAAGAAAGAGTAGGAATTGGCTCAACAGATGCAGGAAACGTAAGCCAAGTCGTACCGACAATTCATCCGTACATTAAAATTGGACCAGATGACTTAATTGCGCATACGAATGAATTTAGAGAAGCAGCACGTTCAGAACTTGGAGATAAAGCGCTAATTACATCCGCAAAAGCACTAGCGAATACAGCCTATCGATTAATTACGGAAGAAGGTTTGTTAGAAAAGGTTAAGGAGGAGTTTAGGGAGGAGCAGAGGAATCAGGGGTAGGTGGTTCAAGGGAGTGGGTTTTACGAAAGGAAAAACTTACGTTTTTCCTTTCGTAAAACATATGTACAATGCAAAAAGGTGACTTTTCGTTCAAACTTGAACGGAAAGTCGCCTTTTTCTTATGCTTTTTTACCTTGTTTCTTTCATTAAGGTCATGATTCGTTTTAAATTAACTGCGAATATGACCATCGCCCCTTGTATTTGCATACCAATCATACCCGAGGAAGATGCCACATCATACCCGTGTCTATGCTTTAGCTCACTATTTTTCGCCTCGATTTAGCCAATAAGACTCCTTCCTCAAGGAACTTGAAGGGTCACAGTCTAGTGAGTAGGTGGAAGATAAATTGAAAATGGGAGTTTTTTTTGTTGTATCAAGTGCAAGAAAAATAATATGAGAAAACTTATGCTTTACATTTCTATACAAAATCAAATAAAATATTCATTAATAAATAGACTGAATTTTCTTTATTTTGAATGGTGGTGAAAAATTGTTATATACAGAATTTATTTCTGAAACAGAGACGATATTGGAATCTTTAATGGATGATTTAATCGTAACAGATGTAAATGGGACGATTCTAAAAGCGACACAATTTACCGCTGATAGATATGGAATTAAGTATGAAAGTTTAATCGGTGCTTCTATTTATGAATTGGAACGAACAGGTATTATTACTCCGATTGTGACACCGTTAATCATACAAAAAAAAGAGAAAATCACAGTTGTTCAGCTTACAAAGACAGGAAATAAATTGCTAGTAACAGGAGTACCCCTATTGGATGAGGAAGGTGAAGTATATCGAGTTGTAAGCTACTCTTATGATGTTTCGGATTTGATAGAAATTCAAAAATATTTAGATCATATGCAAGAGGAACTGGAACGTGTGAAAGAGGAAGCTCAACTTGCACTGCGTGAAAAAATTACATCAGTAGGGTTAATTGCTGATGATCCTGCTATGTATAAAGCAATGGAGACAATACATCAAGTTGCAGAGGTGGATGTAAATACAGTTCTACTTGGAGAATCAGGAGTAGGAAAAACAGCTATTGCTCGTTATATTCATGATAAAAGTCCAAGAACATATGGACCTTTTATTGAAGTCAATTGTGCAGCTATACCTGAGTCTTTATTTGAGGCTGAATTCTTTGGGTATGAAGCTGGCTCTTTTACAGGGGCGAAAAAAAATGGGAAACCCGGATTTGCAGAACTTGCTCATGGGGGAACTTTGTTTCTTGATGAAGTAGGAGAGCTTTCACTTGAACAACAAGTAAAACTTCTTAAGCTAATTGAAGAAAGACAATTTTATCGAGTTGGTGGAACAAAGCTGAAGAATGCAGATTTTCGTCTTATTGTCGCAACAAATCGCGATTTAGAAGAGCTGGTAGAGAATAAAAAATTTAGACAAGATTTATATTTTCGTTTATACGTTGTACCAATTTTGATTCCTCCATTACGTGAACGACCTCAAGATATTATGAATTTGATTTATTTATTTTTGAATAAATTTTGTACTCAATATAAAAGGGAGAGGGAATTGGATCAGGCGGTCATACAAATTTTATTACAGCAAAAGTGGAAAGGAAATGTAAGAGAATTAATGAATATAATAGAACGGCTCGTGATTACATCACATTCAAAGCTTATTACGATTGAAAATATACCAGATTACTATAAATCTAAGAGTGGTGATGAATTCGTTAAAAAGTCGTCTCAAACTCTTACAGAAATACTAGAAATGGTAGAGAAGCAAGTATTATTTGATGCTAAGAGAAAATATAAAACGACTGTGAAAATAGCAGAGAATTTAGCGATAAGTCAGCCCTCTGTAGTAAGAAAATTGAAGAAGTATAAGATAAATTGAAGTTATGAATGGTGAGAAGATGGATGAAACATTTTTGTCCATCTTCTTCTTTTTTTCTAAATTGGCATGATATTTGCATTAATAAACAATACAAAGGAGGAGAGAACATTGCCTTATATATAAATACTTATTTTCAATACTTTAAGATTTAGCACAAGAAAAATAAGTAGGGGATAAATTGATAAGTCAACCTTTATGAGTGAGTATGAGGCAAAGAATACTCTAATGTAAGATTTATTTTATTTAAAGTTGTAGAAAAATAAATGGTAGGAGTGAGAAGATGTATAAACCTAAGGATTCTGCTATGTCACCTCGTTTTTGTGGAGTGAAAACGTTTATGAGACTAGAACAAAAAAATACTACTGAAAATGTAGATTTTGCAGTGCTAGGGATTCCTTTTGATACTGCACAGTCGTATCGTGTGGGAGCGCGTTTAGGACCGAATCATATTCGGAATTTTTCAAGTTTATTACGTCCATATAATCCAGATCAAGCAATTGATATTTTTGATTATTGTTCAGGGGTAGACTATGGAGATTTAGATATTGTACCTGGTAATATTCATCGTACATATGACAACATCGTAGAAGGTTTAACACCTTTATTAGAAAAAAGGATTGTACCTATTATATTAGGCGGGGATCATTCTATTTCATTAGGAAATTTAAGAGCATTCGCAAAGCAATTTGGCCCTATAGCTCTTGTTCATTTTGATTCGCATAGTGATACATGGGATCATTACTATGGAGAAAAATATATGCATGGAACTCCATTTCGACGGGCGGTTGAAGAAGGGCTTATTAATGTCGATCATTCTATTCAAGTAGGAATGCGTGGTCCTTTGTATGGACCAAATGATATAGAGGATGCAAGAGAGTTAGGTTTTGAAGTTATTCCAATGAGAGAAGTGCGGAAAATTGGATATACAGAAGTGTTACGGAGAATTCATGAACGAGTAAAGGATGCAGTAACTTTCGTTTCATTTGATATTGATTTTATAGATCCTGCATACGCACCCGGAACGGGAACGCCTGAAATTGGTGGACCTACAACGATTGAAGCAGTGGAACTTATGCAAGGATTAGATGGATTACATATTGCTGGATTTGACTTAGTCGAAGTGTTACCTGCGTATGATAGTGGAGAAATTACAGCAATTGCAGCATCAAGTATTGCATATGAAATGATTACTCTTGTAGCGATGCAAAAAAGACGTAATTTAGTAAGGCTAAAATAGTATG
Organism: Bacillus sp. DB-2; assembly: GCF_003315125.1. Lineage (NCBI taxonomy): Bacteria > Bacillati > Bacillota > Bacilli > Caryophanales > Bacillaceae > Bacillus > Bacillus sp. DB-2. The sequence goes on along the minus strand of NZ_QNRN01000002.1, from coordinate 76,029 downwards.
TATTGAAAAGGAGGATGTTATGAATACAGTAGATATATTACTAATGGCTGGTTATTTTATAATTATTATTGGTATTGGTTTTATAGGGGCAAGGAAAGCAAAAACATCTGAAGATTTTATGGTTGCTGGTCGTAGTTTAGGTTTAGTGATGTATCTAGCCTGTTTAGCCGCAGTAATTCTTGGTGGGGCATCTACAATTGGAACTGCAAGATTAGGATATGAATTTGGTATTTCAGGGATATGGCTCGTTGTTATGATTGGAATCGGAATTATTCTATTAGGAATATTTTTAGTGAAAAAAGTATCAAGATTTAAAATAATTACAATCAGTGAACTGTTAGGATTACGTTTTAATTCACAAACAAGAGTGATTACTTCATTGATTACATTTATATATGTAACGATGATTACTGTAACGCAAGTAATTGGAATGGGGACTATATTAAATGTACTACTAGGATGGGATATTAAACTTTGTATGTTATTAGGCGGTAGTGTAGTTGTTATGTATACATTACTGGGGGGCATGTGGTCTGTAACGATGACCGATATATTTCAGTTTATTGTAATGACAATTGGAGTATTTGCAATTATGTTACCTCTTAGTTTAGATAAGGCTGGAGGTTGGTCTGCTCTTCAAGAAAAATTACCACATAGTTATTTTGAAATAGCCAACATTGGTGGAGATAAAATTTTCTCGTACTTTCTCTTATATTGTTTAGGGGTACTAATCGGCCAAGATATATGGCAGCGGATTTTTACTGCCAAGACTGCAGGGATTGCGAAAAAAGGTACAATTGGCGCAGGGGTATACTGTCTTTTATATGCTGTTGCAATCAGTATAATTGGCATGTGCGCTGCTGTAGTTTTTCCGAATTTAAGTGATCCACAAAGTGCGTTTATAACAATGGCTATTACAATTTTACCAGTAGGCTTATTAGGGATTGTCATTGCAAGTGTTGTTTCAGCTCTTATGTCAACTGCATCTGCAACACTATTAGCGTCTTCAACATTAATTGTAAACGACATAATAAAAAGTACTACATCTAAGAATATGAGTGAAAAGGATGTAATTAGAACTTCAAGAATTTTAACGTTAATTATCGGAATATTCGTAATGGTTAGTGCTGTCTGGATTCAGGATGTTATTGTAGCGTTAGATGTTGCATATGCAATATTATCTGGATCGGTATTCTTTCCGATAATTTTAGGGCTGTTTTGGAAACGCGTAACAGACAAAGCGGCATTTTACTCTATTATTTTAAGTGCAATTGTCACGATAGTTGGTTTAATTGTACAAGGTCTTTCGGCTACAGATCCAATCTTATATGGGATGGCATGTAGTGTTTTATCAATTTTCATCATTTCGTATTTAACGTCACCAGAATTTGAAAAGTATGAAGAGTGGAAAGAACAGCATACAAATGCAGATGTAGATGTAGATGCATAAACAGATGAATCAATGATTTTTATATGCAATGGGAAACTGATGCACAATGATAAGGAGGAGTTCAAATGACTACAAATTGGAATCATTTAATTGAAAGAATGCCACAATTACTAGCACCAAGTATGGCAAAAGACCATCCGAATTTACCGGTCGTGAAAGAAGAAGGATGTTACTATTTTGGGCTAGATGGGAGGAAATACCTTGATTTTACATCAGGTATTGCAACGACCAATGTTGGACATCGTCACCCAAAGGTCGTACAAGCAATTAAGGATAGTGCAGAGTGTCTGACTCACGGCCCATCTGGAGTTATCATGTATGAGTCAATTTTATGTCTTGCGGAAGAACTTGGGAAGGTATTGCCTCCTAAATTAAATTGTTTCTTTTTTGCAAATAGTGGCACAGAAGCGATTGAAGGGGCGATTAAGTTAGCAAAATATGTGACGAAAAGACCATATGTTATTTCTTTTTTAGGGTGTTTCCATGGGCGATCAATGGGGGCATTAAGTGTAACAACTTCCAAAAGTAAATATCGTAAGTTTTTGCAACCTAATGGGCTAACGTATCAAATTCCATATGCAAATATTAAAGGTTGTCCGGAAGGGATTGATCCTGAGGAACACTGTGTTGAAAAACTAGAAAGAGATTTTGAAACTCTGTTTAATCATCAAGTTACACCAGAAGAAGTTGCATGTGTAATTGTAGAGCCTGTGCTAGGGGAAGGGGGATATATTGTTCCACCAGCTGGATGGCTAAAGAAAGTTCGTGAAATTTGTAATCAGCATGGAATTCTATTAATCTTTGATGAAGTACAAACAGGATTTGGTCGTACAGGTGAATGGTTTGCAGCACAAACATTTGGAGTAACACCAGATATTATGGCAATCGCAAAAGGAATTGCATCAGGATTACCTCTTAGTGCAACGGTTGCGTCAAAAGAGTTGATGCAGCAGTGGCCATTAGGAACACATGGTACAACTTTCGGAGGGAATCCAATTGCATGTGCAGCGGCACTGGCAACTCTTGAGGTAATGAAAGAAGAACGGTTGGTTGAAAATGCGAAAGAAATGGGTGCTTACGCAGTTCGGAAATTGTATAACTTAAAACAAAAACATTCTGTTATTGGAAGTATACGAGCTGTTGGGTTAATGATTGGAATTGAAATTATTAGCCCTGAAACAGGTACACCTAATGGTGAGGGATTATTTAAAATATTAGACATCGCATTAAAAAAAGGTGTACTATTTTACTTCTGTGGAAATTCAAGTGAAGTAATTCGAATGATTCCACCGCTTTCTATAAACAAAGATCAGATTGATGATGGATTAGCAATTTTAGATGAGGCACTTACAGAATATGAGGAAGAGTTGAAGGTCTTGGTGTAGAATTAAAAAATAATAGATTTCGTTAGATTGAGGGAGAAAAAAGAGGAGAATGGTATAGTACATTTAAGTAAATGGCATCCATTTGAGTAAATTAGATGTACTTTACAAACCTCTCACCAAAGATTTTTACATGGAAGGAGAATAGTGTGAAACACATAATAAAAGATGTATTAATGAATTATTTTAAAGAAATTCATTCATTAGTACTGGAAGAAGAATTACATAAGGACAGTTGGCATACAGATCTACACTATAAAATCATGGTGAATGGAAATCGGTATTCTGCACGGTTTATGAATAGCAATCGAACAATCAATCCGGCCTTTGGGACGTTATCAAATGAACAATTGAAAGAGCAAGTACGGTTTACGTATTATTTACGCGAGCATAGAATCCTTTTTATGCAAATTAATAAAAATAGGTCAGGGGAGTCATTTACATTAGTCGCTTGGAATGATGAACAATACCGATTTGTATTGTCTAATTGGATTGAAGGAGAACATATTACACTTTGTACAGAAGCTATTGCAGGAGCATTTGGAAAGGAAGCAAGAAAGGTTCATGATATTTCTAGTGCATTTCAAAGCGCGATTTTTCAGAAGAAATCTCATTTGGATGGGTATGTTGAGTTTATTAATATGTTAGAAAGCAAGACAAGCGCATGTAAGGAATTGCGGGAGTATATAGATCTTGCTAAATATCATATAGAGTGCGCATATACAAGTGAATTAGAGTTTATTGTACAAACAGACTTAAATCCTTTGAATGTTTTATGGGGCTCAAGTCAACAGGTAAAAGGAATTGTAGATTTTGAATCTATTAGTTATGTTGACCGTATTGAAGGGTTAGCCTTTTTAATAAAGTGGTATTCCCGAACAGAAGGAATGCAGTCTCATGAAGTATGTTCGGAAGTTGCTAGAGCATTTTTAGAAGGGTATAAGGCTCATAATATTGTAACCTTAAATGATTACAAAAGACTTTCTTCATTATTATGGTTATCCGGTAGTTTGAATTGGAATTTTGTGAAGAAAACGTTAAGTGTGTTAGACGATGAGAGAGGATTAGAGGAACATTTGCAAGTTTATAGAGTAAGAGGAGAAAGGTTATCTTCATTGTTAATTTGTAGATAACATTTCTTCTCTTTTGGGATTTATAAAACAAAGCATATGAGGTGTTCTAAAAATGAAAATACAAATTGTATTGTTTGACGGTTTCGGAGAACTTGTCTCCTTTGCACCTTTTGAAGTACTGAAAAGAGCGATAGAAGAAGGGGCTCCGTTTACGGCTGAACTCGTATCAAGTGAACGAAAACAAGAAGTTACTACTTCATTTGGAGTTACGGTTAAACTACATGATTTTTTAAGGATGGATAATCGTCCAGATTTGTTAATTGTACCTGGTGGTGGCTGGAATCATAAAGCAGAACATGGGGCAAGAAAGCAAGCTGAACTTGGTACTTTGACTAAAATGATTAGAGAGATGCACAATGAAGGAACGATTGTTGCGGGAGTTTGTACTGGAGGTATGTTACTAGCTGCATCCGGTATATTGAATGGTAAAAAGGCCACAATGCATCATTTGGCGCAGAGTGAAATTAGTGAATATGGAGCAGAACTTCTTCCTTACAGAATTGTGGATCAAGGGAATGTTATTACCGCAAGAGGAGTTACTTCAGGAGTTGACTTAGGTCTCTGGATTACGGAAAGGTTCGCAAGTCCCAAAATTGCAGCTGCTGTTGAATATAGAATGGAATACGAGAGGCGAGGTGTTGTTTGGAAGTGATTTGAACGTAATCATAGTTTTTTGCTGTAGAGCGTATTTATCCTTAAAGAAAAAGGGCCTACTCGTATGAGTTGGTTCTTTCTTTTATACACTACTATTTTTTACAGTAATATCTTTTCCAAAAGAGCATAGAATGGATCATATATTTTGTTTCATAGTGATAATGATTTTTATTATATATTCATAAATTAGTAAAAAGTAGTTTACAAATTTGTATCTGGCTTATATAATTTGACTCATATAAAAAAGTTTCCTCAGGGAAACTCAGGTATGGATTTACATTCATATTATATTTTTTTGTCCGAAAGTTGCCTTTGTGCAAAATAATTATATTAACGAAAAAAAGAAGGGGGAATACACAAAAAATGAGTGAGGCTATAATCGTCAAAGATTTGTTTGTATCCTATCAAGGGAATCAAGTAGTTCAAAACGTTTCTTTTGAAATTGAAAAAGGAAAACTCGTTGGAATTATCGGTCCAAACGGTGCGGGGAAATCTACTTTAATGAAAGCTGTTTTAGATTTAATCCCAAGTGATAAGGGATATGTTCGGATTCTTGGAGAGGATATTCGAAGCGCTAGAAAACATGTTGCATATGTACCGCAAAGAAGTGATATAGATTGGGATTTCCCGATCACAGTAATAGATGTCGTACTAATTGGAACGTATCCATCTTTAGGGATGATGAAAAGGCCGAAGAAAGAGCATCGGGATTGGGCGTTTGAATGTTTAAAAAAGGTCGGAATGGAAGAGTTTAAAAATCGTCAAATTGGTGAGCTTTCAGGTGGACAACAACAACGTGTCTTTTTGGCGAGAGCGTTAGCACAAAAGGCAGAGATATTTTTCTTAGATGAACCATTTGTTGGAATTGATGTAACAAGTGAAGAGACAATTATTAAAATTCTTAGAGAGCTACGTATAGAAGGGAAAACGATTGTTGTTGTACATCACGATTTAAGTAAAGCAGAGTCCTATTTTGATAAATTACTATTACTGAATAAAAGCTTAATTCATTACGGGGAAGTACGACAAGTATTAGAACCAACTGTTATGTCAAAAGCATATGTGAATCAGGGAATATTGTTTAATAATGCAGCGGAGGTACATTCATCATGAAGATTGTAGAATTTATAGATGCATTAACGCAGTACAGTTTTCTGCAGAAGGCGCTTTTAACTTCCGTTATGGTAGGAGTGATTTGTGGGGTAATAGGATGTTTTATTATTTTACGAGGTATGGCATTAATGGGTGATGCGATCTCACATGCCGTTCTTCCTGGAGTAGCACTTTCTTATATGATCGGTATGAACTATTTCATAGGGGCGGTTTTAACTGGTGTTATTACTGCAGTTGGAATTGGATTTGTAAGTCAAAATAGTAGAATTAAACATGATATGGCGATAGGGATTATGTTCACATCTGTTTTTGCCGTAGGGATTATTTTAATTACCTTTATGAAGAGTAGTTCTGATTTGTATCATATTTTATTCGGAAATGTCCTATCAGTTCGTTCTTCTGATATGTGGATGACACTTATTATCGGAGTGGTTATTATCGGGCTTGTGATGTTGTTTTACAAAGAATTACTCGTATCCACTTTTGATCCAACGATGGCGCAAAGTTACGGATTACCAAACAAATGGATTCATTATGGCTTAATGATTCTACTTACAATGGTTACAGTAGCATCACTTCAAACTGTAGGAATTATTTTAGTTGTCGCTATGCTTATTACACCAGCGGCTACAGCGTATTTATTAACAAATCGTTTATGGGTCATGATTTATTTAGCTGCAGGTATTGGTGCACTTTCATCTGTAGTAGGGCTATATTTTAGTTTCTCTTATAATCTTGCTTCAGGTGCAACAATTGTTCTTGTCGCAACATTCTTGTTCGCATTGGCATTCTTTTTTTCACCGTCACAAGGTTTGTTTTGGAGAGCTATCAAAATTAGAAAAAATAGAGCAGAGTTGTCATAATTGATTGGAGGATAAAGATGAAATTCAAAAATGTTTTATTATCGATACTTTGTATTTTCGTATTTGCATTAACAGCGTGTTCGAGTAACACCAATGGAAAAGAAGAGGGCAATGGAAAATTAAAAATTGTAACTACATACTCCATTATATATGATATGGTGAAGCAAATTGGTGGAGATAAAGTTGAGATTCATAGTCTTGTTCCGATTGGAGCTAACCCGCATGAATATGATCCATTACCAAAAGATGTTATGAAAATGACAGATGCAGATATGGTGTTTTACAATGGATTAAACCTCGAAGAGGGCGGAGCATGGTTTAAAAAACTATTGAAAACTGCAAACAAATCAGAAAAAGATGCACCGGTTTATAAAGTAAGTGAAGGTGTAGAAGCTATTTATTTAGAAACAAAAGGATTAGAAAAAGAACCAGACCCACATGCATGGATGAATATTAAAAATGGTATTTTATATGCTGAAAATGTAAAGAAAGCATTAATTAAAGAAGACCCTAAAAATAAAGAGTTCTATACTGAAAATGCCGATAAGTATATAACAGAACTTCAAAAGTTACATGATGAGACAGTGAACAGAATTCATCAACTTCCGGAAGAAAAACGTTTCCTAATCTCTAGTGAAGGTGCTTTTAAATACTTTGGAAAAGCATATGGAATTAAGACAGGATACATTTGGGAAATTAACTCAGAGAATCAAGGTACTCCAGATCAAATTAGAGATGTTGTAAGTTTAATTCAAACAAACAAAGTTCCAGCTTTATTTGTAGAAACAAGTGTAGATCGACGTAGCATGGAAACTGTTTCAAAAGAAACAAACGTGCCGATTGCAGGGACAATTTTTACAGACTCACTAGGTAAAACAGGTGAGGATGGAGATACGTATTTGAAAATGATGAAATGGAATATAGATACAATTATTAATGGGTTACAAAAGTGAAATCTATCTGTTTATCAAGGTAGCGTAACTATTGAAGAATTTTAAAATAAGAGAAAAAAGGCCAACTCCTAGGAGTTGGCCCTTTCGTTTATGTATTATGTTTTAATTTTCTATGTTTAATAATTAGGATGTATCCAATGTAAATCGGATGTAATTGTACAAATCATTTTTCACTAAATTATTTGTTTTCATGGTTTAGGAAGTACAAAATTAAGTTTTATAGAAATAGCGGAACTTTTAAAAGATCACTATCATATTGTATCGTTTGATCTACCTGGACATGGGAAAACACCGAGTTTTGGGAAGGATGAAGATTACGATGCATCTCATTTAACAAATTGGGTAGTAGCATTACTTGAGCAGATAGGAAAAGAAATATTTCATATAGTAGCGCATTCATGGGGAGCAAGCGTTGCGCTTCACTATGCAGCAGAATGTCCAGAAAAAGTGAATAAAATGGTTTTGTTAGATGGTGGTTATCATCATGGTAAAATGAATGCAAATTATTTTGCGGAGCTATATAAAGGTACGAAAGAAGGAGAGTGCCCACCGCGGTTATTAGAAGAAGAAATTACTCATTATGAAAAAGATTTTGATGAATATACTTTTGACAATAAAGAAGCATTCATCCAATCAGAAAAAATGGTTTATAGCAGGTGGTCACCATTAATAGAACGTGCGGTTTATGACTTAATGCGAAAAGAAGATAATAAAGTGAAATGGCATGCTACTGGCGATACCGCTAGAAGTGTAATTAAGTTTCAATATAAGGTGTATAAGACATTGAAATCGCATAAAATTAAAAACGATATTTTACTATTGTATTGTGATCTTCCAGATAATTATTTAGAAATAAGAGAATTGCAGATTAAGGAATTTAAGAAGCGTATTGATATTACGACTAAGCTTTACACAGATACAGGGCATTTGATGCATTGGGATAGACCAGAAGAGATTGCTGCGGATGTTTTACATTGGTTTATATAAAGAAGGTCCGTTGTTCGAATTTGAGCAACGGATTTTCTTGATACGTTACCTGAAAAAGAAACCAGTATCTCTAAATTAGAGGAAAGTAAAAAATAAAGAAAAGAGGTTGCCTAAAAGTAACTATTCAGCGACTTTTGGGACAACCTCTTCTTTTCGTTGTAGATTTTCAAGAAAATTCAGAATAAAATAAAAATATATTCACCTACCTATTATTCACTAATGAAAAGAGGCTAGCGAAATGCAACTGAAGTATGGGAAGCACATTAATATATTATCTATTGTTCTAACTTTGTTCTCTTTTTCTGTAATTGTAAGTTTCTCTACCTGGTTGAGTGGATATTCAATTCCCAACCTTTCTACAATGCTTAAGGTAACAATGTTGAGTGCATTTATTCTTGGAATTATAGGGTTTAGACAAGAGAAAAGCGCACTAGCGATTATAATTATGGGAATATGTGCCTTTGCTCTAGTCGTTCTATATACTTATGCGGTTATAAGTTTTCTTGAGCATTAAGCACCATAAAAAAGAAACGAACATATATGTTCGTTTCTTTTTTTGGGATGATTATTATAAAATAGCCTCTTCTAATGATTGAGTGCTGAATCCAAGAATTAATTTTTGAATGTTATTTTCATGATCTTTTACAATGATATATGGAACGCCCTGTACGTTAAAGGATTCAAACTCTTCTTTTTCTTCTGGGGTATTAGGGGTACCCCATAGTAGAAAAAAATATATTTTGATGCAAATTTATGGTGTAAGCAAGAGCATGAAAGTTCTATCGCCAATTCTTTTTTTGATATAATAGATGTGAAGCAGGAAATAGATAGAAAGATACTGCTAGTAATTTATACTTAAATGTAGGGTAACTAACTGTTACGATTTATTTAACCAATTATAACGAAAGTTAATTAAATATATCAGTAAGCCCTGCTAGTCCAGTGATTGGCTAGTAGTGAGGGTTAACTGCGGGCAATCCCTAAAGCTGATTGAACTACAACGTGGCTAGAAATAGCGAGCGTGAATGTTGCGAAAGCAGAAAAAATCAATCAGATGGTGTAAGGTTAAATCCTAAACACTAGAACAATGGGTCTTCCGCCTCGAATCATCTAAGTCAAAATGGATAAGATGAACGTTCAACGACTATCTCGTATAACTGACGAGAGTACATCACAAGCCTATGGTGGTGGAAAAATCCTCTATCTCTAAAGAGATAAACATATAGTCTGCGCTCATGTGAAAATATGAGAAGTTCATAAGAGAACTGGCTAAGGAATTGCGCCCTTAGTTGAACGAGATAAATTTGATTGAATTGTATAGATTTAGTTAAGTTTATCGTATCGGAGATTGAACAGAGTTATGGGGAATGAAAAAGAAATTAGTTCCGCTAAATTAATATGGAAGATGACGCGCCCACATACATTAACGGCGACGTTTTCTCCTGTAATTTTAGGGACAGTAGCATCACTGTATGTTACAGACATTCATTGGCTTTTATTTATTGCGATGATGATTGCATGTTTAGCATTGCAAATAGCAACGAACTTATTTAATGAGTACTATGATTTCAAACGTGGATTAGATACCGCTGATTCTGTTGGCATTGGTGGCGGAATTGTCCGTCACGGATTGAAACCAAAAAATGTGTTAACAGTTGCGCTTTTATTGTATGTAGTAGCAGCATTTATTGGAATTTATATTTGTATGAATAGCAGCTGGTGGCTAGTCGTCATTGGTTTAATTGGGATGGCGGTTGGCTACTTATATACAGGTGGTCCATTACCAATTGCGTACACTCCGTTTGGAGAATTAGTTTCTGGATTGTTGATGGGGACATGTTTTGTACTCATTGCTTTCTTTATTCAAACGAATACGATAACGATTGAAAGTGTATTAATTTCTATTCCAATTGGAATTTTAGTAGGTGCAATTAACATGTCGAATAACATCCGAGATATCGAAGAAGATATTAAAGGTGGAAGAAAGACGTTGGTAATCCTCCTTGGGAGAGAAAAAGCAGTGGTAACACTAGCTGTAGCCTTTTTCATTGCTTATTTATGGATTGCCGTAATTGTATTGATGGGTTATATAAGCCCTTGGGCATTAGTTATGTTCCTAGGTTTAAGAAAGCCAATCTCTGCTATTCAAAGTTTCCAAAAAGGAGCAAAGGATCCCGGGTATATGCGCATCGCAATGAAATCAACAGCGATGACAAATACGATTTTCGGATTCTTATTATCGGCAGGATTATTAATTAGTTACTTGTTTTAAATAAAAAATATTGTTAAGTAACTTAACCCAATTTCTCGATTTTAATATAGAGAAATTGGGGTTTTTATTTTTGTATTTCTTTAATAATGATCAAACTCTTTTATAACTCTACATTATGTAATAGATTAGTTGAGATAAAGATCAGGATAGTTAGAGGAATGCTTTTTATATTTGTCTAAGTTATAGATGTTTTCAATAAAAAAATAACAAAATACAATATTTTTTTATTGAAAAACGATAAATAACATGTTAATCTTTAAAAAAAGATAGACAAGGATGAAGAAGAATGAAAAAAATATTTTTAATTGGACTTTCTACCATAACTTTAATTATTGTTGGTTTTGTCTCTTACATTACATTAACAACGAAAGATCCATTAAGTGACAAAGAATTTCCAAAAACTCAAGAAAAAGCAAAGGCAACTGCTATTGAATATTTTCAAAAAGAAAAACAGTTAGATGTTGTTATAACTAAAGTTGGAGTAGTGGGAGAAATAGGATATAAAGTTTGGATTGAAGGACATGAGCTGAATAATGAACAACAAAAAATTGATGCAATTATAGATGTTGCAAAAGAAGATAAATATAAAGTAATAAGTTCTAATATCAATTAAATATCAAGTATTACGTATAATTGATATTACCTTATAATTCTACCTTTAATATGAAAAAACGCTATCCTGTTTGTAGAAATATACAGAAAGGATGGCGTTTTTGTATGGATCTTTCGATTCAAGATGAGTTTCATTATTTGCTGAAGAATTACAGTTATCTCTGCATTTTATCTTTATACCGTCATGCTATTATCTTGATATAACTATGTTGTATGTAGTAGTGACAGAAATAGTGAAAGATTTCTAATTGGTTAAAATATAAAATGAACTATTTCTTCATAAAAATAAAATTAATCGTGGGGAAGATGAAATATGCAAAGAACAATTTTAATTGTAGAAGATGAAGATATTTTACGTGAAATTATGAAGGATTACCTACTAAACGAAGGGTATAACGTCTTAGAGGCGATTGATGGGAAAGAAGCGTTATCTATATTTGAAGAACATGAGGTACATTTAATTATTCTAGACATTATGTTACCGGAATTAGATGGTTGGTCGGTTTGCCGGCGAATTCGGAAGAAATCTAATGTACCTATTATTATGCTAACGGCTCGGGTGGATGAAGATGATACCTTACTCGGATTTGAACTGGGAGCAGATGATTATGTTACAAAACCATATAGTCCTCCTATTTTATTGGCAAGGGCAAAACGGTTAATTGAAAGCCGATATTCTTCCACTGTTAATGTATCTACTGCAGACACATTAACTAGTAGTGGTATCCATGTACATTTCCCTTCTCGTACAGTCACTGTAGATGGGGAAGACATAAGTATGACACATACAGAATTTGAAATATTAACGTATTTCATGCAAAATCAAGGGATTGTAATTTCGAGAGAACAACTAATCACTAAAATTTGGGGTTATGAATTCGCTGGGGATGATCGTACTGTTAATAGTCATATCCGTAATTTGCGTCATAAATTAGGGCAAAAAGCGACTTGTATTGTAACCGTTGTGCGAACTGGCTATAAATTTGAGGGACAGGTATGAAAAAGGGAATTGTATTAAAACTATTTATATTAACAACGGCATTATGCACACTTATTTTAGTGACTATTTTTATTGGACAAACCATATTTTTTAAGCAATATTATTCGAATCGAAAAGTTAATGATATTAAAACGAATATTCAATCCTTTGAAAAGGCATATATAAAAGCTGGAGATGACGCGAAAAGGATTCAAGAGTTGGAACAAAATTTCTACCAAGATAATGCGACATGGATTACAACGTTAGATAGTGTAGGGAATATAAAATATGCAAATGATTTTTCTTTAGAAATTCAGTTAGATCCTAACGAAAATAACACCTTTTCTGAACGTTCAATTCAGATACCGTTGTATAGTTTTATCAATTTAGAAGATATAGAAAGGATAAAATATAGTTTAGAACAGGGGAATCATATTATTATCGATGGAGTACAGAAGGGGGATATAGTGGTTCCTGCGATGTTAACAATAAAAGAGAAGAATGTTGGGCTAGAGAACAAGCAACTATCAGAAATGTTATATGGACAAAAAAACGCATCTTCAAAAGAAAGTTCGCAATTATATTTAGCAGGAAGCATTAAGAACGTGCAATTACCGGAGGGGACTGTAGGAACTAATTCTATTTATGGAAATCGTGTGTTAATAGATAGAATAAAACAATTTCAGGTTGATTTAATATTAAATCCAAAACCAAATAATATTACTTCTACAGAAACAGTGGATTATGAAGAAAATGATATTAAATATAAACTATTAATCAAACCAACAATAGATGCAGATGGTAAGGTGAATTATATATTTGCTATGACATCATTACAGCCAGTTGATGAAGCTGTGCAAATGATAAAGGATTATTATGTATATTTAATTATCTTTGTTTTGATTTTAATCGTTTTGATATCGTTCTATTATTCAAATAAAATTGCCAAACCACTATTACAAATAAATGATACTACAAAAAAAATCGCTGGTTTAGATTTCTCAGAGACAATACCTATTACTACAAAGGATGAAATAGGTGCTTTATCACAAAATATTAATACACTTTCTAAGGCTTTGCATTCGTATATTAATCAATTGCAGCAAGATATAGAGAAAGAAAAGCAATTAGAAAATACACGTAAAGAATTTATTGCGGGTGTTTCACATGAGTTAAAAACGCCTTTAAGTATTATGAAGAGCTGTATTTCAATTTTGGAGGATGGTGTTGCTAGTAATAAAAAGGAGTATTACTTTAAAGCAATGTCAAAAGAAGTAGATAAAATGGATATGCTCATTATTGATATGCTGGAGTTAGCAAAATTTGAGTCTGGTACGTATAAAATGGAAATGGATGTTTTCCATATTGATGAGATGATTGATTATATATGTGAGCAATTAACCTCGGATATAACAGCTAAGCAATTACATGTCCATAAACAACTTTCTAAAATTGAGGTAGTTGCAAATCCACATCGAATAGAGCAGGTGGTGACTAACTTTATTACGAATGCGATTCGTTACACACCGGAACATGAGAATATTATTATTTCTACAATAGAAGAAAATGAACGTGTAAAAGTATGTGTAGAAAATAAAGGGACTCATATCGCGCCAGAACATGTAGAAAAAATATGGGATCGTTTTTATCGAGGGGATACGTCTCGTCAACGCTCCAAAGGCGGAACAGGATTGGGCCTTGCTATTTCAAAAAATATATTAGAACTGCATGGCGTGGAATATGGTGTTTTGAATACAGAAGATGGAGTATTATTTTTCTTCTATTTAAATAAAAACGTGTAGAATTGTCGTTCTACACGTTTTTATCATTTTTAAACAAAATCGACATTATCTGCATTTTATCTTTATCAGCATTCATTACTATCTTCATTAGAAACTGAATGAAAAGCTGATAAGGAGATTGTTAAAATGAAAAAAAGAGTGACATTGCTTTTATTTATTATATTAATAATAGGCACAGGAGTTAGTTTCATACATGCTAAGGGGCATAAAAATATATCACAAGAGGATTTACGATTAAGAGGAAAAACAATTGTAATTGATCCAGGGCATGGTGGAGGAGATAGAGGGACGAAAGGAAAGAAATTTGGAACGATTGAAAAAGAGCTTAATTTAAAAGTAGCACAAAATATAAAGAAAGAATTAGAAGAAAGAACGGATGCAAAAGTTATATTGACGCGTGAAAAAGATGCGAGTTTACTTTCAGAAACAAAACAAAAGGAAGAATTGCAAGCGCGTGTCAAAGTAGTGAAAGAACATGCGGCGGATCTTTATATTAGCATTCATCATGATGCTTTTGAGGATACAAATGTAAAAGGAATAACAACTCATTATGGATCTAATAAAAGGAAAGATAAAAAATTAGCTAAGATTGTACAAGAAGCTATTTTTGATCAAAATATAGACAGCAGAGATCGAGGTATTCATGGCAGTGATTTTCTTGTCTTGCGAGAAAATCCTTCTCCGGCTATCCTAATAGAATTAGGGTTTACATCTAATGCGAGTGATGAAAAAAGAATGAATTCAGAAGAATTCCAAGCAAAATCGCAAAAAGGAATTGTGGATGGCATTATTAATTATTTTACGATGTAATAAAATAGGCAAATAGAAAAATACTATTCTTTCTAAATCTTAATTAGGAAGAGTAGTATTTTTTATTTTGGGTGTATATCCAGTTTTCAAATTAAAAACAAATATTTTTCTAAAGAGTGGATGCAATAAGCTATTCTTTAACTGATTTCGACATTATCTGCATTTTATCTTTATCCATCTCTATTAATCTATTTATTGTAAACACCGGTTGAAACTAATGATTCAGCCTTATAAATAATGAATATGAAAATTAATAGGGAAAGGATCGAAAAATAATGAAAGAATCACAAAGTAAGAAAAAAACAAGTCGATTAACTAAGGTAATAATATCTCTAGGAGTTGTTTTAGCAACGACCTTTTTCACTTTCTTTTTAATTGGAAAATGGCACTCTATCCCAGCGAAGGGAGTAGCTAATGAAAGTATGAAACAAGTTAATACGCAACAACAAGAAAAGAAAAAGGAAACATCACCAGCAAAACAAAAAAGACCTGATGGAAAACCGGTAGGAAAAGTTGTTTATTTAACATTTGATGACGGTCCTAGCGAATTGACTGGGAAATTTTTAGATGTACTAAAAGAGCAAAATGTTGCTTCGACATTTTTTATGCAAGGTAGTAATTTACAAAATACAGGTTTTCAGGAGAACGTACAACGAGCAATAAAAGAGGGACATTATATTGGTGCTCATAGTATGACACACAATAGTGATAAACTATACAAAAAGGGACAATTTGTACCAGAGATGAAAGAAACGTTAGATCTTATCCATAATATTACGGGTACAACTCCTAAACTAGTCCGTCCACCATATGGATCTGCACCAGGATTAAAGGGAGAGGAAATTCGTAATCAAATTGTAGAAGCAGCAATAAAAGTTTGGGATTGGACAGTAGACTCAAATGATTGGAAATTAAAAGACAATCCAACTCAGATTATAGAAAATGTAAAAAAACAGACAACAGAAGAAGTAGAAGTTGTTTTAATGCATGAAAAGGCGCAAACATTACAAGCACTTCCTGACATTATTAAATTTTATAAAGAGCAAGGGTATGAATTTGGTGTATATAGTGATGAAGATCATTTTCGTCTAAACTTCCAGAAAGATCAACGTCTATAGTATAAACTTAGTTATCTTAAAAAGGTGTTTTTATTACTAAATCAATAACTAAGCCAAAAGCTGATTTCCTATACGATAAGGAAATCGGCTTTTTCTTTATAAAATTTTACTTTGTGTATGAAGCCTGTGTTTTAGGATGAATATATTGAACTCATTTTAAAACGGCATTTGAGGGCTCGTATTATTTTTTCTAAACTTATCCCGCATTAACGGGCAGTAAGACCCCCACCTCAAAATTCAGCGGAAGCAAAGAAGTTAGGTGGGGGATCAACTGCCCGTAAAAGCCCGATTGGTTCAACTAATAATCAGTGGGGGATGAACAAAACCCCCACTGATTAAAGTTTCACTTTATTAGTTAAGATTATTCGACAATTATAGTAATAATAATTAAAGTATAGAATATACACATCTTAGGGAGGGCATATATGTGAAGAAGTGGATGAAAATTGTTCTGTACTCTTTACTAGGTATTTTACTTATGGGAAGTATTGCTTTTTTGACTTGGTCTCAGTTTACTTATAAACCAACGAAAGAGGCTTTGTCGTTAGTGGATGATAAAAAAGATGAAGAGAATATAGTATTTGGAGAGAAAGGTGCTAAAATAGGGGTTATTTTTTATCAAGGAGCTAAAGTAGAAGCTGAGGCTTATAGTTACTTAGGGGAAGCTCTTGCAAAAGAGGGGCATGTTGTAGTAATGCCTAAGTTACCATTAAATTTAGCGATACTTGGAATCAATGCAGTAGACAGTGTAATTGAACAGTATCCTGAAGTTCAAAAATGGTATGTTGCGGGGCATTCAATGGGGGGAGCTATGATTTCTAAGTATGCTTTTCAACATGAAGACAAGGTAGACGGGATCATTTTCTTAGGTTCGTATCCTGCAGATGATTTCTCTACTAAATCGATTCCAATGTTATCAATTTATGGGGAAGTAGATGCTTTAGCAACTGTAGAAAAAATAGAAAACAATAAAAAGTTAATGTCAAAGAATACAACTATGCACATGATAAAAGGCGGAAACCATGCTAATTTTGGCATGTATGGTGAGCAAAAAGGTGATAATGCGAGCTTAATTACGTCAAAAGCACAACGGGATGAAACAGTGAAAGTAATTGAAGAATGGTTATTAAAACAATGATAGCGAATGTAATAAATTTACCGAAAGGATTCTCCCATCTCAAGCATGTGTAGGAAGATAGCCTAACGGTAGGTGGGAGAGATAATAAAGAGCCAATCCGTACGAGTTGGCTCTTTTATTTATTTACTATCTCCAATTGTCCCCTTATTTTCTCCGGAATGTCCTTTTCAGAAATAATGTCGTAGGAATAGACATACTTACCTTTCACATGAATTTTTAAGTAAGTTTTTCTTATAAAATCATTAGGAGTGTTCGTTCCTACTTTATATTCCTTCTCATTCCTTAATTCATCAACACCTTTTAGCGAGTACATAGCTCTTCCTTTATGATGGTAATCTGGAACGCCATATTCCTCCGCAATAGCGTATACATTTTTTTCTTCAGCAATTGGATTAAATCTGTCTAAATCTCCGCGTAATATGAAAGGTAGTAAGTATATAGGGAGGCCTATTCCTAGTATGCAAATTACAAATTTCTTCATGACGTTTCTCCTCTTGTTCGTTTATATGATTTAGTATAGAAAAAAATTCTTATAAATATAGAGGGAAATTCCTTAAGGTTTTCTTAATAAAGTTTAACCGTGTGAAAAAAAGATTACCTTGAGCATTAAGCTTACGGAATGAATAGCCAAATAACCTGTTTTCTTTATTTTTTGATGGTAGGTTATTTGGTTTTATATTGGTATGAGTGAATTAAGAAATAAGTGAGATTTAGGAACTAGAATAAATTCATCTTACAGTAATAAGAGAATTATCTAAAAAAATTATAGTGAGAACAATTAAAGAAAGCATCTAGTGGGGTGCTTTTTTCTTTTGGAATAGAGAATCCCATGGGTCAGTTACATGTAATTCAGCGCTGTGCTTCTATGTCATTGGAAAATCCAATGATAAAAAAAGAGGGGGAAGGCGTTTTTTATTGAAGTTTGTTAATGATAGCTTTTTAACTTGTTAGGGGGGATCGTAAAATAGATTATTAATCTCTTTGATAATTTTTATTTTCCTTATAGTATTTGGCATACTGTATTAGAAATTTTTAATTTTGAAAGGAGAATCAATAATTATGGGTAAGAAAAGAAGAATAAGTAATAAGTTATTACTTGTCAGTGCAATTTGTACAATAACAATTCCCTCAGTCTCATATGCGGAGGAAGTAATTTCACCTGAAAATTTTACGAGTTCTTCAAGTTTGTATGAGGGACGGAATACGGAAGTATTGAAAACAAGCTTATATCCTGATACATATAATTATCTGTTTAACCACCAATTTATTTCGAAATTAAAGGAAGCAAACACAACTATAAAAAAAGTAGACAATAGTGATGATGAAAATTCTATTATATCTATTACTCTTTCATTTATTCGCCATATGAATAGTGAAGATTATAAATCTGCATTTGATTTAACCTCAAGGTCATTACAGAAAATAATATCCAAAGAATGGTTGAAGAGCTATTGGGAGGGACTGCCAGTTCAATTACAAGCAGGTTCTTTTATAGAAATTGGAGAGGTTACACAAAAAGAGACAAATCCTGTTCATACAAATGTGGAGATTCAATTAGTTTTTGAACAAATGACTGTACCTTTACTAATTAAACTAGATCCATCTGGAAAAATAGACGATTTTCAACTCAGTATGTCGTTTAGTCCTGTTGCAGAGCGTCCATCATATAGTAAGCCTGAATCATTTGTTGATAAAGAAGTAGTAGTTGGAAGTGGTGCATTTCCATTACCAGGAACATTGTCTGTTCCAAAAGGAAAGGGTCCTTTCCCGGCGGTTATTCTTGTTCAAGGATCTGGAGCAACTGATCAGGATGAAACAGCGTTTGCTTTAAAACCATTTCGCGATTTAGCTGAAGGTCTTGCATCGAAGGGAATTGCTGTCCTTCGCTATAATAAACGAACATATGAACATGGGTTGAAAACACAATTCAGTCCCTTTTATACAGTTGATAAAGAGACAACAGATGATGCTCTTCTTGTAACTCAATTTCTTAAAAATGAGCCTCTAATAGATAAGAATCAAATTTATATTCTGGGTCATAGTCAAGGTGGAATGATGCTTCCGAAAATGATTGAAAAAGACCAAAATCAAAATATTGCTGGGGCAATTGTAATGGGAGGGCCAGCTCGTACGATCCAAGACGTTGTTTTAGATCAATTTGAGTACCTTTTTTCTATTGGAGCAATGAACCTAGAGGAATATAAATTCTACAAATCGCAATTTGAATTATTAAATGATCCCAATTTCTCTAGTCAGAATCCCCCAAAAGATTTTTACTTAGGATCAGCAGTATTTTGGGATTCTATCCGGAAAATTAAAGCAGCAGAAATGTCAAAAGAACAAAAGACACCGCTTCTTATTATTCAAGGAGAAAGAGACTATCAAGTTCAATCAAAAATCGAAATTCCTCTTTGGAAAGAACAATTAAAAGAACGAGATAACGTTGATTATCGACTATATCCAAAGTTAAATCATTTCTTTACAGAGGGTGATGGGGAAATAAGTAAGCCGGATGAATATTATAGTCCTGCTAATATACCTGAGTATGTTATAAATGATATTGCTGCTTGGGTGCAAGGAAGATCGCAATTAAATTAGCAACCATATGTTTTAATAAAGACTTTCTTTCTGTAATCAAAATAGAAACCAGCATCCAGTAGATTTCTTCTTAAAAGAAGTAGAAAAACTTGAAGATGGTGGGCTATGGTTGAAATATGTAACAAAACTTGTTTAACCTTCATTTAACAATGAAGATACATTATGGAATGTATCTATATAATGAAAAAAGCGCTATTCTTTTTGTAGAAATATACAGAAAGGATGGCTTTTTTTGCTTTATAGATAGTACAAAACCTTAGTTTGATAGTGATGTGGTGATACCCCATGTTAAATAACAGAACGGAATTTTGATTAATATAAATATTATGTTGTAGTTTTTCATTCTTTAAATCAATGTCAATTTTTATAGGTATATTTAAGTTTCGTTTCATTTCATATTTAAAGAGTTGTAGCCATCATATAGCTATAACGTTTCAAGTTTTAAATAATAAGTACCGTTGCTGGAGAATCGACTTTTTTAATGAAATGGAAATGAGTAAGGTAAGAGAGTTTAAAAACATAAAATAATAGGAATTGTCTTTGTTATTTTATATTTAATGGATTGGCTTTGGCTTTATTTACTATGGGACATGCGAGTTTTCCTTAAAGTTCAAGCAAGAAATATATGAACGTACGCGAATTGAAAGCACGATTGGTATCGGTCCAAACTTATTATTGAGTAAAGTAGCACTGAGACTACTAAAAATCGATCTGTACATAATTAAAAAGTGCATATTGGTAAGGTAAAACGATTGATATGGAAGGTATATAATCTATGTACATAAATTAGCTAAATGGTAGGGTAATATGTGATTCGAACCATAACTTTGCCGTTTGGGCAAGCTTATGGTTCTTTTTATTTATAGCAAAGTAATGATTCCAAAATTAGACTATGTTAAATTTTCTAAGGAATACTACAAATAATTATACTTCAACTAACCTTTTTACTTATTTTTCAATCCGGAACCTGTTTCTTTAAAATTCTTAATGAGAAAATCAATAAAATATCTACTCGCTATCGGTAATACTCTTTTGTCTTTATATGCTAAGCTTATTATACGCGTAAAAGATGGAGAGATTGATTTTGTTACAATATTATACGGACATCTATCTAAGACAAGTTCCGGTAAAATTGATATACCAAGACCTTGTTCAATCATAGACATAATTGCATAATCGTCATGTACTCGGTATTGTATGTTAGGTTCAAGAGAATTTTCTTCAAAAATGGTTAATGCTTCATTTATTTCTCCTTCATTTAAAAGTATGTAGGGCTCTTCTATTAATTCTTCCAATGAAACCTTAGTTTTAGGTGCTAAACAATGATTTGCTGGTAATACGACAAGCATTTCATCTTCTTGTAATGGAATGCTTGTTAACTTAGACACAGCTTCTGGATTAACAAATCCAAAGTCTACGAATCCTTCTTTGATCCAATTACAAATAACTGTATATTCCCCTTGGTATATATCAAAACGAACAGCTGGGTACTGTTCCTTAAAACTTCTTATTAAATCCGGTAGCCAGTGACATGCAACGCTAGAAAATGTTCCAATTCGAATAAGCCCACTTTGTAATCCTCTCATCTCTTTTTGTTTCTCTTGTAATTCTTTATGTGAATTGCTGATATTTCTAATATATGGCAAAAATTCCTCGCCATCTGGTGTAAGTGTAATTCCAGTTCGAGAGCGCAAAATAAGAGTTGTTGATAGTTCTTTCTCTAATGAATTTACCATTTGACTAATTGCGGACTGCGTGTAGCCTAGTTCTTCAGCAGCTTTGGTAAAATTACCTGTTTCAATTACTTTAATAAAAGCATGATATACATTCATCAAATCGCCCCTTTCATTAGGAATTCTAATAGTTTCATTATAAATATTCGTTTCACTAATGTAAATGTGAATGATAACCTATAGCTACCATTAAAGCAGGAAAGGATAAAAACAAATGACACAAAAACAGGCTAATTTTCTATTAGCAACAGTCTCTATAGGTTGGGGGACATCTTATATTTTTATGAAAGTTCTTGCAGATACAGTATCTCCCTTCACCGTAGTAGCTTTACGATTTGGGATTGCATTTCTGATAATGATTGTAATATTCAACCGAAAATTAATAAATATAAACATTAAAATGTTGAGTTACAGTGCAATTGTTGGAGTATTATTATGCGGGATTTTTATTTCACTTATGTATGGAATGAAAACGACAACTGCCTCTTCAGCCGGTTTTTTGACAAGTACAACTGTAATTTTAGTGCCTGCTTTACAAACACTAATCATAAGAAAACTACCACGGAAAGAGGTGATTTACGGAGTAACAACTGTTTCTGTTGGTTTAGCACTACTTACTATTAAAGATGATTTTACATTTGCATTGGGTTCTCTTTTATGTTTGGTAGCTGCTTTTCTTTATGGGATACACATTATAGTTACAAACTATTTTGTTCAAAGAGTGGATGCATTTCAATTGGGGGTTTTTCAACTTGGTTTTGCATTTCTTTTTGCCCTCGTAGGAAATTTTACATTTGAAGCACCTGTATTACCAAATGGAGTAATAGAGTGGTCTGCAATACTTGGTTTAGCAATTATCTGCTCGGCTTATGGTTTTGTAATACAGCCAATTGTTCAAAAGTATATTACTCCTGAAAGTACAGGATTTTTATTTTCTCTCGAACCAGTTTTTTCAGCAGTATTTTCATTTATCTTTCTAAATGAAATCATGGGAGGACAAGAATATTTAGGTGCTTTGCTTATTTTGTCCGGTGTATTAATTGCAAATACATCATTTAAAAAACAAATTGTATTAAAGGAGATGTAAGAATGAATATTTTAATTATCTACGCTCATCCAGAGCCGAAGTCCTTTAATGGAGCATTGAAGGATCTGGCAGTTTCAGAATTAACTTCTTTAGGTCATCAAGTCAAAGTATCAGATTTATATGCTATGAACTTCAAAGCTGTTGCCGATAGCAACGACTTTATACAGCTAAAAAATAAAGAATTTTTAAAATATGCAGTAGAACAAAAACATGCAACTAAGACAAATAATTTTTCTGCTGATATTCAAGAAGAACAAGAAAAACTTCTTTGGGCAGACTTTGTTATTTTTCAATTCCCACTATGGTGGTATTCTGTTCCTGCCATTTTGAAAGGGTGGTTTGATAGAGTATTTGCTTCTGGATTTATTTATTCAAGAGATGAAAGATATGATACGGGTAGATTGAAAGGTAGAAAAGCGATGCTGTCTACTACAACAGGATCTCCTAAACACGCTTATACGCCATACGGAATGGATGGGGATATGCATGAGAAAATACTTTATCATATTAATCATGGCATGCTTTATTTTTCCGGTTTAGAACCTGTTGAACCATTCATCGCATGGACACCATCACATAATAAAGAAGACCGAGAACAGTATTTAGAGGAATATAAAAAACGTTTACACAATATCTCTGATATTCCTTCTATTTCGTACCACCCTTCTTCTCATTATGACGAAATTCATCAATTAAAGACAGAGTACAGATAATAACTGAAAAAAACTAGAACCATTAAATTTCCTTTATCCAAGTACCCTCATTAATTTGAACAGGCTATTTCATTAGGCAAAATTACAAGGAGGAAATCTGGTATTGGACCAGGTTCAGCCCTTGTAATTTATTCTTTATGTATAAGGTCAAATTATGAATAGTTCACAATAGAGCATAATTTTGTAGAAATATTATCTTTTCATTCAAAGTGGTCAGGGATAAATTTAATAAACATTCTATTCATCATAATAATTGACTTAGTCAACCATTGTAGATATAATTGACTGAGTCAACTACAATGAATGATGTTGGTGAGAATTTTTCAATTGAAAAGAGGTTTTTTATTATGGAATTAATAAAAAAAATAGAAAAGATTCGTCAGTTTAATCGGTATTACGCCAATGTATTAGGCAAAATTGATCAGGAAATCTATAATAATCCTTACCCATTAACAGAAGCTCGTGTTATCGCAGAACTTCATTACAATAGTGGTTGTACAGCTAAAAAAATTATAGAAGCATTAGGCGTTGATCGAGGATTTCTAAGTCGAATTCTTCAACGATTTGAAGATGAACAAATTATTAAAAAAAAACAATCGCCAGAAGATAAAAGACAATTTAATCTCTACTTAACAGCTATTGGTGAAGAAGCTTTCCGTAGAATGGAGATAGATGCAAATCGTGAGTTAACAAAAACACTTCAGCATTTATCTGAATCCGAAATTGATGATCTTGTTTCATCAATGGAGCAGGTTGAATCCATTTATACAAAAAGTACAAACGAAAAACCAACTGTAATAATTCGACCATTTCAACCAGGTGATGTGGGGTATGTGGCTCAGCTTCATGGTGAATTCTATGGAGAGCAGCATAGATTTTTCAAAACATTTGAGTACTACGTAATGAAGGGGTTAACAGAATTCGTATATGCTTCTTCTGGTGGAGAGTTATGGATTGCTGAAGTAGATGGTGAGCGAGCAGGTTCTGTTGCAATCAAACAAGATGATGAAAATACTGCACAACTTCGTTGGTTTATTCTAGATGACCGTTATCAAGGGCTTGGTATTGGAACGAAGTTATTTGAAACTGCCCTTAGCTACTGTAAAGAACATAATTATAAACACATCTATCTATGGACAATTAGTATGTTAAATGCAGCACGTCATTTATATGCAAAATACGGGTTTACAATGACAGAAGAAAAAGAAAACATTGAGTGGTGTGGTGAAAAGCTAATTGAAGAACGATGGGATTTAGATCTATTTGATGAAAGGTAAACAATTGGATTTAAAAAATGGTGATTGGGTAAAAGGAATATTAGATGTGTTACCCATGGGGATAAGTTTCACTATGTTTGGAAGTATATTTGGGGTGATGGCAATTCAAACAGGATTAACACCGATAGAAAGCCTGTTAATGTCCCTAATCTCATTTGCTGGTTCAGCACAATTATCGGTTCTCCCTATGTTACAGGAACATGCGAGTGTCTATTCGATGATATTAACTACCTTTCTGATAAATGCCAGACATTTGTTATATGGTTTATCTTTATCGCCATTTTTCTCTTCATTTGATAGGAAATTTAATAATTTTATAGCATATTTTTTGTCCGATGCGCTGTATGCCTTATCGTTAACTCATTGCCGAGAAGGGCATTATAAAAAAGGATATATTGTTAGTGCAGGATTATTTATATACATCACCTGGGGACTAGGAACACTTTTAGGAACTATATTCGGAACTTTAATCCCAAATAACGGTAACCTAGGACTAGAATTTAGCATTACTATCATTTTTTTAATTATGTCATACAAAGAGATAACATCTCTCCTGAAATTTGCCGTGTTTCTCGTCACAGGTTTAGTCGTATTGAGCCTCTCTTCGGTTTTACCAATGGGAGTTCTAATATTGTTTGCGGGAGGATTTTGTTTTTCAATTGGATACTTTTTAGCTGGTAGTTCACCTGTGAGGGAGGAATAGTTGAAATGGATTCAAGCTATTTTATTCTATTGTTCGGAATGACCATTGTCACCTACTTATGCAGAAGATTGTTTTTGAGGATCCCCGATCATATTCTAACAAAAAAAATTAGGGAAGGCTTGGCATATGTGCCAATTGGTATATATGCAGCTTTGGTTTTCCCTTCACTTTTTTTAGGTAAAAATGGATTCCAACCCAATCCTATTTATCTATTCTCAGCTGTTCTTTGTTTGTTGACTATGAAAGTAACCAATAATTTCTTTTTAAGTTTCTTTATAGGAATGGGAATGGTTTTATTAGGAGGTTTAATTTTAAATCAATAAGCCCATAGTTGAAAAATGATTAAACTTCTTTATAGAAAAGTATTCACTAGCAACAAAAAACTCAAGCATTTTGAACCAACCGCATTCACGGCAAGCTTATGGGTTAATAATTAATCCACGGTAAAGTTATGCTTAATTGACTACACTGCTTATCAAGTTCATCTGGGAGCATTTTTGCTAACTCAATAAAGTTTGAATATGTATATAAATCGGTTGCAATGCGATTTCCAGGTTTAAATAAAGCAGTCAATGTAATGGCCAAGGTATTTTGCGCACCTGAAACTATTGCTATATGTTCTTGGGTTACATTAATGCCAAAAGAACTCATCCAATTCAAGCCGGCCATTTTTTGATGAGGAAGACCAGTTGAATCATTGTAATTCTTAACTTCGCAAATTTTATAAGCGCGAGTAATAGTGGTAAAGTTCAAATCCAGAAAATCTTCCAGTTCTCGTTGCGGTGGTAACTTTGTTCCTGGGGCTAATAAACCATTTATAATATCATGTTCAAGTAGTATGGCAATTGAGGAATAAAAAGGACGCTTTAATAAATTTTTATCTGGTTTCCAAGACATAACATAATTATTAAATGAATTGATTGGCAGGTTACACCTCTATGGATATATTTTGTACAAAATATATTACAAATATGAAAATAGATTAATCTCGCATTATTTATAAGTAGAATAACACACATTTTCTTATAAAAATTGTAATCCATACAATAAATTCATTCATTGTATGGATTTGTTGTGTTAAATTTACATTTAATAAATTTTCGAATAAGGATGTGAATGATTTGAAAAATAGTAAACAAATAAAAATTGCATTTCGTGCAGCTTTTCCTTATACAGCACCAATCCTTGCTGGCTTTTTATTTTTAGGAATCGCATATGGAATTTATATGAACTCATTAGGCTTCAGTGCAATATATCCAATCATCATGAGTTTTGCAATTTTCGCAGGATCAATGGAATTTATTGCAGCAAATTTATTACTAGTTACGTTTGATCCACTTAATGCCCTTTTTCTAACATTAATGGTGAATGCACGACATTTATTTTATGGTATTTCTATGTTAGATAAGTATAAAGGCGCTGGGAGAAAAAAATTCTATCTTATTTTTGGACTATGTGATGAATCTTTTTCTATTAATTCTACTGTTGATATTCCAGAAAACGTAGATAAAGGATGGTTTATGACTTTTGTTACATTACTCAATCATTCTTATTGGGTATTAGGAGCAACAATTGGTGGCATTTTTGGATCATTAGTACAATTTAATACAAAAGGATTAGAGTTTGTTATGACAGCTCTTTTTGTTGTTATTTTTGTAGAACAGTGGATGAAAGAGGAGAAACATCATAGCGCTCTTATAGGACTCACACTTTCCATAATTAGTCTTATTATTTTTGGTGGAAACAATTTTATTATTCCTGCCATGGTTATGATTGTAACAATGCTTACTGTTCTAAAAAAGCCAATTGAGAAAGAAGAGAAGGCTTCCGCATAGTAATTTGTATGCTCCAAAGGATCATCACAATTACATTGTTTGTCTTATAACATTAAAAAAACGTACACTATGCATCGGTTAAATCAGTACTGGATTTCTCTTCTTCAGAAGCTTTATTACAAAATTAAAATACTATATAACACTTTATAGTTGGAGGATTTATTATGACAAATAAAGTTTCTTTTTCCTATATCCTAATGCTAGGGTTCATGTTATTTGCATTGTTTTTCGGAGCAGGAAATTTAATTTTCCCGCCTATGCTTGGTCAAATGGCTGGAAATAATGTATGGCTAGCCAATGCTGGCTTCTTAGTTACCGGAGTAGGCTTACCACTATTAGCAATTACAGCTTTTGTTTTTTCGGGAAAAAATGATATACAATCACTAGCTAGTCGTGTTCATCCACTTTTTGGTATTGTATTTACGGCTGTTCTCTATCTGGCAATTGGTCCTTTTTTTGCAATTCCTAGATCAGGTAATGTATCATTCGAAATTGGAATTAAACCTTTTGTATCAAATGGGGCAAGTCCCACTATATTAACCATATTTACAGTAGTGTTTTTTTTCGTATCATTCTTGTTATCACTTAATCCATCAAGAATTATCGATATAGTAGGGAAATTCTTGACTCCTATTAAATTGACATTTATTGGATTGCTTGTAGTCGTATCCGTTGTTAAACCAATGGGAAGGTTACAATCTCCTTCTGAAGGATATAACACGTCATATGTATTTTTTAAAGGTTTCCAAGAAGGGTATTTAACACTAGATGCTTTAGTAGCTTTTGTCTTTGGAATGATTATAGTGAATGCAATAAAAGAAAGAGGAGCTACTACTAAAAAACAGTTAATGACTATTTGTGCAAAAGCAACTGCTATTGCTACAATACTCTTGGTTTCTATATACACAGCCCTTTCTTATATGGGGGCTTCTAGTGTTGAAAAGCTAGGTCATTTAAATAATGGGGCTGAAGTTTTAGCTAAAGTTTCAAACTATTATTTTGGTTCTTATGGTGCAATTGTATTAGGTTTATTAATTACTGTAGCGTGCTTGACTACAAGTGTAGGGGTAACCATTTCTTGTGCTACTTTCTTTCATGGGTTATTCCCGAAAGTTTCATACAGAAAAATTGCTATTATTATATCGGTTTTTAGCACACTAGTTGCAAATATAGGGTTAACACAATTAATTACAATTTCAGTCCCTGTATTAATGGCTCTTTATCCAATGGTTATTTCCTTAATTTTCTTAACGTTTTTACACCCATTATTTAAAGGAAACCCCACTGTATATAGAGTTAGTTTGTTATTCACATTTATTATTAGTGTATTTGATGGCTTAAATTCTGCAGGATTAAAATTTGTAATGATTAACGAATTCTTTGACCAATATCTTCCTTTTTACGGAATAGGTCTAGGGTGGTTACTTCCATCTATTATAGGTGGCTTGAGTGGTTATATTTTTAGTGTATTACGGAAGAAAAATAAACTTAATTCGAGTGAAATTCAATTAAATGAATAATTAATATATGTAGAATACTTCCTCGCTTTTATTAAGTTAATAAGTTCAAAATTTAAAGTAATTTATATATACGTTATTTATTCTTTTTGAAGTCATTTAAAATAGCTACAATTTCTAACATCGTTACATTTTTTGAAAACAAATAAATAAGAAAAGAGGGTCCAGTATGACGATGAGTATATTCCAGCAAATCATTACAATTTCCATGGTTATTTTAGGAACAATGCTTACAAGATTCCTTCCATTTTTGGTGTTCCCATCAGATAGACCTACGCCACAGTATGTTCAGTACCTTGGTAGAGTACTACCTTCAGCAGTTATAGGTCTTTTGGTGATTTACTGTTTTAAAGATGTAAACTTATTCACTGGTAGTCATGGTATTCCAGAATTGATTGCTGTAGCGTTAGTAATGATACTTCATTTATGGAAGAGACAAATGCTGTTGTCCATAGCGGGTGGCACAATTATCTATATGGTGTTAGTACAGTTCTTATTTTGAATATTTATGCTAGTTAATAGATGATATCCTCATCATTGAACTATATTATGAAAGTGATGGGGTATCATTTAAAATATATATTAAATGGGAATTATTTTGTTAATTTTGATCAGAGTGTATATTTAAATTCATAATAAAGTGATTATATTTTCCTGTAAAAATATGAGAGCCTTGCTACATTTATATCGTAGCAAGGCTCTTTAAATTCGTGTCATAACAGTTGGCTTCCATTTTAAATTTAAATAGTGTATTAAATTAAGAAAAAATATTGACAACTGAATCGATGAATTTTTCATGGATATGACTGCGAGTATTCATTTGTTTGCGAATTCGCATTAAAGTTCAAGCGAGGAATATATGAACGTACACGGATCGAAAGTACGATTGGTATTGGGCCAAACTTATTATTGAGTAAAGTAGCTTTTAAAACATAAGAACAAGCTATTAGAAAGTGAAAATGAGCACTTAAAAACACAACTAAAAAAAGAATTAGGAGAAGTGTATGAAAATTTATAAATATATGATGTTGTCGTATCAGTTTTAAGATAAAACACTTAATAGAGCCAGTGGCTTTGAACACTTTTATTTTGAGAGAAAAGAATTTAAATCATAATGATACATATTAAAATCTTTTGCAAATATTTCTTGAACCAACTGAGTTGTTTCTGCATCATAAAAACTATCATAAGTAGGTAATCGTGGGAAAAGAGGGGTTGTGATATCACCGTCTGCATAAACTCCTTTGTAAATCATCTTACTCTCTTGATAATGCCAAGCCTTTGATAACAGATCTAATGGTGATTTTTTTAATTTATATACTTCTTCTAGTTTCGAAATTCCTGTGTTGAAATTTTCTAGATAAATATAGTTCGTAACGAATTCCTCTTCTCCTTGTATATATTGTTGTGTAAAGTGAGGATCTACTTGATCTAATTTGGTCATGTGTGCTTTTAAATAATACAAAAATAGTTTAAAGGAAATGGGTTTATTGCAGGTTTCATCACCATACAGAAATTGTCGAATGGGTTTCCATGCGGGATTCTCAAAATTTGGTGGCGGAATCAGAGCAACAAAAGAACTTACTGCTCTTCTATAAGGATTTCTTACTAGTTTGTAAGTATTCTTCTCTTTAGTTTGTAATCCACTAGCTAATTGTGCTAAATGATGTGTAGAGTTTTTATATACTTCATACTCATAGTTGTGAATGAACGGGTTGTATTTTATCGCTTCTTTAAATAAATTAATTTGATAAAAAAACCAGTGGGCTAGCGAAGTACAACCGCTTTTTTGGCTCCAAAATAAGATTAGGGGAAAATCTTTATGGAAATGAGGGACACGCCCTTGCTTGTATATAAAATTATATAGTTCTGTATGAGCCATTTTGAACCTCCATTCTTATATAGCAAAAGCATAAATTTTTTTTAATAAGCGATAACTAACTTTAGTCCACTAACACCAATAATGATAGCTAGAAATATTTGAAGGGGTTTAACGGGAATCTTAGTGGAGAATTTACTACCAAGTATGACACCTGGGATAGAACCAATGAGTAAATGAATTAACAAGAGATAATCTACGTTGCCTAAATTCATATTTAGTATGCTTGCAACCGTCACTAATAAAAAAGCATGTGTAATATCTGTGCCTACTAACTCGGATGGTCTCAGTTGATATAAATATATCATTGCAATAGCGAATAAAGAGCCTGATCCCACAGAAGTAAGTCCCACGATAAAACCCAGTATTGCACCAATAAGAATTGTTAGGCTCTTTTTTTGTACCATAGTCTGTCTTTGAAAATAATTTTGTGTAGATTCATTATAGAAAAATGCCTTTATTAAAATAGAAATTGCCGCAAGGATTAGAACATATCCTAATATATACTTTATAATTCCTTCTCGACTATAGTGAAAGAGGGGTAAGAAATGAATCGTTACTACTGCGATAATTGCACTAGGTATACTCCCAATAGCTAGATATTTTACTAGTCTAAAATTGATGGTCTTCTGTTTCCAGTGTTGGGATATTCCAAACATTTTAGTAATAGAGTTATATACTAGATCAGTTCCAACAGCTACAGAAGGACTTATACCTAATGTTAGAAGAAATGGAGTCAGTAATGCGGCCCCACCTATCCCTGTTACTCCAACCAATCCCCCTATAATGAAACCCATCATTATAATAGAAATACTCATTGTAATTCCCCTTCCATACCGGTGGCTCTTACTATTCGTTACCATTTTTAAATAGCCGTTATATATGGAGATTTACAAGGGATATTTGGTAAAAAAATTCTATTTTTCTTATATCCATACATATCAAAAAAAGAGTAACTAAATGAAAAATGGTAACTACTCATGCCATTGTATTTAAATACCAAGGTAAGGGTGCCTTAATTTTGTAGATGAACTGTTAGTGTATTAAAAATAACTCATAGGTGTGTCTTAAATTTCTAGTCACATTGAAATTTAATAGCGGTACAGCCGACATAAGTGTGAAAATAGTTATAAGGATACGTTCTTTTATAAATTTGTTTATCTTGATGTTAGGTCATATAGATTACATAAAGTTAAAAAGTTGTTGTCATTCAAGAATTAAACGAAGATCTTCAGTTTGTTGTGCATATTGCATGAACCTGTCCCATGCGCGTAAAGAAAGTATAAAAAATGTTTAAATAATATTCCTTTTTAATGATGAAAATAACATCAGCATTTGAATATTGAGGGGATGTTAATATCTTAATAAAATAATTTAATAGTACCTAAAAAGTTAGCTATGATATAAGGAGCATAATAGTAGCGGGAACACATATTATATATAGATAAATGAAGTGTAATATAATCTCGCATATCAATATAATACAGTCGTATTATAGGAGTTGATGATGTGGCTGATAAAAATGAAATGCAAAAAATATATGAATTGCTTCAAGCTCATGCAATAGATCCTGATTTAATAGGGCCTACTTTTCCACCAATTCCATCAATAACATTTCCTACAGGACCGACAGGAGACACGGGAGCAACCGGAAGTACAGGGCCGACAGGAGACACGGGAGCAACCGGAAGTACGGGAGCAACAGGAGACACGGGAGCAGCCGGAAGTACAGGGCCGACAGGAGACACGGGAGTAACCGGAAGTACAGGGCCGACAGGAGACACGGGAACAACGGGAAGTACGGGAGCAACAGGAGACACGGGAGCAGCCGGAAGTACAGGGCCGACAGGAGACACGGGAGCAACCGGAAGTACGGGAGCAACAGGAGATACGGGAGCAACGGGAAGTACGGGTCCAACAGGAGCGGGAGCAACGGGAAGTACGGGAGCAACAGGAGATACGGGAGCAACGGGAAGTACGGGTCCAACAGGAGCGGGAGCAACGGGAAGTACGGGAGCAACAGGAGATACG